>JAATET010000106.1 GCA_015655545.1 Chthoniobacterales bacterium | reverse complement strand
TCGTCACGAGCGCCGTGACGGGAAACGCGCTCACCTTCGGCGACGACACGCGCGGCGGAACCCTCAGCCTGAGCGGATCGACGGACAATGCCGGCCTCGCTCTCGTCGTGAACAACGGGCTCGTGAAGCTCGACAAGGCAAGCTCGCCCACCGTGCACGCGATCGGCGGCTTGGGGCTGTTCCTCAACGGCGGCACGGTCCGGCTCACCGGCACGAACGGCGACCAGATCGACGACAGCTCGCCGATCGTTTTCAACGGCGGAACGTTCGACATGAACGGCCACTCCGAGACGATCGCCGGACTGAACGGCAGCGGCGGCACGGTCGATAACACATCCTCCTCCGCCGCGGCCCTCACCGTGGGCAGCGGCACGATCACCGCGGCGTTTTCCGGCACGATCACGGACTCGGGAGCGGGGGCGCTCAGCCTCACCAAGATCGGCACCGGCACCGAAACCCTCTCGGGGGCGAACTCCTATTCGGGCGCCACTGTCGTTTCCGGCGGCACCTTGCTCGTCAACGGCGCCCACACCGGAGCGGGAGCCTATTCCGTCGGCGCCGGCGCCACGCTCGGCGGAAGCGGCACGATTGCCACAGCCGGCAATGCCGGCGTCACCATCCTCAGCGGAGGCAGGCTCGCCCCCGGCTCGTCGGGCGCCACCGCCGATGCCCTCACCCTCCAGCTCGGCTCTGGAACCCTGGACCTGACCGCAGCCATCGGCGGCTCCAGTTCCGGAGCGCTCGTCTTCAATCTCGGCGCCACCGCGGACAAGCTCACGCTCGCCACCGGCACGCTGGCCATCGGCAGCGGCCTCCTGAATTTCAACGACTTCTCCTTCTCCACACTCTCCGGCGTGACTGCGGGCACATACACCCTGTTCGACACCGGCACGGCGATCAGCGGCACGCTGGGGTCGTCCTTGACCGGAGTGATCGGCGGCTTCAACGCCACGCTGTCCCTGGCGAACGGCAATAGCGACATCGTCCTCACGCTCACGAGCATTCCCTCCTCCTTTTCCTGGGATACGAACGGAACCGCCGCCGGCTCCGGCCCAGCCACCGGCACGTGGGACAGCGGCGTCTCCGCGCTGTGGACCACAAGCACCACCGGCACCTCGGCGCCCGCGGCCCTGACCACCTCGGCCAGCAATGATCTCGTCTTTTCGGCCGGCACCAACGGCACCCCCGGCACCGTCACGGTAAGCGGCACACAATACGCGAACACGGTCACCCTGAATCAGGCCGGCCTCACGTTCAACGGCGGCACGATCTCCCTGTCCGGCACGGCCGGGGAGCTGAAGGTCAACAACAGCGCCACGATCAACAGCATCCTGACCGCCAGGACGATCACCTTCCAGACCGACGGACAGACTCTCAAGTTCGGCGGCGGCTCCGGGAGCGGCAGCTTCCTCTCCGCCGCCGTGGGCGCCTCGGGAACGACGGCGCTTATCGGCCAGTCCAGCACCCTCGAGCTGGCAAGCGGCGCTTACAACCAAAGCGCGATCCAGACCTATAATATCGGCAACGCGGCGACCGGCTCCGGAGGACTCGTAATCGACAGCGGCGCCACCTATACCGCCAGCAACTCCTTCCAGGTGGGATACGGAAGCGGCACGACCGGCCTGATCGTCTTGAACGGAGGCGTCATCAACCAAACCGGCACGACCAACACGGTGGTGGGCCGCGCCGGAGGCACGGGACGCCTGATCGTGAAAAGCGGCACGCTGAACCACGGCAGCGGCTCGCTGCTCGTCGCCTTCGACAACTCCATCGGCACCCTGGACGTCGAGGGGGGCACGGTCAATGTCGGCGGAACGCTCGCCTTGAATGCCCCGAGAAGCGCCGCCAACGCCGGCGGAACGGCCGTCGTGAATCTTACCGGCGGCGTGACGACCGTCGCCGGCATCGAGTTCGGCAAGGCGGCGCAATTCACCGGCGCCGCGACCTCCGGCAGCGGGGTGCTCAACGTCAAGGGCGGCTCCCTTTACATCGGAAGCAGCGGCATCGTCCACGAAGGGACGGGCACCTACACGAGCGCCGTCAATTTGTCCGGAGGCACCGTGGGCGCGGCGGCGAACTGGAATTCCTCCCTCAACATGACACTCACCAATGCCGGCGGAGGCGTGACCTTCAAGGCCGCCAACGCCGCGGGCGCCGCGGAAAACATCACCCTCGGCGGCGTGCTGTCCGGCTCCGGCGGACTTACCAAGTCCGGCGGCGGCATCCTCACCCTCACCGGCGCGAACACCTACACCGGCGCCACGACGATCACCGCCGGGACGCTCTCCATCCACAACGCGTTTCTGTCAGACGCCTCAGACCTGTTCATGGCCAGCGGGGCGATTTTCGACCTGAACTTTTCCCCGTCGACTCCCGATACCATCCACGTCTTTTACCTCGACGGCATCGCCCAGCCCGTCGGCACCTACGGTTCCCTCACCTCGACGGCCACCTTCCGGAGCAGTTCCTTCACCGGGACCGGCATCCTGAACGTGACCGCGATCCCCGAACCGTCGACCTGGCTTCTCCTGGGCGCCGGAGCCAGTATGCTGGCGATTCGCGGCGCCCGTCGCCAGCGATCCGGAAGAAGATAGACGGCCCCATCTCCGCGAGAGCGGCCGCTGCCAGCCGTCCAGGTTATTCAGTCCCGGAGCGGGGTGGAGCGGAGCGAAAAAACCTGCCAACCTTTCAAGAACCATGGGGCAGATATTACATGGCCACGCCCGCACAACGGCGGCGGTGCCTCGGGCGATCCCATCTAGCTCAAGAGAGCCTGGGAGCTTTGGCCGCGCGTTACGACATCAACCCCAAGACAGTGGCCAAATGGAGGAAGCGATCCTCCGTTCAACCGTTTATCCGATCTCGATGGGCATCCCCAAAAAGAAGCGCTTTAAGCAGTATCCCATCGGCTACTTCCCTATCGATCTGACCGAAGTGCGCACAGCCGAGGGCAAGCGCTATCTCTTCGTGGCCGTGGATCGACCTTCCAAGTTCGTCTTTTACCCGCCTTGTGAAACGCGCGACCCTGCGCCGCCGTCGCTGACTTTCTCTTCCTGCTTCCGAAAGCAGCCTCATCGCTTTATTTCCAATCCGCTCCGCCTTTCTCCGTGACTGAATATCTGGAAAGCTGATTTCACTCGCCGCCCTTCGGGAAATTAAGCGCGGCCTCCTAGCCGGATCGGTCGGGAAAGACAACGGGATGAGAACTCCCGAGAGAATGAACAATCTCATCGTCTATCTGACCTCATTGAGACTCGCTTGTTCCATGAACAGGATTTGCCTGTCGCCAACGCAAAATCGATTTGCCCGAGGTCGGGGGCAAATCATGGAAAAAATAAAGCCGCCCCAAAAGGAGCGGCTTTATCAGATCGGAAAGGGCTTTTTACGCCGCGAGACCGCGCCGACGACGAACGGCGATGGCCACGCCAAGCAGGGCGACGACAAACACGCCGTAGGTGGAGGGCTCGGGAACGGCGTTCAAGGTATCCGAGACACGGATTCCCTCCAGATCGGACAGAGAGAGCGCCCCGGTGGAATCCAAAGCGGAACCGAAAAGTCTATAGTCATCGACGGTGGCATTCAGGTGACGAGCTAGATCAGGACTACGATTGCCTATAGTGGCTGCGGCCGTATTGGGAGCCACCAAGATGTTCCCGGCCAATGTCAGCGTGCCGATCAGGGTCACGGAGTTTGCCGTGGTGCCCGTGTAGAAATTCACATTGTTTGTCGAGAGGCTGGCGTCATAGGTCACGGCAAAAAATGTCCAAGCATTCGAGGTTGTATACCCCGCGGTCGGAAAGGTTATCGTCCCTGGCGAGCCACCCGAGCTAAGTGAAAAACCGATCGTATTACCCGTGAGAGTGATGTTGATACCGCCCGTATTGGCGCCATCGTTAGCGATACTATCAAACAATCGAGTGGTGCCAGGGTTAACACTGGTTTTGAACCAGCCCGTCAAAGTGATGGATGTTAAGTTCGTGGTCGATATCCCACTGCCCGCGGCACCAGAGCCGACCGTCAGGGAACCATTCGAACTTCCCAAAACATAGGCATAATCCCCAGCCAAACCCGAGACCCCCAAGCCATCAGCACTATACGCACCCCCCGTTCCCACTGCGACCAGATCGGAGGTCGAGCCGGTCGTTCCAAGATTCTCGCCGGTATTATTCATCCCGAAAACCCACAAAGGATCGGGTGCAGCGAACGCGGTTACTGCCAGAACAATCGATCCGACTGCGGCAATGGATAAGGAATTTAAGAGTTTCATGAGTTTTGGAGGGTGTGCGATTTGTGATTGAGGGGTAATGTTTTCGAACCTTACACTCTATATTCGGGTGCAACCTTCTGTCGACAAGTAAATTATCAAAACCGTTTCTGTCAATCTCAAATTTCGTAATTACATCATTTTCTCTTTCGCTTATCCACTGAAGATACAAATCTTGAAATCCGTATTTCTCCTCTTCTCCGAGAAAAAACCTGAGTTCCGGACGATCTTCAATCGGAACTTTTTCTCGGAATCATCGGATACCATCGGAGCGTCTTTCTAAAAGGCGTCCCACCGGCGACCGGCGCCGATGGCGGATTGAACTCTCGAGCGACTTACAAATTCAGCGACTCGGGGAGACGGTCGTTCTCAAGGTCTCCGCCGTGCCGCAACCGAGACCAAGACTCTTGCATCGGAACTTTCGTCTTCTTCGCACGCCGTCGCAGGTCCACCAATTGAGCCGGGCGACTGAAAAGGCGCAAAGGCCGCTCAAGTCAGCTTCCGGGCAAAAATTTCTCCGGCGAGCCCCGGATTCGCCTTTCCTAGACAGTTTCATCACCTGGCCCTTGAGAAAGTTCAGGGCCGCTTCCTTGCCCGCTCGAAAATCCTCGGCCGGCCCGGGATTCGCCGCGATCACCTCGTCGCAGAAGGCCTCGATCGCCCCCGTGTCGCTGACCTGCTTGAGGCCCTTTTCCTCTACGATGGCGGCGGCCACCTTCTTGGAAACGAACATCTTCGCGACCCTCGGCGCCAACCCGGCAACGAACTTCCCGGGCAGCCCCCCTCTTGTTTTTCAAGTCGCGGTCATTTGCCGGACGGCCTGATGATTTGAGCCGTCTGAAGCGTCACCGGCCCCAGCAACCCGGATTGCAATAGCGGCGAATCTTTCGTCCAGTGATGCCAGGTCGTGAAGGTGAAGCGCCCGGTCGGGCTGGGCTTGCCCTCCAGCAGCCATTCTGGCCACGCCGCAAGCCGGTCCCCATCCCATTCGCAGTCGGGCGGCAGGTGCTCGTCGCCGATCAGGCGGTTCGGCCAGAGGTTCGTGACCTTGACGGTGAGCTGATTCGCGCCGGCCTGGGCGGCGGCGGTGACGTTCACGCGAAAGGGCGGCTTCCACAGCACGCCGAAGTCGTGTCCGTTCAGCGACACCTGCGCGAAATTCTTCACGCCGCCGAGATCCAGCCAGAGTTCGCGTCCGGCGGTCAGTCGATCGGCGGGAATGTCGATCGGCCTTTCGTAGGTCGCCGTGCCGGAAAAATAGCGCACCCCGTCGTCGGGATGGTCGGGCCAGGAAATCAGCTTCGGCAGGGTGACCGAAGGCGGCGCGCCCCAGTTCGGGGGAAAGTTCAGCTTCCATGCGCCGGAGATTTCCTGCGGCGCGGGCAAATCCTCCGCTTCCGCGTGCAGGATTTTTCCGCTCGCCATGCGCAATTCCGCCCGGCCATCGGCCCAGGCGGTGAAGAGTGGCGATCCGTCCGCGGCGATGCTCGTTTTCCATGCCGGGGCCGGTCCGAGGGCGGCCGACGCGGGCAGCGCCAGGGTTTCGTGTTCCGGCACGGTGGCGCGCGCCGGCTTGCCGTCGAGGGTGTAGTCCACGCGCAATTCCTTCGTGTGGAGCGACGCGGGATCGCCGCCCAGGGAGTCGTTGTCGACGGTCACGACCAGTCGGCCGTCGCGCGCGAGCTTGACCAGAGTCTCCGTGACATCCCTCTCGCCGCCGCCGTCCGTGCCGGCAAAGATCGCGCGATCAATCGCGAGTTTCGGGGAGGGATCGGCCGCCTTCTGATTCTCGACGGAGACGACATGATCCTCGTCTTTCCTCCCGGCCGGGCGAAAAACGACGAACACCGAATCGGCGGGACCGAAGTCGAGAGGAACCGTCGTGCATCCGTCCTGGGAATGCCAGACCGGGGCGGGCTCGATCTCGCCCGTGTCGGGATGCCACAATTCGGGAACCTTCCCGCTGACGCGGAAGGTGCATTCCGCGAAGTCGAACTGTCGTCGCTGGTTGGAGACGAAGTAAATATCCGACCCGTCCGCGACGCGGTGGGCGTAGGCGAGGTCGGAGGCCTTGGATTGGCCCTTGAACGCGAAATCGGGTCTCAGGTTTTGCGCGGAGAAGATGTCTTCCAGGGATTCCCCCCAGACAACGCGGCCTTTGCCGACGGCGTTTTCCCGGACAGTCTTTCCGTCGCATTTTCCCCACATTTCGGCAGCCAGCTCCCGGACCTGCGCGTCGCACTGCGGATAGCCCGCGAAGCTCGGCGAGCGCTCCGGGCGCGGCCCCGCCACGGTCGCCCCGTCGCGCACGAGGTCCCGCAGCCGCGCCAGCAGCCGGGGCGTGATATTCGCGTCATCCGGCGGCAGGATCAGCGCGGCATAGCTGGCTCCGCTGGCCAGCGTGAGCCGCCCATCCTGCACGGTCGCTCCGTTCAGCAGCACGTCGGCGTTGACGGCGTCGTAGTCGTAGCCGGCGGGCAGCGCGGGATCGCCAGCGCGCGTCTCGACCGGCGCGCTTTCGCCCGTAAAGTAAGCGGCGTCCGCCACGGCGCGGCCCTGCTGGAGCAGAAACTCGCAGTGCGAAATGTAGTCGATCCACGATTTCCCCTGCGTCCACCACGTCTGCGTGCGCTCGAAGTGAAATCCCCACTGGCCCATCGTCATCCCCGGCCAGCGATTCAGCCACGGCTGCATGGCGTAGCGGTGGAAGACATAGCGGTTCAGGCCTTGGCAGAACATCAGGTCGCCGAGCGTCTTGAGCGAATAGGGGTCCTCGAGCCAGCGACCGGTTTGCGCGCTGGGCGCGGCGGTGAAGGATTCCGCGGCGACGATGGACTTGCCGTAAACATGGGCGATGGAAGCGGCCAGTTTCACCGATTCGTGGCCATGACTGCCGGACCAGAACTCGCCCATCACGACGTCCGCCGTCGCGCCGGATTGCATCGACTCGAAGGGCCCGGTGTAAGGCTCGACGGCGTTCTTCAGGCCATGCTCGCGGCACAGCTCCGCGAAATGCGCGAAGTAATTTTCGGCGAACAGATCGGCGACGGTGCGGCGCATGTCCCAAAGGAAGCGCTCGGTGACCTCCGGGCCGTCCACGATCTGGCGGGCGAAGGTGGGCAGGAATTTCACCGGATCGTAGCCGCGACGCTTTTTGAATTCCTCGCGGAAGGCGGGCGTCCAGTCCTGGTTGCCGACTTCGTAGCTGTCGATCAGCGAGGCTTCGAGCGCCTTGCCGGCGAGCGGGCCGATGTCGTCGAGCACCTTTTGCATGAAGCCGTCCCAGTGCGCGTCCAATGCGGCCTTGCTCAGCTTGTCGCACTCCAGCCCCCGGCCCGCCGCGGGCGCGGGGTGGTTCTCGATCCCGATCGGCGTGTAACCCACGCGCAGGAGAATCCAGTCGCCCGCCGGCACGCTCCAGCGGAGGCGTCCGTCGGGCGAGAGCTTTGCGGTCAAGTCCACCACGTCGTCGAGCGGGACGGCTTTGCCGGATGCGGCCGCGACTGGCAGCGGCTGGACGAACGTGCGGTCCACCGAGGTCTTCTGGTTCATCTCCGCGGCGGCGAGCCGGGCCGCATTAATCGGGAAGATGAGCGTTTCATTTTCATCCGCGGTGAGGACGCCTGGCTTTCCATCGAGCGTGAATTCGAGCCGCAGCTGCTTGACGGAGCCCGGGGCGGAATCCCCGCCCATTTCCTCGTTGTTCGCGGCGACCGATGCCCGGCCGTTCTTGATCATCTCGACGAGCCTGGCCTTCACGTCCGTGAAACTGCCCCCCTTCGCACCGTAAATGGCGCGCTGGATTTCCAGCCTGGACGTGGCCTCCGAAGCAGTGCGCGCCTCAGCTTCGGAGGCAGGGAAGGCAAGGACCGCGATATCCTTGTAGTGATCCAGGTTCGTCGGCGGCTGCGGGAGCACCGCGTCGAAGTTCGCCGGCCCCTTGATTCGGGTTTCACTCGACGTGAGCCGCTGCATGCCATTCTCGGGCGTGTTCCACGGGCCGCCGCTGCTGGACCAGCCGGCGCAGTTTTCCACGGTGAGTTCGAGGCCGAGCCGGGCGGCCTCCTGCACCGCGAATTTGAAGTCCTCGCGCCATTCCGGGCTCATGAACGGGACCGGGCCGGCCGGGACGTCGCAGTCGACATTCACGATGGTCGCGCCGCCGAGCCCGATTTGCTTCATCGCTTCGAGGTCGGCCGTGATGCCGGCCTTGGTGATGTTTCCGTTCATCCAATGCCACCACGTCTGCGGCCGGGCGGATCGGGGCGGATTGAGAAACCCGGCCCTCAGCGCGTCGTCCGGCGCGGCGAAAGCGTGGGAGGCAAGGACAAGAACGGCGAAGCCGCGGAGAAGGCAGGACAAATTCATGGAAGGAAGGAAGGCGACCGCGAGGAAGAGAGAATTCCGCGCGCGGGCATCAGGAATTAACCAAAAATCAAAAAAGGAAGCCAGAGAATCAAAAAACGCCTGAGATTTTTTGCAATTTATCCATGGGCGCAGCGACTTCGGCCCAGCCGTGCCAAGCGCCGCGAGATGTCCGCCGCACATCGCCATTGCCAGGCTTTCTCTCCAGGCCGGTAAACTTCAGAAAGAAACATAAAAAAAATTCAGAAGTTCCCGTTGACCCGCTCCGATCAAGCAATTATCCTCTCACAGCCACCCAATCAACTCAGCCAAATGAATATACTGATCCCCTCAGAAAAATCGAAGCCGAGCCGTCGCCTGCTTCCCGCATTCGCATCTCTCCTTTTGCTGGGCGCCGTGTCCCCGGCGGTCGCGGACACGCTTTATTCGATCTCCACGACCCAGACTTCTGCTCCCGCGAACAGCAACGCCTACGATCAGTCGAATATTTCGATCTCGGTGGCCACGGGCTTGACGTCCACCGTGGCCACGGCGCAGGATTTCACCGACATCATCGCTGGCTCGGGCCTCACCGCCTCCAATAGCAACTGGGCAGGGTTTACCGTCTTCAGCGGCACGACCTTCGCTAACCCCTCCCCATACCAATCACTGGCACTGACCTCCTCGAACTGGCTCACCACGGATGCCTTCACCTTCACGCTGACCCGGCAGGAGGGATACGAGTGGGATTTGTCGTCGCTGACTTTCCTCGGCGCTCGTGGCGGCACCGGCGGC
>JAATET010000069.1 GCA_015655545.1 Chthoniobacterales bacterium | reverse complement strand
GCAACGTCAGCTTCGCAAGCGACGAGGCCGTGGAATTCAACGACGAGTTCATGGAAGCGATCGCCTACTACGCCTACAGCGCGTCGAGCGACCTCGCCGCCGAACGCGGCGCCTACAGCTCCTACCGAGGCTCGAAATGGGATCGCGGCCTGCTTCCGCAGGACACCATCGATCTGCTCGAGCGCGAGCGCGGCATCAAGATCGACGTCCCACGCGGCGGAAAAATGGACTGGGCGCCCGTGCGCCACAAAATCAAGCACCATGGCATGCGCAACAGCAACGTGCTCGCCATCGCGCCCACGGCCACGATTTCGAACATTACGGGCACCACGCCGTGCATCGAGCCGAGCTTCAAGAACCTCTTCGTGAAGGAAAACCTCGGCGGCAAATACACAATCCTGAGCGGCGAGCTCGTGCGCGATTTGAAAAAGCTCGGCCTGTGGGACGACGACATGCGCGACCAGCTCAAGTATTTCGACGGCGAGCTCACGGACATCGAGAACGTGCCCGACGAAGTCAAAAAGAAGCACCTCACGGTCTTCAACATTCCGTTCAACTTCATCATCGACGCCGCGGCGCGCCGCCAGAAATGGATCGACCAGTCGCAGTCCGTGAACCTGTTCATCCAGGAGCCCGACCTCAAAGTGCTCAGCCACATGTATCGCCGCGCATGGCACGTCGGCCTCAAGACGACCTACTATCTCCGCTCCACGGGGGCTTCGAACATCGAAGGCGCCACCACGAACCAGAAGAAGGAAGTCCGCGGCCACGCCGGCGCTCCGGTGAAAAAAGAATTCACCGCCGACGAGAAGAAAGCATGCTCGATCGAGGCCATGCGCCGCGGCGAGGAGTGCGAAGCCTGCCAGTAAAATCTCCGCGTCGCTGCAAGCCTAAGCCCGCCGGGATCGCCCAAGGCCAAAAAGCTGCCGCGTCGTCAAGGCGCGGCCGCTGCCGGCGGCGGGTTTGTTTGATGTTTTCGAACGATCACCACCTGCTTGATCGTCAGATTTCCCTCGGGGTCGACCGAATGCACAATCACGCGGTTGTTGCCGAACTGTAGCCGGCGGACAATCGCGGTATAGAGATTCGGATCCGTGGCGGAGCTGCGCAATACCTTGTAGCTCGCAGACTGCTTCACGACGCGGAAGGAGACGGCCACCGATCCGCTTTCGTCGAAGGAGCGAATTTTCAAGTCGGCCCGGCTGCCGGTCGTTGTCCTTTTTGCCGGACCGCTGATGCGCAAAAAGGGCAGACCCACCGGAGGCGGCGGAATGGCGATGGCCAGCCCGCGCACGTCGACCAGCGCGGGAAAAGTGCCGATCAAGGTGGCGACACCGGTCGTCGTATCCACGGAATAGAGAGAATCGGGCGCGCCGGCGGTGGAAAAAAGGGCGAGTCCGCCGTAAATATCGAAACCATTCGGCTGGTCGATATCGACTCCCAGCCCCGAAGCTCCCACGGTCTGGAGCTGGCCGGAATCGGGAGAAGCCGAGGACGCCAGGATATTCAAGTTGGAGTCGAGGTAATAAAGGGTGGAGGCTCCGCCGAAAGCCGCAGTCGTATAGGCGGCCGCATCGACTTGAGGCGCGGTGCCAAAATGCGTATCGCCCACCGCATACGCGAGCGAGGCATCGAAAAAGGCGATTTGGCCGTTATTGGGATTCAACCGGTAGTTGTTGGCGAAGCTGCTGTTCACCAGACGAATGCGGTCGGTGCCGGGGTTGAAATCGAAACCCCACTCCGTGTTGGCCGGGGCGCCGTTGATCCCCGCCGCGATCGGCGATCCGATGGCCGTGGCCGCGCCCGTAACGGGGTTAATCACAAAAAGCTGAAAACTCGTGCCCGAGCGTCCGATGCCCCAAAGCGTGCCGACCCCAGGTTGAGAATACGTGGGCTGCACGGTCGGCCGGACATCGATCGCGAGCAGTTCGAATCCACCGAGGCCGCCGAGAGCGACATCGTTCGTGATCGTGCCTGGCGTCAGGTGATCGAAAGTGAGAACCCTCCCGTCATTCGTGAGGGCGTAAACCGTGGTCGCGCGGGCCGACGAAGCCGCGAACAGGACGATTGTGGAAAAGAGGATCGCGAAGAGGGGGCGGTAAAATATTTTCATCGGCATCGGATAGGGATTTGCAAACGAATCGCACAAACCTTGGGAATGAGAAATCAGATTTTCGCCTGATTCGAGGATGGGCGCACGGCGCGCTCACCGAGCGGTGTTGCAATTCTCCCAAAAACGGCGATTCCTTGGTCGGCGCCATTCCGGCGCTCATGCCATGCGTTTTATCAAAGAAGCCATTTTCGCTCCGCATACCACCGGAGCCATCGCCCCCTCTTCGAAGCATCTCGCTCGAGTGATCGTGGATAAGGCGGGCGTGGATGGCGCGGCTCGCATTCTCGAGATCGGCCCCGGGACCGGCGTCTTCACCGAGCATATTCTCGAAATGAAGCAGGCCGGCGCGCACTTCGTCGCCATCGAGCGAAATCCGAATTTCGCGACGGACCTCAAATCCCGTTTCCCGGATACGCGCATCGTGGAGGGTTGTGCCACGGAGCTGCGCGCGCATGCCGCGGAGCACAAATTCCACGAAGCCGACAGCATCGTTTCCGGGCTGCCGTGGACGATCTTCGATCCGAACCTGCAGCGAAATATCCTCGGCGGCATCCACGACGTGCTCGGCAAAAGCGGCACCTTTGCCACCTTCGCCTACTTCGGGTCGCATTGGCTGCCGGGCGGTCGGAATTTTCGCAGACTCCTGCGCAGCGTTTTTCCCAATACCCGCACCTCGCCCGTCGTCCTGCGCAATTTTCCGCCCGCTTTCGTTTACTACTGCCGCAAGTAGCCCGCTCACGCGAAGTTGCGACGCCGCAAAGAATCCGGAAAATATTTCTCTGCGTCTCCGCGTCTCTGCGTGAGAATCTTTTTCCTGCATGCCCGCCAAACGCACCCAGTTCGACTCGATCCCCGCCGTCCTCAAGGACATCCGCGCGGGCAAAATGGTCATCGTCACCGACGACTCCGACCGCGAAAACGAAGGCGATCTCGTCATGGCCGCCGCCAAGGCGACTCCGACCGCGGTGAATTTCATGGCGCGTTACGGGCGCGGCCTCATTTGCGCGCCGGTCATGGAAGACCGCGCCGCCCAGCTCGGGCTCCAACGCATGGTCGCGCACAATCGCGAAATCTTTCAGACGGACTTCACCGTCTCGGTGGATGCCGCGGCCGGGATCACGACCGGCATCAGCGCAAAGGACCGCGCCGCGACCATTCGCGTGCTTTCCGATTCGAAATCCCGGCCCGGCGACCTCGTGCAGCCAGGCCACATTTTCCCGCTGCAGGCGCGACTAGGCGGGGTGCTCCGGCGTGCCGGCCACACCGAGGCCTCCGTCGACCTCGCGCGCCTCGCCGGTCTCGATCCATCGGGAGTCATCTGCGAAATCCTCAACGAAGACGGCTCGATGGCCCGCCTGCCCGATCTCCTGCGCTTCAAACGCAAACACGGGCTGAAAATTTGCACCATCGCCGACCTCATCGCCCATCGCCGCCAGAGCGAAAAGCTGATCGCCCGCGAGCAGACGATCCAGATGCCGACGGACTACGGCACGTTCGACCTGCATCTTTATCGATCCGAGTTCGATGGCCAGCACCACCTCGCCCTCGTGAAAGGCGCCATCGATGGCGACAAGCCCGTCCTCGTCCGCGTCCACAGCGAATGTCTCACCGGCGACGTCTTCGGCTCGAAGCGCTGCGACTGCGGCAGCCAGCTGCACACCGCGCTGCGCCAGATCGAGAAGGCCGGCAGCGGCGTGCTCGTTTACATGCGCCAGGAAGGCCGCGGCATCGGCCTGCCCGCGAAAATCCACGCTTACAAGCTCCAGGAGGAAGGCTTCGACACGGTTGAGGCGAACGAAAAACTCGGCTTCGCGCCCGACCTCCGCGACTACGGTCTCGGCGCCCAAATCCTCGGCGACCTCGGCGTGCGCAAGATCCGCCTCATGACCAACAACCCCCGCAAAGTCGTCGGCCTCGAGGCCTTCAATCTCGAAATCGTCGAGCAAGTGCCGATTCGCAGCGTCTCGAATCCGCACAACGAGAGCTATCTCGCGACGAAAAAGAAAAAGCTCGGGCACATGCTCTAGCGCCGCGCGATTGCCATGCGTGGCGATTCTGCCAAGATTACCAAATGTCCAAAGCCCTGCCGTCCCGGCCCCGCGTCACGAAGACGGCCAAGCAAGCCTTCGCCCTCGTCGTGAGCAGCTACAACGGCAAATACACCTCCGCGCTCGAAAAAAATGCGCGCGCCGAGCTGCTCGCCATCAACGAAAAGGCGACCGTCCAGACCTTCGAAGCCCCCGGCTCGTTCGAAATCCCGCTGCTCGTGAAACTTCTCGCCGCGCGGAAAAAATACGACGCCATTCTCGCGCTCGGCATCATTGTCAAAGGCCAGACCGCCCACGCCGATCTCATCGCCGCTTCCATCACCGGCACCCTTCAGCAAATTGCCATCGACCATCGCGTCCCGGTCATTCACGAAGTCCTGCTCGTCCACAACGAAGCCCAGGCCCGCGCGCGCTGCATCGATCCAAAACTGAACCGCGGCCGCGAAGCCGCCCGGGCGGCTGTCACCGCGGCGCACGCCGTCCAATCCATTCTTACCAACTGATCTTTCCATGGGAGTCCGTCGAGAAGGCCGTGAGGCGGCCGTGCAATTTCTTTATCAGCGCGATCTGAATCCGACCTCGGAGCTCGCCGACCTCCAGGTCTTTTACAAGATGCGCGGACTCAGCCCGAGCGCCCGGCGATTTTGCGACGAGCTTGTCCCCGGCGTGCTCACCAGCCAGGACGCGGTCGACACGCTCATCCGCGACCACGCCGACAACTACGAGCTCCATCGCATCTCCGCCGTCGATCGCAACATCCTCCGGCTGGCGATTTACGAAATGCTCCATTGCCCGCAGGTTCCGCCCGTGGTCTCGATCAACGAAGCCATCGAGATCGCGAAAAAATACAGCACCGACGAGTCCGGGAAGTTCGTGAACGGCGTCCTCGACCGCATCCGATCCACGCTGCCCCGTCCGGCGAGAACGCCGAACAAGGCCGCGAATGCGAAATGCGAAATGTGAAATTGGAAATCTAATTCCGCATTCCCCATTTCGAATTCCGCATTCCCCAAACCATGGCCCTCGGCTTTTTCAAATCCCTCGTCGAGAAATTCACCGGCAAGCCCGTCGATTGGGACGAGGTGGAAGACACCCTCATCCGCTTCGACCTCGGCGTCCCGATGGCCACGCATATCCTCACCGCGATGCGCGACCGGCGGGACCTGAACGCCGAGACCATGGTGGACGTCGTCCGCGACAAGATCGTTTCCGCGCTCCCCATCCGCATTCCTCCGATTCTTCCGCTATCCGACCGGCCAAAAGTCATCCTGCTCGTCGGCGTAAACGGCACCGGCAAGACCACCTCCGCCGCGAAGCTCGCCCATTATTTCACCAGCCACCGACACACCGCCCTGCTCGTCGCGGCCGATACCTTCCGCGCCGCCGCCATCGAGCAGCTCTGCGCCTGGGGCGACCGGCTCGGCGTGGAAGTCGTCAAAGGCCAATACAACGGCGATCCCGCCGCTCTCTGCTACGACGCCTATGCCAGCGCGCAACGCCGGAATATCCAGTTCCTCATCTGCGACACCGCCGGCCGCCTGCACACGAAGAGCAACCTCATGCAGGAGCTCGCGAAAGTGAACCGCACGCTCGCGAAGCACGATCCCGACGCTCCGCACGAGAAGCTTCTCGTCGTGGACGCCACCACCGGCTCGAACGCCCTTGTCCAGGCCCGGCAGTTCCACGAAGCCATCGGCCTCACCGGCATCATCGTCACGAAGCTCGACGGCAGCGGCAAAGGCGGCGTGGCCGTCGCCATCCAGCACGAACTCGGCCTCCCGATGCGCTTCATGGGCACCGGCGAAAAATTCGAAGACTTCGCCCCCTTCGACCGCGAAACCTTCGTAAATCGGATGCTGTGAGAATACGTTTTTAATCTGGAACTCAGGAAAGCCGGAAAAGCGCCTCTGAAATTTTCCTGATTTCCTGAGTTCCAGATTCCTCCCTTTCTTGTTCTTCTTACTGCTATGCCCGAGTTTTTGCAGAAAGGCGGTCCGCTCATGTGGCCGCTCCTCCTATGCAGCGTCGTCGCCGTCGCCGTGTTCCTCGAGCGCGCATTCTTCGTCCATCGCGCGACCATTCGCGTCGGCGAGCTGCTGCGCGGCCTGGCCAATCTTCTCGCTCTCGGCAACATCGCCGAAGCCGCCCAGGAATGCGCCTCCACGCCCGGCCCCGCCGCGCGCGTGATGCGCGCCGTGCTGCTCAAGCATGATCTCCCCCGCGCCGAGCTCCGCGACATCGCGCAGGACGCCGGCCAGCTCGAAGTGCCGAAACTCGAGCGCAACCTCGGCCTCCTCATCACCATCGTCTATCTCGCCCCGCTCATCGGCCTGCTCGGCACGGTCGTCGGATTGATCGAGGCCTTCACCGTGATCGGCGCCCAGGGCGGCTACGCCACGACCGCGGAAATCGGCGCCGGCATCTACCAGAGCCTCCTCACCACCGCGGGCGGCCTCGCCATCTGCATCCCCACGCTGCTCGGCTACCAATACCTCTCCGCCCGCGTGAACGAATTGATGCACGACATGGAGCGCGCCGGCATCGAGATCGTCAATCTGCTCATCGACCTTCGTCGCTCCGGCGTGCCCACGGGCTCGACTCCCTCCGAGTTGTGAAACTGCAACGCACGCTGAACCCCGGCTTCGCATTGCTGCTTCTGCTGCCCGTCGCCGACGTCGCCGCCGGCCTGCTGCTTTTCCTGCTGCTCAGCGGCGGTTTTTTACTCCAGCCCGGCGTGGCCGTAAAAGTGCCCGACTCCCCTTTTCTCCTCGCCCCGCAACACGATCCCTGCGTCGTCAGCATTATCGGCGAACCCATCCCCGCCATCTATTTCGACAATCGCCGCACGGGCATCCAGGAATTCGGCGCCAGTCTCGCGGCGATCCACGGCAATGCGCGCACGCTCATCATCAAGGCGGACCGCCGCGCGCCCGTCGATCTCCTCGTGCAGGTCGTCAATGCCGCCGTCACGCACGGCTTTTCCGTCGTGCTCGCCACCTCGGATCAGCCATGACGGATGCCGGCGACCGCCTGCGGCTGCTGTTCGACTGGGCGTCGGCCCAGGATGGCGTCCGCCGCCTGGCGCTCTGGCTGCTTGCCGCCGCCGCGCTGCATGCCGGCGCATATTTGCTCTTTCGCGTGACCTATCCGACGCCGACGCCGGCGCGCATTTCCGACGCCACCCTCTACGTGCTCCTCCCGAATTCGCCCGAGGTCCGGCGCCTTGCCCCCTTCCTCGCCGCCGCGGATCCCGCGCTCTTCGCTCCGGAAAAAATGCACGGCCAGGAAATGCTCGCCCCGTCCATCCCCGCCTACGAACCCAGCTACGCCGTCGCCACGCCGCAGCTGGAGCCGCTGCCGGATTTCCAATCGCGCATCCTGCCGCCGCTGGTCCGCGATTTCGGCCCGGTCCCGGTCGCCGACGCTCCGCTCGCAGCCGTCCGACAACCGCTTCCGGCAAGGGATACACAGGTCGTATTCTCGGCGGCATTGCAACCGCGCGCTCCGAAGAAATGGCCCAAGGCCCGCTTCGCCGCGCGACCTGGCGACCAACTCGCCCCCGCCCAATTCCTCATCGCCGTCGCGCCCGATGGCCGCGTGCTCCATGTTTTCAAGGATGGAAAAACCGGCGTCCTCGACGATGCCGCTTCCCAATTTTTGACCGCGCTTTGGTTTCAACGCGGGCCCGATTCGCACGTATCCTGGGGCACGGCAACCTTCCATTGGGGGCTCGACGTGAAGCGGGAGGAACCCAAACGCGAGGAATCGCCATGATCTCGCTCAGCCTCGGCCATCTCGTCTTCGGCTACGCGTCCGGGCTGGTCGTCGTGCTCCTGCTCCTGTGGCTGCGGCGCGAATTTTTTCGCGCCCGGCGCGAGGGCCGCCGAAAGCCGCGCGCGCTTCGTTGCGCCCTCTGCGGGACGCTCTACGAAAATCCCACGCCCGAGCCGCTGCCCGCCTGTCCGCAATGCGGCCAGCGCAACGAGCGCTTGTCACCGTCGGTGATTTAAGCGAGGTCTCTTCGACGGAGCACGATTGTTCGCCACATGGAAGTTTGTGGTTGCATTGGGTATTCGCGAGCCGATTGACTGGAATTTTCCCGTTTTGAGGCCACTTGTTAAGATAAAGCATGAGCGATCGTAGAGTTGTAATTTCCGGTATTGGTGTCGTCAGCCCCGTGGGCATGGATACGCCCACTTTTTGGCGCAGCCTCACCGAAGGCAAAAACGGCATCACCCGCTTCGATGCGTTCGACTCCTCGGAATACGACTGCAAGATCGCCGGCGAGATCAAGGACTTCACCCCGGCCGCCTATTTCAAAAACCCGAAATCCGCCAAACGCACGGATCGCTTCACGCAGTTCGCCATGGCTGCCGCAAAAATGGCGGTCGAGGACTCCGGCCTGGATCCGTCAAAGGTCGATCCCCATCGGGTGGGCGTGATGATCGGCTCCGGCATCGGCGGTCTTTACAGCATGGAGGAGGAGGCCAAGCGCCTGCAAAGCCGCGGTCCTTCGCGCGTCTCCCCTTTCACAATCGCCATGATGATCAGCAACATGGCGAGCGGAATCGTCTCGATGGAATACGGCTTCAGCGGGCCGAACATGTGCATCGTCACGGCTTGCGCGACCGCCAATAATTCGCTCGGAGAAGCCTGGCGGATCATCAAATTCGGCGATGCGGACTGCTTTGTCGCCGGCGGCTGCGAAGCCACCATCACTCCGCTCGGCATTGCCGGCTTCGCGTCCATGAAGGCGCTCAGCTGCCGCAATGACGACCCCGGCAAGGCCTGCCGCCCCTTCGACAAGGATCGCGACGGCTTCATCATGGGCGAAGGCGCCGGCGTCCTCGTGCTCGAGGAGCTTGAGCACGCCAAACGCCGCGGCGCGCCGATTTACTGCGAGCTTTCCGGCTACGGAGCCACGGCGGACGCCTACCACATGACCGCCCCTCTGCCCGACGGCGAAGGCGCGGCGCGCGCCATGCAGATCGCCATGAAGCACGCCGGCGTGAACCCGGAGGACGTTGACTATATCAATGCCCACGCGACCTCGACGCCGATCGGCGACATTTGCGAGACAAAAGCCATCAAGGCCGCCCTCGGCGAAGCGGCAAAAAAAATCCCCGTCAGCTCGACCAAATCCATGACCGGCCACCTTCTCGGAGCAGCCGGCGGCGTGGAAATGGAGGCCTGCGCGCTCGCGATTCGCGACGGCATCATTCCGCCCACGATTAACCTCGATCATCCCGATCCCGAATGCGACCTCGACTACGTGCCGAACACGGCGCGCCAGCAAAAGATCCGCGTCGCGATCAATAATTCCTTCGGCTTCGGCGGCCATAACGCCACGCTCATCGCCAAGGAATACGTCGGATAATTCTTTTCACAAGAGGCCACGGAGGAAAGGGAAATCATCCCTCCGTTCTCTCTGTTTCTTTCTGTAAAAATTATTCCGGAAAGCTCGCGGCCAGCTCGTCCGCGCTCACGGTCGCCGTGCCGAGCTTGCCGACGACGATGCCCGACGCGTGGTTCGCGACCTCCGCCGCCTCGCGCGCCGTGGCCCCCGAGGCCAGCGCCAAAGTATAAAGCGAGATCGCCGTATCGCCCGCGCCGGAGACATCGAAGACCTCCTGCGCCCGCGTCGGCGTGTGATAGGGCGGCTGCCCCTCGTCGAAAAGAATCATCCCATGCTCACCCAGCGTGATGAGCAGCTGCCCGACCTTCCATTGCTCGATGAGCCGACGTCCGACCTCGAGCAGAGGCGCGTCCTCCAGAGGACGATCCGCCGGCTCGCCGTGCGGGATGCCCGCCGCGGCAAAGGCCTCGGAGCGATTCGGCTTAATGGCGCTCACCCCCGCCCAATCGAGCGGATTACCGGGATTCGGATCGACGGTGACGACGATATTTTCGGGCCGCGCCAGCGCGCACACCGCGTTCTTGAGCTCCTGGACGATGAGCCCCTTGCCGTAGTCTTCGAAAATAATCGCGTCCGTTTCCGGCAGCACCCGTTCGACCTGCGCGACGATGCCACGCAGCGTCTCCGCATCCGGCGAAGTGCGCTTCTCCCGATCCACGCGCACGACTTGTTGCTGCCGGGCAATGATGCGCGTCTTGACGATGGTCGGCAGGCCCGCCACCTCCACGAGACAATCCGTCTGGATTCGCTCCGCCTCGAGCAGCCCCCGCAGCTGCGCGCCGTAGCCATCGCTGCCGACCACGCCGAGCACCCGCACCGAGCGCGTGAACTCCGCCAGATTGCGCGCCACGTTCGCCGCGCCGCCGGGATAACTTTTTTCCCGCGACACCTCGACCACCGGCACCGGAGCCTCCGGCGAAATACGCGAGACCCGTCCCCAAACGAACTCGTCCAGCATCACGTCGCCGATCACCAGGATTCGCTTTGAGGATGCGGCGGCTAGGATATTGTGTATTCTACTGCGATTCATTATGGATACGGGCCGGCAATGGCCGGACACTAAATTGAACGCGCCTACTATGAGAAACACCTTTTTCGGAATCGCCGCCGCTTCCGTCGCGACTTTGGTCGCCCATGCGTCGATCCTCCGCGCCGAGCCCGCGCCCCAGCAGATCGACCTTTCGAAATTTCCCGCCGCCGCCGTCCAGGATGTCGTCGTCCCCGTGCCGAGCGAGATTTTCAACGTCCTCGACAAGCTCGGCCATCCGAATTGGAAGGGCGAACTCCGCGAATCCATGGGCAAAAATACCGGCAACCGCGCCCAGGTCGCTCTCCTGCTCGGCACCGTCATCGCCGAGGGTTTCATCGCCGTCGAAGCCGAGGATAGCGAGCGCATCAAGCAGATCGGCCACGACGTGCTCGATCTCTCCCGCGCCGTCGGCGTGGAAAAAGCCGTCGTCGCCCGCAGCAAGGCCATCGTGGACAAGGCCGACGCCCGCGATTGGAACGGCGCCCGCAAGGAGCTCGACGGCGCGCTGCAAGACGTGCGCGGCGCCATGGATGAGCTCAACGACGAAGACCTCGCCCAACTCGTCAGCCTCGGCGGCTGGGTGCGCGGCACCGAGGTGCTCACCTCCATTGTCCAGAAAGACTACAAGCGCGATCGCGCCGAGCTCCTCCACCAGCCCGAGTTGCTGAATTACTTCGACCGCCGCCTCGACGACATGAGCCCGCGCCTCCGCAAGAGCGATCTCGTTACCCAGCTCAAGGCGATGCTCGGAGAAATTCGCCCGCTCATTCTCGAAGGCGAAGGTCGCAAAATCAGCCCGAAAAGCGTCGATCAGATCCACTCCGTGACGAGCAAAATGGTCGTCACCATCACCTCGTCCGACGCCTGAAACTCTTTGTGAAAATACGCCTTCTCCCAGCGGCCCTCCTCGCCGCGCTGGCCTTCCCGCTCGCGCTGCAAGCCACCGTGGACGATGCCCTGTCATTCGCCTACGAAGCCGCCACGCCCTACGTCCAGCAAGGCTTCACTTTCCGTGAGGACGCCTGGGGCGGAGATCTCGGCGTCGGCGAGCAAAAAGCCGTCACCGCGCAGCTCTTCAAAGGCAACAACTACTGGTTCTGCCTCGGCACCGACACCGATGGCGCGACGGTGACCGTCCACGTTTACGACTCCAAAGGCAAATTGGTGGAATCGCAAAACTGGCAGAAAGGCCGCTTCGGCGGCGCCCTCGTCAACCCGAAACAAACCGGCACCTATTTCGCCATCGTGGAGGTCAAAAAATCCCCCGAAGAGCGCACACATTGGGCGCTCGTCTATGGCTACCGATAAACTACTTCCCGCCGCATCGTCCGAAAGCGCGACGATCGAATTCGAAAACGCCCGCACGCTCCAGTCGCTCTATGTGAACGACGAAAAGCTGCTGAAGGAACTCGAGAGCGAGCTCGGCGTGCGCATCGTCGCCCGCGACAACGCGCTCCGCATCGAGGGCGACGCCCGCCAGATCGAGCGCGTGCGCGAGCTCTTCGCCGAACTCGACGACGCCCGCAAACGCGGCATGACGATTCGCCGCCACGAGTTCAACTACGCCCTGCGCAATATCTCCGGCGGCGAAAAGAAAAATCTCGCCCGCCTGCTCGACAGCAAGATTCTCTGCTCGCAGCGCAAGCCGCCCATCGTCCCGAAAACCGAAGGACAGGCCGAATACGTCCAGACGATCCGCGATCACGACATTACCTTCGGCATCGGCCCCGCCGGCACCGGCAAGACCTACCTCGCCATGGCGATGGCCGTCGCCGCGCTCAAGCAGGAAAAAGTTTCCCGCATCATCCTCACCCGCCCCGCCGTCGAGGCCGGCGAGGCACTCGGCTTCCTGCCCGGCGACCTCCAGGAAAAGCTCCTCCCTTACTTGCGTCCGCTCTACGACGCCCTCCACGACATGCTCGAGGTCGAGGAACTCCAGCGCTGCATGGACCGCGGCGTCATCGAGATCGCCCCGCTCGCCTACATGCGCGGACGCACGCTCAGCAACGCCTTCATCATCCTCGACGAATCGCAAAACACGACCAGCGAGCAGATGTTCATGTTCCTCACCCGTCTCGGTGCCGACTCGAAATGCGTCGTCACCGGCGACCGCACCCAGATCGATCTTCCGCGCAGCAAACGCAGCGGCCTCATCGAGGCGGTCGAAGCTCTTCGCGCCGTCGAAGGCATCGGATTTCACGTCTTTCAGGAATGCGACGTCGTTCGCCATCCGCTCGTGCAGAAAATTCTTCGCGCCTACCGCAAGCATCGCGGCCTTCAGGACTCGATACTCTAGCCGCCCGCGCGGCCCCGCAAAACCATGTGGAAAATCTTTCAACGCCGGCGCTTGATCAGCCAGGGCCTCTCCAGCGCCAAGGTCCGCCGCAAGCAAGTCGAGAGCCCCCTCGCCGACGCCCTCGAGGGCGGCTGGCCCGCCAAGGCCGCGATCATGCTCGCCTTCAACGCCGGCCTCGGCGTCCTCATTTTCACCGGCACGCAGATCGAGCCGCTCAAGCATTTCTTGATCTGCCTGCTCGTGTTTGGCACTGCGATGACGGCGCTGTGGATCAACTTCCCAAAAAGCTTCGAGAGCAACTCGCGCCTCCTGCTCCTGCTTTTGATTTGCTTCATCCAGCTCGTCGGCGTGCGCCTCATCCTGGCCAGCAGCGAGATCAATCCCAGTTTCGCCAGGCTGCTCTTCCCCTACGCCTTCGCACCGCTGATTCTTTCCGTCCTCATTGGACGGCATCACGGCCTCTACGCCGCCATTTTCTGCAGCCTCTGGGGCAGTTTTCTGCTGCCGGATATGGACCCGGTTTTCATCGTCCTGTCGCTGATCACCGGTTTCGTCGCCGTATTCGTCACCCTGCAGGTGCGCCGCCGCGGGCGGCTCGTGCGCGCGGGCATCTACGTCGGCATCGCGACCTGGATCCTGGCCGCGACGTTTGGCCTCATCGGCCCCATCCGCATGGACGGCACCGACTGGCGCCTCATCGGCTGGCAGACACTCATCGCGATCGGCACCGGCTTTGCCACCGCCATCCTGGTCAGCGGAATTCTTCCCGTCGTCGAAACGCTGTTCAACATCACGACCGATATTTCCTGGCTCGAAATGGCGGACATGAACCATCCGCTGCTCCGTCGCCTTTCGATGGAAGCGCCCGGCACCTATCACCACAGTCTCGCGGTCGCGAACCTCGCCGAAGCCGCCGCCGAGAGCGTGGGCGCGAATCCCACCATCTGCCGCGTCTGCTCCTATTTCCACGACATCGGCAAGCTCGTGAAACCCGAGTATTTCACCGAGAATATGCCGCCCGGGCATAATCCGCACGACGAGCTCACGCCCACCATGAGCGCGCTCATCATCATCGCCCACGTCAAGGAAGGCGTCGACCTCGCGCTCAAGAACAACTTGAACACGCTCCTCGTGGACGGCATCCAGCAGCACCACGGCAACACGCTCGTGAGCTACTTTTATCAACGCGCCATCCAGCAGCAGGAAGACGCGAAGCTGGGTGGAAAAATCATGAACCTGCGCGACGACGATATTCCGGAAGTCCGCGACGAAAGCTTCCGCTATTCCGGTCCGAAGCCGCAGACCCGCGAGATCGCGATCGTCAGCCTCGCCGATTCCATCGAGAGCGCCTCGCGCTCGATCGAACGCCCCACCACGCAGCGCATCGACGACCTCGTCACCGGCCTGATCGACGCCCGCATCGCGGATCACCAACTCGACGAATGCCCGCTCACGCTCGACGAGATTCGCCGCATCGGCGACAGCTTCCGCTCCACGCTGGCGAGCATGATGCATTCACGCGTTGCCTACCCTGCCCGCCGCGAGTCGAAAAAGGAGCCCAAGGATGCCGCGCCCAAACGCTCCGAAAAATCCGCGGCCTGATCCGGTCGCGGCGGAGCTGGAAATCACCATCGCGAATCGCCAGCGCGCCCTGCGCATCGATCTCGCCCGCATACGCCGGATCGTCCATCGCGCACTGCCGCTCTGTCTCGAAGAATCCGGCCCGCTCCCTCCGGTGCTGTCCGGGCTCGCGGAAGTCTCCGCCTCGATCGTCTCGACCGCCGCGATGAGCCGCGTGCATGTCGATTTCCTCGGTATCGAAGGCCCGACCGACGTGATCACATTCCCGTATGGCGAGATTGTCGTCTGCGCCGGCACCGCGGCGGAAAACGCCGCACGCTACGGCCAGACCCTCGATGAAGAACTCGCGCTTTACATCATTCACGGCCTGCTGCACCTCAATGGATTCGACGATCTCGAGCCCGTTTCGGCACGCCGGATGCGAAGCCGTCAGGCAAAGATTTTGAACATGGCGCGCCGAACGCGTTAAGATAGACACAAACATGCTTTCGGAACTCGAACACCCTAGCGACCTGCGCCACGGCCTTGGCCCGATCTGGGCCGCCACGCGAGTTGCGAATCCCGACTTCGCCATCTCCGGTCCGGTGACCTTTCACGGCGGAGCCATTTTCATGACCTCGGCGGTGACGTGGCGGGACGCCGTCTTTGCCCCGATTCTCCTGCCCGCCATGCGCGCCACCCTCGGCCACGCACGCCGTGGCGAAGTGCGCGAAATTTCCACTCTCGACCAAAAACTCTCCCTCGAACTCGGCGAAAACGCCCGCGAAGGAAGCCTCCGCGCCGGGCGCCGCCTGGCCGCGCATGGCTGCGACCTCCGCGGCGACCGCCTGCTCCCACGGCTCGGAGAATGGGCGCGCGACGGCCAGACACCCGGCCATCTCGCCATTATCTTCGCCGCGCGCTGCGCCGCCTTCTCCCTCCCCGACCGCATCGCCGTCGGCTCGTATCTTTTCCAGGAAATGTGCGCCGGCGCTCCGACCGCGCGCGTTCCCGAAGTCTGCGATTTCGTCGCCGCGTGCATCGAGCCCCTGGGCAGCTCCGCGGCCGGCCTGCGCGCTGCTTGATCCGCCTCCCCCATGGCCACCAAGTCCACCGAGCTTCCCGCCGCCGAGATCGAAACGGTAACAGCCGAGCCCTGGAATGTGATCGTGCACAACGATCCCGTGAACCTCATGAGCTACGTCGCCATGGTTTTCAAACGCGTCTTCGGCTACCCGCCCGAGCGCGCGCAAAAACACATGCTCGAAGTGCACGAACACGGCCGCTCGGTGCTCTGGACCGGGGAGCGCGAGAAAGCCGAGCTCTACGTCCAGCAGCTCCACGGCTATCTCCTGCTCGCCACGCTCGAACGCACGGGCTCATAATCCGCGCATGGAGTTTTTCACGACCGGAAAATCCCGCGTGGGTTTTCGCCAGATCCATCCCTTGCTCGCCGAGCTGGTGCGCGGTTTACCCGTGCTGGTCGATCCGGACGCGCTTTCCGAGACGGTCGAGCAGCGTTTCTATCCCGAGCCGACGCGCGAAAGAGATCACGACCAGCTCCGCTCCGACTGGAAAGCCTTCGTCGAGCCCGGCCTTCAGGAGCATTTTCGCTCGTCGCGGGATATCGTGATCGCCGATCTCAAAAATCTGATCGAGAAAAAGGATGCGTTCGAAATCACGATCCCGCTCCAGCACGCCGACGCCTGGCTGAACGTCCTCAACCAGGCCCGCCTCGCCCTTGCCGCCGATCTCGGCTTCGACGAGGAATTGCTCTCGTCCACCGAGCCGCCCGACCTGGTCAGCAACCGCGGACTTATCGCCTTTCGCATCAACCTGTATGCGTTCATGCAGCAGTGTCTGATCGAGCAGATGGAGTAGCCATCCGCCTCATGGAAAAGGCGCGAGCCATTTTGATCCGCCGCATCCGGTTCTCCGAGACAAGCCTCATCTGCGTGTGGCTGACCCGGTCGCACTCCAAGACCAAAACCTCCGCGCGCGGCGCCCAGCGGCCCGGCAGCGCTTTCGCCGGCAAGCTCGATCTTTTCTACGAAGCGGAAATCGCCTTCGCCAAAAGCCGCGACGGCGACATTCATGCGTTGCGTGAAGTCGTGCTGCTTCAGGCCTTCGACGGCGAGGGGCTGCACTACGCGAATCTCGCCGCGGCCTCCTATTTCGCCGAGCTGGTCGATCGCGTCACCGAGCCGGCGGGCCACGCGGAGGAAGTCTTCGATCTCCTCCAGCGTGCGGTGACTTATCTGCGCACGGAGCGCCCCACCCCGCGCGCGATTTCTCATTTCGAAGCCGAGCTTTGCCGCGCCCTGGGCATCCATGACGCCGATCCCCTCCACGCGCTCACCGGCCAATGCGGGCGTCTGCCCTCCACGAGCCGGGACCGCGCCCTGAAAGCTTGCGCTCCGCTTGCGAAGGTGCCGGCGCGCGATAAAATGGAGTGATGCGGGACCAACCCTCGGCGGGAAACATGACCGGTTCGCTGCTGGTCGCGCACCCCAATCTGCACGATCCGAATTTTCGTCGGACGATCCTCTTTCTCTCGCACCACGCTGCCGGGGACGGCGCGATCGGCCTCGTGCTCAACCGGCCGTTGCGCAAGACGATAAGCGAGTTTCCGGAGCATTTCGCCGACGATGTCGCGCTGCGTCGCGTGCCGGTTTTTTATGGCGGACCGGTCGGCGCGGACGAGCTGCTGCTGGCCAGCATGCAATGGCACGAATCACCCGGCGCCGTGTCGTTTCACGGCTTTGGCAACGCCAGCGAAGAGCCGGTCATTCCGCCGGAATCCCGTCCCGGGCTCCGCGCCTTCCAAGGTTACTCCGGCTGGAGCCGCGGGCAGCTCGAATCCGAAATCGCGGAAAAATCGTGGCTGGTTTTTTCGCCTTCCCGCCGATTGATCGAGATGCCGCACCCGGAAAATGCCTGGAGCGAAGTGATGCAGCGCCTCGGGCCGATCTATCGCCTGCTGGCTGGAGTGCCGGACGATCCGAGCCTGAACTGAGTCTTAAGTTTTAAGTCTTAAGTTTGTAAGTGCATCAGGCCGGTTTTGCTTAAAACTTACAAACTTTAAACTTAAGACTCTCCCACCCTCACCACTTCCGCAGCCGCCAAATCCAGAGGACGGCGAAGCCGGAACCGATGGCGAGAATATTGATCGCGAGAAAAGGCAGCAGGCCGTCGTGATCCTGGCCGGGGATTTTCACATTCATCGAGAAGATGCTCACGATGAGATTCGCCAGCATGATGGCGATGGTCCAGATCGTGAATTTCTTGATGAGGTGGTTGAGGTTATTGCTGACAATCGAGGCGCGCGAATCCATCAGGCCGCCGAGCACCTCCGAGTAAATCTGCGCGCGGCGGAAACACTGCTTCGTCTCGATGGAAATATCCTCGAGCACGCCGATCTGTTCGGAATCGAAGCTCATTCGCGCCGAGCTCAGGCGCAGTTTTTCGCAGAGCGAGGTGTTCGAGCTGAGGGAGTTCAGGATGTAAACCAGGCTCTTCTCGAGCGAGAACATGTTGAGCAGATATTTGTTCTCCATCGATTTCGCGAGCCGTTTCTCGATCGACTCGGAGAGCATGTTGATGGCCTTGAGATGGCCTTCGAAGTGCGTGCTCGCCTGATAGAGCAGGCGCAGGATGACGTCCTGCAGCGTATGGACGGCAAACGGCACGCGTCCCTCGAAAAGCGGCGCGTCGTCGTGCATCACGACCACGAGCATGTCCGCGTAGAGGAACGCGCCGGTCGAGGTGACCTTGAGCAAAAAATTATCGTCCGCGCAGTAGCTCTTCGGCCGCTTGAAAATGAGCACCGAGTGGTCGGGCTCAAACTCCAGCCGCGAGATTTCGTCCGGATCGAGCGCGGACTGCAGCGTATGGTTGTCGATGTTGAAGCGGGCGAGCAGTTCCGCTTCCTCGACGGGGCCGGGATTATTGTAGGCGATGATTTGCGCCTCGTTTTCCGCGCACGCTTGCGGGCGTCCATCGAGAAGCCGAAAAAAACTCCGCGTCGATGGCACGTCATCGGATGCCGCCGTAAACGTGCGACTCGCGGGCCGGTCTATAGTGGTGGCATTCATCGGACGCGCCTCGTGCCTTTTCAATACAGCCTATTTCCAAAGCCTGTCCAGCCCCCGCCGCACGGAATCGAACAATTCGTCGATCTCGGCGCGGGTGATGATGAGCGGCGGAGCGAGCGCAATGAGGTCGCGGATGCCGCGCACGATGGCGTCCTCCTCGCGAATGAGATCCGCGGCTTTGAGACCGAGCGCCATGCCGGGCTGGAGCCCATCGCGATCTCCGCGCGACGCGCT
Source organism: Chthoniobacterales bacterium (assembly GCA_015655545.1). Lineage (GTDB taxonomy): Bacteria > Verrucomicrobiota > Verrucomicrobiia > Chthoniobacterales > JAATET01 > JAATET01. Next base: position 5,248 of record JAATET010000069.1, on the reverse strand, counting down.
TGGACGTCCGCCGCGGGGCACGAGTTCCGCCGCGCCGATGAGATTGTCGCCGCGCACTTCTCCCACCGCGGGATGCTCCGCGAGCTCGGCCAGCTTTTGTTGAAAATAGGGGCCCGCGTCGTTTCGCACCCGATCGACGAGACCGAGCTCCTCGATCACGCCCACGTTGGCCAGCCCGGCCGCGGCGCAGACGGGATGTCCGGTGTAGGTGTAGCCGTGCGCGAAATATCCCGCCGGCAAAATGACGTCGGCAATCTCGTCGCTCACCAGGGTCGCGCCAAGCGGCAGATAGCCACTCGTGAGCCCCTTCGCCACGTTCAGCAAATCCGGGTCGAGCCCCTCCCGCTCGCTCGCGAACCACACCCCGAGCCGCCCGAAGGCCGTGATGACTTCGTCCGCGACAAATAAAATGTCCCGCTCGCGGCAAAGCTCCCGCAATGCCTTGAGATACCCCGGCGGCGGCACGAGGACGCCGCCCGCGCCCTGGATCGGCTCGACGAACATCGCCGCGATCGTCTCCGCACCCTCTCGATCGATGATCTCCGCCGTCTTCGCGATGATCTCCGCGCCGTATCCCTCGGACGCCGCCACCCGATCGTTCCACGCATACGGCGTCGGCACGCGGATGAAATCCTCCAGCGGCAGATCGAAGGGATCGGAGCAATTCGGCAGGCCGGTGAGGCTCGTCGCGGCCAAAGTCACCCCGTGATAGGCAAACTCGCGGGAGAGAATTTTGCGCTTCCCGGACTTGCCGCGCAGCTTCCAAAACGCGCGGATGATCTTGAGCGCGGTCTCGTTCGACTCGGAACCGGAATTCGAATAAATGACCTTGTTCAGCCGCGCCGGCGCGTGCTTCGCGAGCCACTCCGCCAGTAAAACCGGCGGCTCCGTGGTGGTATTGAAAAAGGACGGATAATAGGGCAGCTCCTCCATCTGCGCATGCACGGCCTCGACGATGGCGGCGCAGTTGTAACCGACGTTCACGCACCAAAGTCCGGCCAGTCCATCGAGCAGACGGCGGCCTTTTTCATCGAGCAAATAACAGCCGTCGCCCGACTTGATCCACCGCGTTCCCTCGCGGTTCATATCGCCATGATTCGTGAACGGGTGAATATGATGCGCCCGATCTTTTTGGCGCAGTTCTTGCAGTGTCGGATGACCCATGCCCCAACCTACCATTCACGAATGCGGATTGCCAGCCGCTCCCGGAGGGGGATTCCCCGGCATGGCCGCCCGATTTCGTCACCGGAAACTCCTGATTTCGCGGAGGTTGAGACACCTGCAGCGCCCCCCGTCGCTAGCCTGGGGCACGGGTTTTACGCTTGACGACGGGGAGGCTTTTGGGTTCTTTCGCCGCGTTTTGAATGCGGGGAATCTTTAACCGATTCGATGGAAGCGGTTTTTAATAATTTTATCTGGAGCGCGTGCTACCTGGTGGTGTTGATCGGTCTTTCGGCCTACGGCATCCATCGGTGGTCGATCATCTATTTGTTCCTGAAGCACATCGGCCGCGAGTCGAAGCCGCAGGGCGAGTTCGCCGCGCTGCCCGCGGTCACCGTCCAGCTGCCGATTTTCAACGAATATTACGTCGTCCGCCGCCTGGTGAACGCCGTGGCCAAGCTCGACTATCCCCACGACAAACTCCAGATCCAGGTCCTCGACGACTCGACCGACGAGACCCGTGATGTCGCCGAGGCGGAATGCGATCGTCTGCGCGCCCAGGGGCTCAATATCGTTCACGTCCACCGCACGGACCGCACCGGCTTCAAAGCCGGCGCCCTGGAAAACGGCATGATCACCGCCACCGGCGAGTTCATCTTCATCCTCGACGCCGATTTCATCCCGCAGCCCGACGTCCTCAAGAAATCTATCCAGTATTTCACGGACGAAAAAATCGGCATGGTGCAAATGCGCTGGGGCCACATCAATCGCAACGACTCCCTCCTCACCCGCATCCAGGCCATGTTCCTCGACGGCCACCTGCTCCTCGAGCAGACCGCGCGCTGCCGCAGCGGACGTTTCTTCAACTTCAACGGCACCGCCGGCATCTGGCGCCGCCAGGCCATCGACGACGCCGGCGGCTGGGAGCACGACACGCTCACCGAGGATCTCGACCTCAGCTACCGCTCGCAGCTCGCCGGTTGGAAATTCGAGTTCCTGCCCGACATCATCATTCCCGCCGAGCTTCCGCCCGACATGAACGGCTTCAAGAGCCAGCAGCACCGCTGGACGAAAGGCTCCATCCAGACCTGCAAAAAAATGCTCGGCACCGTCTGGCGCGCCCCCATTCCGCTCATCCTCAAGATCGAGGCCACGATGCACCTCACGTCGAACTTCGGCTACCTGCTCCTCGCCATGCTCTGCATCCTCATGCTGCCGCAGACGCTTTCCTCCCACCACAGCGAGGGCGCATGGCGCACGCTGCTCGTCGATATCCCGATCTTTTTCGCAACCACCGTCTCGATCGCGACCTTCTACATCTGCGCCCAGCGCCACCTGAACCCCCGGGGCTGGATGCGCGACATGATCCTCCTGCCCATGCTGCTCTCGCTCGCGATCGGCATGTCGGTGAACAACGCGAAGGCCGTCCTCGAGGCGCTGATGAACCACGAGACCGGCTTCACCCGCACGCCAAAATACGGCTCGACCGTCACGCCCCGCGCCACGAAGCGCCGCAGCTACCTGCCGATGAAATCGCTGCTCCCGGTCCTGGAAATGCTCTTCGCGATTTATTTCGCCTATTGCACCTTGAAAGCCGCGCTTTCGCTGCAATTCACCTCCATCCCTTTCCTCATGCTTTTCTTTGTCGGCTTCTCCTACGTGGCCTTCAAGTCGGCGATCTCCTGGTTCCCCTCGCTCAACAATTCCGCGACCACCACGCCCGCCGCCGCCTAGCGTGAAACAAGTTCGGGAATCCTCCGGTAGCGGCGGTCTGTGACCGAGGGACCGAATGGCCGGCGGCGCCCGCCCGCCGTCGCTGGAGCCTGCGAGGACTGGACGCGGCCGCAGCGCATTTTTTTCCTCTGCTCGCTCGCAGCGGGTCTCGCCTGGAGCGCGTTCATCATGGTTGCCTCGCCGGGCTGGAGTCTCGACGACGAGCTTTCCCACTACCTGCGTTCGCGCAGCGTCTGGGAAAATCCCGCGCTCATTTTCGATTCCTGGACACGCATCGGCCGCAATCTCTTCCACGTCCTGCCCGCCCACTTCGGACTCACCGTCGCGCGACTCTGGACGCTCGCCTTCGCCGGCCTCGCCGTCGTCTTCACGGCTCTCCTCGCCCGGCGTCTCGGCATCCGCCGCGCGTGGCTCGCGCCGATCGCTCTCTGCTTCCAGCCCTGGTTTCCCGAGCTGTCCTGGGGCGTGCTCACGCAGACGCCGTTCATGCTCGCACTCGTCGCGGGCATTCTCGCCCTCGCCAGTAATCGCCTGCTCCTCTCCGGCCTTTGCTTCGGCACGCTTCCGCTCATCCGGCACGAAGGCATCGCGCTTACCGGCCTGTGGGTCGTCCTCGTGACGCTTCATGCCGCGGCCACCGGCGGCCGATGGCGTCAAACTCTTCTCGCGGTCTTCCTCTCCGCGTCACCGATGGCGGCCTACAATATCGCCGCCTTGATTTGCCTCGGCGACCTGCCGTCTCGCGTCCTTTTATCCGCGAAACCCACCGAAATCTACGGCCACGGCACGCTTTGGCATTTCATCCCGATTTCCATTCGCCCCGCCGGCATCTTCACCCTCGTCCTCGCAACCATCGGTCTGCCCGCGCTCTTCCGCGGCTGGAAAACCACCTGGCCGCTGGCTTTTTATCCCGCCTATTTCGCGCTCCACAGCTTCGTTTATTGGAAAGGCCTCTTCGCGTCCGGCGGCTATTATCATTTCCTCATGCCCGCCGCGCCCGGCCTGGCCATCGCCGCGCTTTTGGGCGCGAACGCCCTTCTCGACCATCCCTCGCGGATTCTCCGGCGCACCGCGATCGCCCTGCTGGCCGGCCTGGTCTTGCAGGGCCTTCTGATGATTCAGTTGTGGCAAAACTTCACGAGTCCGCGATTCACCCTCCACCGCGATCCGATCGACGCCGCGCTCGACGCCGCGCTCGAATGGCAAAAAAAAGCACGTCCCCAAGCCGCACCCGTCGTCTGTCATCACATCTACGCGTCCTTCCGCGAAGACTGGCTCGAAACGCCGCTTCGTCATCGCCTGGACCACACCCCGCCCGCCGAACTTCCCATCCATGCCGTCGTGATCTGGGAGAACAAATATTCCGATCTCACCGGCATGCCGCTCGGCACCCTGCAGGCGGATTCCGCCTGGCGCGAATGCGAAACCTTCGGCCAGGGAAACGTAAAGGTTTTCGAGAAAATTCATTGATTTGATCACGCGGATATTTCCTCGCGGGCTATCTTTCCCGCTCATGCTTCCCGCCCTTTCACGATTCGTCCGCCCGTCGAGCGCCGCTGCGGCCGGCCTTCCCGCTCTCTGCCTCATCCTGCTGCTCGGCGGCTGCGCGGGAGATACGCGGCACGTCATTTTGATCAGCGCCAGCGACCAGCGCATGGTCGTCCTCGATCGCGGAGCCGAGATCGCCACCTATCCCGTCTCCACTTCGAAATACGGCCTCGGCGACGGCTTCGGCACCTACCGCACGCCCGTCGGCCTGATGAAAATCCGCAAAAAAATCGGCGGCGGCATCCCCGCCGGCGGCGTGCTGAAATCCCGCCGCTTCACCGGAGAAATCCTCGCGGTGGACGCCGCCGGCCGCGACCCCATCGTCACCCGCATCCTCTGGCTCGACGGCCTCGAGTCCCGAAACCGCCATACCTACGACCGCTGCATCTACATCCACGGCACCCCCGAGGAGCGAAACATCGGCATCCCCGCCAGCTACGGCTGCATCCGCATGCGCTCGCGCGACGTCATCGAGCTCTACGATCTCGTCGGCATCGGCGCCCGCGTGAAAGTCGTCGAGTCGCTGCCGCCTTCGTTGTAAACGTTCGGGCGCGCACCCGCCCGGCCGCGTCCGTATCCTGTGCGTCGCACTGCAAACGTCGTTGCCGGACCGCAAAAACTCCTGCTACCTCTTAAACACATGGGTCGTTCCACCAATCCCCTTCCCCGCTGGCTCCAAACCGCACTCTGGGGCAATACCGTCGCGCTCTCCTGGATGTGGGGTCTCGGCCTGTTCTTCTCGGTCCAGTTCACCACGCAGTTCGGCCTCTTCGGCCTGCTCACCTTCGCGATCCCGAATTTCCTC
>JAATET010000031.1 GCA_015655545.1 Chthoniobacterales bacterium | reverse complement strand
TCTATCCCGAGAACATGCTGCGCAACATGGAGCTCACCGGCGGCCTCTACGCCAGCCAGGGCGCGCTCCTGCGCCTCACCGAAAAAGGCCTCGAGCGCAAAGTCGCCTACGAAGCCGTGCAGCGCGCCGCCATGCGCACGTGGAAGGAAAAAATCCCGTTGGCGCAGACGCTCGCCGAGGAACCCGAAGTCGCCGCGCAACTTAGCCCGGCGGATGTGGCGGAAGCCTGCGCGCTCGAGCATCACTTCAAGCACGTGGACGCGAAATTCCGCGCGGTCGGGCTCCTTCCGTAACCGGCGGGCATCAGTCCTTCCGCGGACGGAGCGTCAGGCCGCGGAAGCTGGTATTTCCTGTCTTCGGCAATTTTATCGCACGAAGGAGGAAAAAGTCTTTCCCCGGGTGATCGACTCGGATCGATCCGAGTTTGGCTTCGCCATATTCATCCTCTTTTTTCCCGCCCGGCATATTGCCGGTGAGTTTTTGGCCGCCCGCGGAAAATTCCCAAACGCCCCCGGGCTGGCGCGACGGATAGGCGGCATCGATCCAAACGTCATAAACCCCCGGCTTCGCGTTCGGAATCTTCCACATCAACCTGTCCGCATCGCTGTTCCATTGGATGTAAGCCGGCTTGTCGGTGCCGAAATACGCGGCGCTTCCGAGAATGTCGGCGTCGGCCGCCGAGGCGACGATCGCGCCATCGGCAGACAGCTTCGCGGCGTTGAACGACGCCTCCGGATCGAAAGTGTCGAAGAGACTTCGCACGCGCAGCTTCTTGCGAAGCTCCTCGATCGTCGTGGTCTTCGAAGGCGCAACCACGATCTGCGCGGACTTTCCCGGAGCCAGGTGCACGAAGTTATCGGAATAGCGCGCGTCGAGATCGTGAAAATCGATCCATGTCCAAAGCGCGGGATGGGCCGCCTGCAAATCGACCGCATAGCTGCCGTCCGCGGCCTTTTTCACGCTCGCATTGATCCGCGGATCGACCAGCTTCAGCCACTTCGGCTTGTCGAAAAACGCGATATTTTCCGACACTGTGCGGCCATCGGCGACGAGTCGCAGCCAGAGCAGGAGATTGGCCGAGCCGAATTGCGCGAATTCTTTCGCCAGCGAGACCCTGCCGACGGAGATCGAGCAAGTCCCCGCCGGCACGGAGATATCCAGGGTTCCCCGCCGCAATTCCCGGCCCGCCACGTCGGTCGCGACCCACTCCACGGCGGCCGAGGAGGAGTCGGCCAAATCGCTGCTGACAAAAATCTCCGCCTCGCCTTTCGAATGCACGATCGACGAGACCAACCGCGGCGCGTAGGCGTGGCGCAGCCGGTATTGCAGCGCCTTCCAGCGGCCGAAATAATCCACGGACGACCAGCTCGTGACCGGCCAGCAATCGTTATATTGCCAGACGAGGCTGCCGGTGGAGTTCGGCCAGTCGCGGCGCCAATGCTCGATCGCGCGACCGATTCCCTGCGCCTGCGAAATCTGGCTCAGCCACAACGTCGAATCGAAATCCTTCGCCGGGCGATACGAACGATTGATCAGGTCCACGATGCGTTGATTCGCGTAGCTGCCCGGGACGCCGCCGTTTCGCTGGTGCCAGCGCATGATGTCCGTCTGCACCGACGCGCGATCCTCCGGCGTGGTGAAAGCCTCGACCGTCCGCGGCTCGGCGAAGGACTGGAAACCGAACTCTGTCATCATGCCGTGCGTCGTCTCGTAGGCCTCGAAAGGCCGGCCGCCGTGCCAGACTTTCCAATAATGATCGTCGCCGGACTCCGGACTGCCCGGCGTGTAAACCGCGTGCGGATCGATCTCCTTCACGATGCCCGCGACGAGGCCGTGAAAAACGCGATCGTAGTCGTCGACAGCCATGGCGTCGGGTTTCCAGCGCTCCGCGGTCGCGAGCTCGCGCACCTCGTTGTTTCCGCACCAGACCGCGATGGACGGATGATGATCGAGGCGGAGGACATTGTCGCGAACTTCCGCCCGGATGCTGTCGCGAAAAGCGGGATCGAACCCGGGATACGCGTAGCAGGCGAATTTCAAATCGAGCCAGATGAGGATGCCCAGTTCGTCGCAGAGATCGAAAAGCTCGTCCTCCTCGTAATAACCGCCTCCCCAGAAACGAAGCATGTTCATGTTGCTCGCAACCGCGTCGGTCATGTAGCGGCGAAGCAGCTCGGGCGTCACCTTCGTGGCGAAGACTTCGGGAGGAATCCAGTTCGAGCCTTTGGCAAAAAACGGACGGCCATTCACGCCGAGACCAAGCGGGCGCCGGTCGGTTTTCGGATACAACTGGATCGTGCGCAGGCCGATGCGTTTGTCGGTGCGATCGAGGCGCTCGCCGTCGCGGTTCCGCAATTCGACACGCACGTCGTAGAGATTTTGCGCTCCCATTCCGGCCGGCCACCAGAGTTGAGGGCGCGTGATGTCGAGTGTCGCGCGGCCGACTCCATCATCGCGCAGCGGCTGCCGGGCCTGCGCCACGGTTTTCCCTTGGAAAGAAACGGTCGTCTCGGCGGTAAGAGAAGCGGAACCGCTCGTCTCGGCTGCAATATCCACATCAAGACGCACGAGACCGTCCTTTTGATGATTTTGGCCAATGACCACTCCGCTCAACCGCGCTTGATCCCACGCCAGCAGGCCGATTTTTCGCCAGATGCCGCAGGTGATGAGCTTCGGACCCCAGTCCCAGCCGAAGTTGCACTGCTCCTTGCGCAGCAGCCCTCGCTCGTCGAGGCCGGCGCCCTCGGCGAGGACCAGCCCGGGAAAGGCCGCTTGCTGCACCCGGGCTTTCAGCCACGGCACGGCAGGGTCGAACGTGATTTCGATGGTGTTCGATCCCGACTTGAGGACGGACCGGACATCGAACTCCCAGGTGCGAAACATGTTGTTCGTGCGCGCGATTTTTTGTCCGTTGATCTTGATCGTGGCGAGCGTATCGAGCCCTTCGCAGCGCAGCTTGATCTGCTCGTGTTTGAGGAATTCCGGAGCGACATCGAATGTGCGCGAGTAGGTCCACGCCGCCTCGCCGATCCATTGCAGACGCGCCTCGTTGTCGCGGTAGAAGGGATCCGAAATTTTTCCCGCCGCGAGCAAGTCGGTATGCACGCAGCCGGGAACGGTGGCCGGAATCGCCTCTCCGACGCCGCTTTGGCGGAGCTGCCAGCTCCCTTCGAGGCCCAGCCGATGCGGCTCCTCGGCGAGATTCGCGCGAAAGCCGATGCCGATCGCGAAAAGAACGATCAGCCCAGAAACGACGCGATTTCCGTGGAAGAAAGCCATGGATTCAAGACGGCAGACCCTCAGCCACCGCCACCGGCGCCGCGTGATCTCGCCCGGCCCGGCGACCGCTCACCGCGTAATAGAGGATGTAAAGATAGGCGGGCAGCGTGCAGGCCAGAAAAGCGGGCTGCTGACCGATCTGCCAGGCGAGCCAGGAAAAGATCTGCGGCACGATCGCTCCGCCGACGACGCCCATGATGAGCAGCGCGGAACCGACTTTCGTGAATTTTCCCAGGCCGTCGATCGCCAGCGGAAAGATGGCCGGCCACATGATCGCATTCGCGAGGCCAAGCAAGGCGATGAGGACGACCGAAACTTTTCCGCAAGTCGCGAAAGCGGCGATCGTGAGGACGATGCCGAGCAAAGCCGAAAGCATCAACGCAGTTTGCTGGCGCAGGAACTTCGGAATCGTGACGATGCCGATGATGTAGCCGACGACCATCGCCAGCATCGTGCCGGCGGTGAGATTTTTCGTGGCATCGAGGCTCATGCCGAGCGACCGCGCGTAAAGCGTGATGACATCCGCGGCCATCACTTCCACGCCGACATAAACAAAGATGCAGAGCACGCCGAGGAGCAGGTGTGGAAATTGAAAGATGGATGTTTTTCCGAGGCACGAGCCGGAAGCGGATTCCACATCGGCATCGACCTCGGGCAGCGGCGACAGGCGGATCATGCCGGCCAGCAGCAGCAGCACGACCGCCATCACGACATAGGGCGTGATCACGCGCTGCGAGAGCTCCTGCAGCAAGGCCGCCTTGCCCGCTCCGCTTGCGGCAAGGATGCGGCTCTCGACCTGGCTGGCGCCTTGCAGAACGATCGCGCTTAAAATCACCGGGCTGAGCGCGCCCGCGACTTTGTTGCAGATGCCCATGATGCTGATCCGCCGGGCGGCGCTTTCAATCGGACCGATCACCGAGATGTAGGGATTCGACGCCGTTTGCAAAAGAGCCAGCCCCATTCCCTGAACAAAGAGTCCCGTCAAAAACAGGCCGTAGCTGCGCGCCATCGCAGCCGGAACGAACAGCAGCGCGCCCAAAGCCATCACGGCCAACCCCAGCGACATCCCATTCTTGAATCCGGTCCATTTCAGAATGAACGACGACGGAATCGCGAGGCAGAAATACGAGACGTAGAAAGCAAACGTCACGAGGAGCGCCTGGCTGTCGGTTTGCAGTCCGCAGGCGAGTTTCAAAAACGGAATCAGCGCCCCGTTGAGCCACGTGACGAAGCCGAAGATAAAAAACAACCCGCCGATAATGGCGATGGAAATGATGTAGCCGGAAGAGGTCGTGACGGAGCGGGAATTTAGCGCGGAGGGGTGAGCCATATCCAAATTCGGAACCGTCCTGTTCTATTCGATGCGCGCGGACTGTCGATGCGTTTGCACCGATCTCCTCGCAAAATGCCGGAGCTTTGCTAGGATCGGAGCATTCATGTATCCGATTCGTCCTTTGACTCTCGCGGGCCTCGCACTGGCGTTCGTGCTCGCCGGCTGCGGCAAGATGCCGAAACTTCATCCTGCCGCGACCCCGACTCCGACGCCCGTTCCGGTCGCTACGCCGACTCCCGCGCCGACTCCGCCTCCCACACCCGCGCCAGTCGTTTTCGACACATCCTCGCAAGCGATCGTGTTTTGCTATCACCGCTTCGAGGACAAGCCGCACGACAGCCTCGCCATCAAACCGGCCGAGTTCGAGGCACAGATGCAGGCGCTCAAGGACAACGGCATCGCGGTGATCTCGATGGACGACTTCCTCGCCTGGCGTCGCGGAGAGAAAAACATTCCGGCCAAATCCGCCGTGATCTCGATCGATGACGGCTATCTCTCCGGCTACAAGGTCGCGTGGCCGATCCTGCAGAAATTCGGCTACCCGTTCACGATGTATATCTACACCGATTACGTAAAAGGCGGCCCGAAATCCGGCGGACAATCCATGACGTGGGAGCAGATCGCCGAGATGCGCGACGCCGGCGTCGATATCGCGAGCCACACCGTCTCGCACAGCAACCTCAACATCAAAAAAGGAAAGACGCCCGAGCAGTATCAGCAATGGCTGGAAACCGAGCTCGGCGAATCCAAGAAAATCCTCGAACAGCAGCTCGGCATCAAGGTGAAGACGCTGGCCTATCCCTACGGCAACCACAATGAGCTGGTGCGGAAACTTGTGATCGAAAACGGCTACGAAGCCGCATTCACCGTCTATGGCCAGCATCTGCACTACACCGGCGATCCCGCGATGGTGGGGCGCTACGCCATCACCTCGACCGATCCGAAAATCTTCGCGCAGGCCATCAATTTCAACGGCTCGTCGTCTCCCGGTCAGGCCGGCGCACCGACGGCCATGCCCGCCGCGGCCGCAATGCTCACCCAGCCGATGCAGGGAGAAACGATCTCGGATCCCAAGCCGACGCTGAAAGTGAATCTCGCCGCGTTCGGCGCGCTCGATCCGAAGACCGTCGAGATGCGCATCAGCGGCTTCGGCATCGTGCCGGCCACCTACGACCCGGCGACACAATTGCTCAGCTACCCAATGCACCAGCAGCTGCGGGAGCACGATGTGACGGTGATTGTTTCCGCGCGTGTCGGCGGGCGCAAAGCCGCCGCGAGCTGGACATTCCACTTCGATCCCAATGCCGCCCCGGCTCCCGCGCCGGCCGCGACTGCGCCCGCTCCCGCGAATCCTTCCGCGCCGGCGCCAGCGGCGAGCCCTGCCGGCAATGAGGCGGCGATTCCGCCGATGGTGCCGGCGCAGTAGGCGAAAATTTGTCCCGACCGCCAAACCTGCTTAGTGTCCAATCATGAGCTCGGGCATCATCGATTACTTCAAACGGCGGCTGGGCATTGAAGAAAAGCCGCTTCACCCGCTCGACAGACGAGCGGCGAAGCATTGGGTGAAGCAGCGGCTGGCGCATATTTTCCCCGAATTGCGCGGCGATCCCGAAGCGCTCGAGCGCGCTTATCGCGAACTCGATCTCGAAGCGCGGCCCGGCGGCGGCAGAGGCGGCGAGACGATCTTCGAGGCCATTCTTCCCGGGAAACTTTAGGACTTCAGCTCTTTCCAGCGGGGGCAGGTCACGAGGTGGTCATTCACCATTCCGACGGCCTGCATGAAGGCGTGGCAGATCGTGGTGCCGACGAATTTGAAGCCCCGCCGCCGGAGATCCTTCGACATGGCATCGGAGAGCGGCGTGCGATTGGGAGCGTCGCGCAAGGTGCGGAGGGCGTGCTGGAGCGGACGGCCTTCCACAAATCGCCAAAGATAGCGGTCGAGCGAGCCGAATTCCCCGGTCAAGGCAAGCACGCCGCGGGCGTTCAGAATCGTGGATTGGATCTTGAGTCGATTGCGCACGATGCCGGCATCGGCCATGAGCCGGGCCTGATCCGCCTCCGTGTAGCGCGCGACTTTTTTCGCGTCGAAATTCGCAAAGGCGCGGCGGTAGTTTTCGCGTTTGCGCAGGATCGTCAGCCAGCTCAAACCAGCCTGGGCGCCTTCGAGGATCAGCATCTCGAAAAGGTGCCGATCGTCGTGCGATGGCACGCCCCACTCCTCGTCGTGATAGCGGATGTAATCGGGATCGTCCCCACACCACGGGCAGCGGCCTTTCACTTTTTCAGGAGGCCGCGCTGGCCGAGCCAGTAGAGCAAATCGTCGGTCCAGGGGAGCAGGCGCGACGGATCGGTGGCGCTCTTTCCAAGGCCGAGACCGTGGCGGCCTTTTTCGTAAACGTGCAGATCGAACGGCACGTGATGCGCGAGCAGAGCCTCGGCGAAAGCCAGACTGTTGGCCGGCGGGACGGTCTGATCCTCGAAGGTCGTCCAGATAAAGCAGGGCGGCGTATCGTCGCGCACTTGCTTCTCGCTGGAAAGAAAGTCCAAAAGCTCCGCAGCCGGGTGCGGACCGAGTAAATTCGCCATGGAACCCGCATGCGTGAAGGATGCCGTTCCCGAGATTACGGGATAGCAAAGAATCCCGAAGTCGGGACGGCTGCTTTGCCGCTCGATGGGATCGGCGGCGGCGGCGTTGCCGGCGTCGAAATGCGTGAGCAAGGTGGAGGCGAGATGCCCGCCGGCCGAAGAGCCCATCACGCCGATTCGAGCGGAATCGACCTTCAATTTGACCGCATTGTCACGCACCATGCGCAGGGCACGGGTGACGTCGTCCAGCATCGCGGGATGGCGGTAGCCCTGGGAGCCCAGGCGATATTTCAAGACCAGCGCGACGACACCATGGTCGCTCAACCAGCGGGCGTAGCCGTCGCCCTCATGGGAGGAGAGGTTCGCATAACCGCCGCCTGGGCAGATGACGATCGCCGTGCCGGAAGCTTTCATGGCGGATGGCAGGTAGGCCGTAAGCGTCGGGATGTCCTCGGGGCGGGTGCCCAGCGCGCCGGGTGCGCCTTTGGGCCAGAGCGGAATGGGCTTTTGAGGCTCCGCGGCCAGGACGACCGCGGGAAGCAGGAGGAGAAGGGCGAAAATGAAGCGCATGGTCATGGGAGAAGGAATCACCGCAATAGACTTCCCGCCGGCCAGGGGTCGAGGCAGAAATATCCGGCGAGCGTCGCGGCGACGTCGGCATACGTCTCGCGCACGCCGAGAGTGCCTTGCGAATTCGGAAGAAAGATCGGCACCCGTTCGCGGGTGTGATCGGAGCCTCGATAAGACGGATCGTTGCCGTGGTCGGCGGTGATGATCACGAGGTCGTCCGGCGAAATTCGCGGCAAAAATTCCGCGAGCCACCGGTCGAATTCCTCAAGCGCTCCGGCGTAGCCTTCGAGATCGCGGCGGTGGCCGAAGAGCATGTCGAAGTCCACGAGATTCGCGAAGATCAGCCCTTCGCTCCGCTCGGCCCAGAGGCGATCGATCACAGCCATGCCGTTCGCGTTCGACTGCGTGGAAAAGGATTCCGAAATGCCGCTGGCCGCGAAGATATCGGAAATTTTTCCCACGCCGAGAACCGGAACACCGGCCTCGGCGAGCGCGTTGAGCACGGTGCGCGGAGGGATCAGCGAATAATCGTGGCGACGGGCGGTGCGCTGGAATTCGCCCTGGCCGGCAAAGGGCCGCGCGATCACCCGGCCGATCCGCCAGGCGTCGCAATGTTTGCGCGCGACGCGGCAGATTTCGTAGAGCCGCTCGATCGGGATAATTTTTTCGTGAGCTGCGATTTGCAGCACGGAATCCGCGGAGGTGTAGAGGATCGGTTTGCCCGTCGTGACGTGTTCCGCGCCGAGCTGTTCAAGGATCGCGGTGCCGCTCGCGGCGTAGTTTCCGATGAATTCGACGTTCGCTTCGGCTTCGATGGCGCGGACCAGTTCATCGGGAAATTTCCCGAAGACCGCGAACGGATTCTCGGTCACCACGCCGGCGAGCTCCCAGTGGCCGGTCGTCGTGTCCTTGCCGGACGATCGTTCGGTGAGCACGCCGGCCGCGCCGTGCAAGGGCGGCGAGCACGGAGCCTCGCCGCGAGCCAGCGAAAGAGCCTGGTAAAGGCCGAGAGATTTCAGCGCGGGCAAATGCGTCGAAGGCCGCCGCTCCAGAATGTGGCCAAGCGTGTTCGCGCCTTCGTCACCATAAGCCGCGGCATCGGGCGCGTGGCCGCAGCCGACGCTGTCGAGGACGAGGAGGAGGGCGCGAGGCACGCTAGGCTCCCATGGGGTGCCACGCGGTCTTCATCTCGACCGTGTCGAGTATCCAATACGGATTCTCCGCCGCGCTTTTCCAATCGGCCTCGGCGAGCGAGTGATCGGCATGGCGTTTCAAATTGCTCGCGCTGCCGGCCTGGAGAGTTTTCGCTGTGCCGGCGTCGCCGCTGCCGTCGATCACGGCATTGACGTCCAGGTGATCGGCGAACTGCGGGGCGAGCTCGCCGCGCAATCCCGTGAGAATATTCACGACGCCGCCGGGCATGTCGCTCGTGGCCAGTATCTCGGCGAAGGTCACCGCCGGCAGCGGATGCCGTTCGGAAGCCAGCACGATGACGGAGTTTCCGGAAAGGATCGCCGGCGCGATGAGCGCGGCCAGGGCGAGCAGCGGCGGGGTGTCGGGGCAGACGGCGCAGACGACCCCGGTCGGCTCCGGGAAGGTGAAGTTGAAATGCGGCGAGGCGACAGGGTTCACCGCGGAGAAGAGCGGGCCGTATTTGTCGGTCCAGCCGGCGTAGTGGACGAGCAGGTCGATGGCTTGCGAGACTTCGTCGATCTTGCCGATGGCGCGCCGCAGTTCGCTTTCCAGCTCGGCGCGGCGGCTCTCCAGCAACTCCGCGGCGCGATAAAGAATCTGACCGCGCAGATAGGCGCTGGAAGCGGCCCATTTCGACTGGGCGGCGCGGGCTTTGACGACGGCGTCGCGAAAATCCTTCCGCGAGGCCTGGGCGTAGTTGCCAAGGAGGGTTTTGCCATCGGCGGCGAGCGCGGGACGCACCCGGCCGCTTTCGCTGCGCGGGAAGGCTCCGCCGATGAAAAGTTTGTAGGTTTTGAGGACGGCGAGACGTTTTGCTTTCACAGGCGCTGCGGAATAAGCAGCATATTCCGTGCATGGAGAAAAACGAGGCTATTTACGTCGCCGGACATCGCGGAATGGTCGGCAGCGCGATCGTGCGCAAGCTGCAGGCCGAGGGCTTTGCGCGCATCATCACCCGCACGCGCTCCGAAGTGGATCTGCGCGACCCTAGTGCCGTGCGGGCTTTTTACCTGGACGCGCAACCCGCGGTCGTCGTGGTCGCGGCGGCGAAGGTCGGTGGGATCGTGGCGAACAACGAGAAGCCGGCGGAGTTCCTGCTCGAGAATCTGCAGATCCAGAACAATCTAATTTCCGGCGCTCATGAATCCGGCGTGCGCAAGCTGCTCTTTCTGGGCAGCTCCTGCATTTATCCGAAATTCGCGCCCCAGCCGATCCGCGAGGATTCGCTGCTCACGGGCATCCTCGAGCCGACGAACGAGCCGTATGCGCTGGCGAAGATCGCCGGCATCAAGCTCTGCCAGGCCTATGCGCGGGAGTATGGAAAAAATTTCATCAGCGGCATGCCGACGAATCTCTACGGACCGAATGACAATTTCGATCTCCACACTTCGCACGTGCTGCCGGCGCTCATTCGCAAGGTCCACGTGGCGAAGCAGTCCGGCGCGGCGACGGTGCCGATCTGGGGCACGGGCTCGCCGCGAAGGGAATTTCTCCACGCCGACGATCTCGCCGACGCCTGCTTTTACCTGCTCGAAAACTACGACTCGCCGGAGATCGTGAATATCGGTTGCGGGGAGGATGTGACGATTCGCGAGCTGGCGGAGACTGTGTGCGACGTGGTCGGCTTCGGAGGCACGCTGGAATTCGACCCGAGCAAACCCGACGGCACGCCGCGCAAGCTGCTCGACATGACGAAACTTTTCTCGATGGGCTGGCGGCCCCGCATTCCGCTGCGCGAGGGCATTCGCGGCGCCTACGAGTGGTTCCTCGCGAACGTCGAGGGGAAGTAAATCACGCCGCCGCGGCCGCCGGCGAGATCTCGGCTTTGCGGCGGGAGGCGAGCTTGGCGGCTTTCGACAGCGCCTTGGCGACGAGCCTGGCTTCGGCCGGGCTCATCTCCCGGGCCTGCTTGACTTCGAGAGAGACAAACCCGGTCAATGCGCTGACGCGCACGGCGACAAGCGGAGCATGCGGATCGCCGCCGAAGGGCTTCACGAGCACGATCTCGTCCCCGAGCTGCGAGTCGCGGCTGCGCTGGACCCAGGGGAGCAGGCGTTCGTTTTCGCGGACGGCAATGGCGTGCTCCTGGATATTTTTTTCGTCGGCGAGCGGCGTGCGGAGCAGGATTTTGCTTTGCTTGAGCGGATTGCGGCCCCGGCCCAAAAAGGAGGTGCGCAGCTCGGCGCCCTCACCCCAGACGCGGATGTCGTAACGGCCCTTCGCGGTCTGGCCGCGGATGAGTTTGCTATTCGCGATCTGAATGTTCAGTTCCGGCACGAGCGCGCTGAGCGACTTCAGGAGCGAATCGGTGAATGGGAGATGCTTGATCATGCGGTCGGGAGCGTGCCGGGTGACGTCGCGGCGGCTACGGATAAAACAATGTGACATAAATGTCACATTTCAATGCGGAAATGGTGATCCCGTCGTTCCGTTACGCCAAATGCGGCACCGGGATTGCGGCGGGGAGATTGAAGGAAGCCTGGTAAATCGGGGCGAGGAATCGCGTTACTTCAGGCCTAATTTTTCGGCCGCCACTCCGACGACGAGCACGCCGATCGGCTTCCCCTGGTCGAGCACGGGGGTGGAAATTTGTATGGTCTTCGCCTTGACGGATTCGTCGAACTCCGGGGCTCCCTGCCAGGCCTTGCCGCTCATCGGCACATCGAATTTCGCATTTCCCGTGTGGATGTAACTGGTCGTCTTGGTGAGAAAGGCCACTTTTTCGCCCTTGGCCCCATTCAGGAATGCCTCGACGATCAGACCTTTCCGGGCGGCCGTCTTCTTGGCCAGCCAGAGGGCCGCGGGATTTTTTTGGAACGTTTCGACGATCGGGGTGCCAGGCTGAAGCGCCGCCCAGGTGGCGTTGCTCATTCCGGCAAGGGGGCCTTTTTCATTCTGCGCCTTCACCGCGGCGACGATCAGAGGCTTCGCCGCCCATTTGGTGATGAGCTTCTGCTGCGCGTCGAGAATACTCTGCTGCGCCGGGGTCAGGGCGGGGTCGGCCGCACCGGCGAGACCGACAAAAATAAAGCTCAGGAGCATGGGGATCGCTGTTTTCATGGGGCGTGAAGTCTTTGGAGGAAGGAGTTGGATAGCTGGAAAGGCGGGTTCAATTTTTCATCATGCGGTCGAGCGTCGGCTGCATCGCCCCATACCAAAGTTCATAGCCTTTGGCGCTGGGATGAAGTCGATCGGGCATGACGTCGAGCGGGATTTCGCCATTTGCATCGAGGAACACTTTTCCAATGTCCAGGTAGTGCACTTTCGCGCCGTCGCCGAGTTTGGAGATGATGCGGTTGATTTCTTTGATCTGCTCGTAATGAGGATCTTTTTTGTCGCCGCGGGGGAAGACGCCCAAAAGAAGGATTTTCGCCTCGGGCAATTTCGCTCGCACGGTTTCCACGATTTTTTTCACGCCAGCGGCCGCCCACTCCGGGCGGTCGGCGGGGTTGCCGCCGATGTTGTTGGTGCCGATCATGATCACCACGACCTTCGGATGGATGCCCTCGAGTTCGCCGTTGGTTATGCGCCAGAGGAGGTGTTCCGTGCGGTCGCCGCTGATGCCGAAATTCGCCGGCTTGCAGGACGCGAACTCCCGCCAGGTCGCCGGCCCTCTGCCGGGCCAGAAGTCGGTGATGGAATCGCCGAGGAAGAGGATGCCGATGTCGTTATCCTGCTTGATGCGCTCCAGGAATCCGGCGTGGCGCTCGGGATTTTTGATCGCGGGAGTCACGGCGCTCTGCTCGGTGCGAACATCGGCTTGGGCCATCCCGCATGACGCCGCGACGAGAAGACAACTGAGAAGGAGCTGGTTCATGGATATTTGAAAACGTCAGCGCGCGGAGAATTTATAAACGGTTTTTGAAGTATGGATTTCGCCCGGGCGGATTACGGTCGTGGGAAACCGTGGGTGGTTCGGGCTGTCGGGGAAGTGCTGGGGCTCGAGGCAGAAGCCGCCCCGGCAGGGATAGATGTGGCCATTTTTCCCGGGTTCGTTGGCCAGGAAATTTCCGGAATAGAATTGCACGCCGGGCTCGGTGGTGAGGACCTGCATCACTCGCCCGCTGGTCGGCTCGAAGACCTCGACCGCCTTGCGGAAACCGGCGCCGGAGAGGACGTAGTTGTGATCGTAGCCGCCTCCGTCGATGAGGGCCTGGAATTTCTGGCCGATGCGCGCGCCGATCGCGGCGGGCTTGCGGAAATCCATCGGCGTGCCGGCGACCGCGGGCAGGGCGCCGGTCGGGATGAGCGTGGCGTCGGTGACGGTGTAACGAGCGGCCTTGATCTGCAGCTCATGGCCGAGAATGGTGCCGCGGCCTTCGCCCGCGAGATTGAAGTAGGTGTGGCTGGTCACATTCGCGACGGTGGGAGCATCGGTCGTGAGACGGTAGCTGATCTCGAGCTCGTTTTTGGGATCCAGCGTGTAGGTGACCTGCGTCGTGAGTGTGCCGGGGTAGCCCTGCTCGCCGGATTTGCTGACGTAGCTGAGCTTCACCACGGCGTTGCCATTCTCCTCGACGAGGAAAGCATCGGTCGTCCAGACGTGCTGGTTGAAGCCGACTTTGCCGCCGTGGAGGGAGTTCGGGCCGTTGTTGATCGGGAGCTGGTAGGTCTGGCCGTCGAGCGTGAAGCGGCCTTTGGCGATGCGGTTGCCGTAGCGGCCGACGATGGCTCCGAAATAGGATGTGCCCTTTTCCCAGCCGGCGAGCGTGTCATAGCCGAGGGCGACATCGTCGATTTTGCCATGGCGGTCCGGGACTTTGATCGCGGTGACGATGGCGCCGTAGTTGGTGATCTCCACTTCCATGCCGCCGGCATTGCGAAGGTGATAAAGGCTCACCGGCACGCCGGATTTCGTGGCGCCGTAGGAAGTGACGGCGATGGTCGTTTTACCGGAGGGAATCGTCCGGCAACCGGCGAGAGTGACCGCGGCCAGCAAGACGCTGCCAAGCCAGGAAGGCGTGTTCATGGGAATGGAAAGGTCGGAGGGGAGTAATCGCCGGCACCAGCCGGCTGCCGATCACGGAGGAGATACATGGATTCGCCGGTGAATGGCCATCCGAAAAATCTCCATGGCTCGCGCGGCTACTTTCCGGCGGGTTGTTTCGGGTCGGACGCGGGCGAAGACGGCAGCGTCACGCCGAGTTTTTTCGCATATTGGTCGCGCCACTGCCCGCCGAGCTCGGGCGCGGTGAAGCCGGTGAGTTTTTTCCAAAGGTCGTCGCTGTAGAGGCCCTGCCGGGCGGCGGCATTGAGCTGGGGAACGAGCTGCTTGTCGTACTTGTCGGAAGCCCATTTCAGGAAGTCGGCGGTGGTCTGGTAGGACGCATCGTAATGCATTCCATCCAGGTTTTTTGCGGTCACCTTGAAGCGCGGCTTGGGCTCGTAGAGCTGCCAGCGCACGTAGTCGGCGATTCCCTCGGTCAACCAGACGGGGACGGGCGTTTTTGCCTTCTTCCGCGCCAGGCCGTATTGCTGAACGACATGGACGAGCTCGTGAACGACCGAGCCCACCGCCTCGGTGTCGATATTCTGCCGATACCATTTCGGATTGCATTCGACGAAGATCCCCATTGTCACGGCGACGCCGGTGTAGTCGTTCGCAAACTTGATCATGAACCGCCGCGGGGACTGATATCCCTGGCTCTTGAGCAGCTCGGAAATGATCGGATACCACTTTGCGACGACCGGCGCGAGTTTCTGCCGGGTCCAGATTTTCAAGTCCGGCGCATCGCCATACAGGATGTTGAATTTTGCGCGCTTGTCCGCGGTATCGTAGACGTCGACCGCGGCATCCCGCAGCTGCTTTTCGGGCCCCACCGGAGCGCTGCGATCGATCACGTCGATTTCGCTGTAGAAAGTGTCGCTTTCGTGGTCCGCGGGATCCGTCGCCGAAACGTCCATGAGTAGGTAGCGGAACGCGCCGAGTTGTCCCGAGGGATCGGAAACGCTCACGCCATACTGCCCGCCGGGCGAGCCGGTCTTCGGGCGGGTTTCGACGGTGGCAATCAGCTTCCAGCCGCATTTTTCGGGATCGAGCGGGGCCTTCGGCTGCGCATTGAAACCCGGCGACGTCCCGTCGCTGCCGTAGAGCCTGTAGACCTGCGGGCCGCGCGCGCCGGGATGCCAGGAATAGGAGTTGAACTGGCTGATCTTGATGATTTTCCCGAGGTCGATCCGCAGGCGCTTGGCGCCGCCGTCCGCGAAGAAAAAATTTCCCGCCGGATCGTCTTCCATCACAGGCAGAAGGCCGTCGTTCAGGGCTTTGATTTTTTGGTCGCTGTAGGCGCTCTGACCATCGACGAGCGTGAAAATCGCCGCCGCTCCGGCATCGCCGACTCTCGGCGCAGGGATGCCCTTTAAAAGAAAGGCCTCCTCGCCCGGCGCGGAAGCCGTGGCTACGACCGGATTCGCGTCGCCGGAAAATGTGGGCCAAAGCAGGAAGGGAGCGGCGAGAAGAGGAATTTTTGGAATGAGGCGCACGAGATGGAGAGTCGTGAAAGCCGGGGCGTATGCGCGAACCGCAATCGCGCCGCAGCCGACTCCAGCACCTAGCGTCATCGCGAGACTTTGACAACTTTCATATGCCTCGCAGCGTGCGATCTTGACGGCGAGGGCGCCTCAGCCATCTTGTTTGCAATGTGCTGACGTTTTACAGCGCGAACGCGATGGATTGAAATTGAGTCCCTCCGCATGTGCCCGATTGTAGTGCCAAGATGAGGTGACCAGAGCGACCATGTGGAGTAGAGCGCGCCGCGTACGTGTGAATCTCGTTTTCGATCTGTGCCTTTTGCGTCTCCATCGGGCGGTAGCCTTCGCCGAAGCCCTCAGCAGAAATCATCTTATTTGACTCGATCTCAGGTTAGAACATCGCGCTTCTTCTCGATGTGATGTGGATAGCGTGTGCCATTGGGAACTTGGCCATAGTTCACAGCACAAGCATTGCGGAGCGCTACTGAATTACGGCAAGCTCGTGGAATCACTCAAAAAACTCGCCATCCAGATCGGCATCGACCAAGGGGCGCTGGCAAAATACGAACGAGGCGGGGTAAGCCTATCGGAAAATACCTCGAATTGGTCCGCCAATTCATTCCACCCTTGTCGGCGCAGATGAAAGATCGGCGAGTTTTGATTCGGGGGTAGGGGAGAAGGGTGACGGCACAGATGATTGTGAGAGACTATAGGGTGTCGGACGAGAAGAAGCGCAAGCGGCCTTGTCCAAGGCGGGGATGTAAGCTCCAAATTAGAAGGAATGATTATGCCTTATGCCATGATTCAGAATGAGACATCGAGGTAATTGTACTACGCGGAGTAATTTATTGACTGAGCTAGTAAATACTTTAGGCTCGAAAACGAAGATGTGCCCCTGATGATGCTGAAGCCAGTAAATGTTTTCATGAAATTGGAATTTGAATTACTGGCGGGGCCGATTCAATGAAAATTAAGGCGTTTCTAATAAGCGGAACCCTTGCATGCGTTGTCAGCAATGCCACAGCGCTGATCACCTCACCTGCTGATCCTTCGTGGTGGTATTTGGATAATACAATCAGCGGGCTTCCGCCGGTCGTCTCATCTACTGGCAAGAGTAATTTTTCTCCTGTAAATCTTGGACAGTTGCAATACTTTGCGTATCAAGCAAGAGCTAGACTCAACTGGGTTTACGCGAATCGTGGAGGTGCTGGCCCCGCGATCGATTCGCTTATTTCGTCATTCGGAACCATACCTCTTACGGGCGCACAAAAAGAGGCAAATAAACGGATTGCGAATATTGGACAATTGAAGGCTGTAGCGGCGACATTTTATACCCGTCTCAGAGAAACCGCATATAATTTAAAAGGGAATTTGTTTTCCCGCGGCTTCCCATTGACATGGCCATCTGATGTTCCTTGGGACCCGATCTCACTGCCTACTACCAATTATGCCCCTGCCAATCTAGGGCAGCTAAAAATTTGTTTTAGTTTCGATTCCGAAGACGAGGCACATATTTACACCGGCCAGAGGAAAATTGTCTATGTTGACGCTGCCTCCTCAGCCACAACTCCGAATGGAACTACAATAGGAAACGCCTATAGAACTATATCTTCTGCCCTCGGTTCAGTTCAGCCTGGAGATAAAATCAAAATAGCTCAGGGGATTTATCGCGAAGAACTCAGATTGCAGCTGCCTTTCAGCGGAACCCCAAGTCTACCAATTGTATTTGAAGGTGTGGGCAACGTGGTAATTTGTGGCACTGACCCTATCACAACAGGATGGCAGAAAGAAAATGGGTATTCGGATACCTACTCAACTACAAATTACTTTTTCCGCGATGGGCCCCAAGCAGACTTTCCGTTTGGGGAATATCTATTTTCTCATGGATCAAATCATTTCACGGACGAAAACCCTGCTAGTTGGCATCCAGAAAATAATTATGTACGATTCTCGGATATAGTTGTCGTAAATCATCCAGCATCTCCGGAGTCTGACACCGATCCGGCTGGGCGTATGTTACTTAGACGAACATCGCTAAGTGCACTTAGCAATCGTGTGTGGAGCTTTTATATCGACGGCGCGAACAAGCTCTATATCCATTTTCCTGCCGGCTTTGGCCCGTCTTCGATTGCAACAGTCACGAAGCCACTCCATATTGAGGCTTCGGGTATTCAGCGGAACGCAGACGGCTCTCCTATTTTGGATTCCAATGGGAACACGCAAAATCGAGCACTTCAGATCAATTGTTCATCAGGAATACATGATGTTACATTTCGCGGAATTCGATTCATAAACTCCTCTTTCGCCGGCTCCGGTGGAGGGATAATCGTCAAAGGCAGCGACACCAATCAGGCAGATCGATCCGCAAAAAACTGGAAATTCGAAAACTGCGCTTTTGAAGGCAGCAGCAGTTATGGGGTCTCTGCTGGAAGGATAGAGAATCTCATTTTTGAGGGATGTTCATTTAATCGAAATGGACAGGGAGGTCTAAGTGTTTAGTGCTTTGATAACCTTGTGGTCCAAAACTGTGTAATGAACTTTAATAACTGGAAGGGCTATGGAGAAATAAGCGGCAATTCGAATAAGTTTTTTGGGTCAGATCAGGCTGCCTCAATCCATTCCACAGGGGCGTTCTTTGACCACTGTACTGCAGCTTTCAACATGGGATCAGGATTGTGGTTTGACACCGGGATTTATTGTATAGAAGTATCCAATTCGGAATTCTTCGGCAATTGGGCGACTAGCGGCGACCAAAACGGAAACGGCATCGTATTCGAGGTATGCGGGGGACCTGTTAAAGTCGTAAACAACCATATTTACAGCAATTTTAAGGCCGGGCTTCTTATAAGCGATAGCGGAGTTTACCATTCGACTCCTAACGACGCAGGGATACAATATGCCTACACTTTCAGTAACAATGCGGTTGCAGACCACGAGTTGTTGCTTAACTATTATTTTAGAATTGATCGAGGTTCGGATCCAGACACGCATGGCAATTCCAACCCAGGCGCTCATTACAGTCTTTACCCTGCGGAACCCGGCACAGGGAATACATGGGGAGACATTCATAGCACTGCGAGCGGAAACATGAACTACCCGCGATTAACAGTCCCCACCCATAAGCTGTTTTCCGGGACAGACGTAGATTTACCGAGCGACGCATTGAATCCAGCTTTAGCCAACTCTGTCCCCCCGAATAAACTTTACGCAAGTTATTTCCCTCCCAGCGGACCTCAAGCGAACGAAATTCCCGTCTTTTGTAGGGGAAATATTGTCCGCGATGGGACGAACCAATGGCATTGTGTGATCTATGATTGTGAGGAAAATGGGATCACTCTATCGGCCGATGAGCCGCGCGGGTTTCAACTAATGTCGCAACTGCCCACGGTCGCACTCACTTGGCCGGTCTATATTTACGTCGCAAAAACAGGCCCCGGGACCGTCCGCCTAACTAAAAACGAGGAACATCCAGCCGTGCCCTCTCCCACTCCGGAGCTCCCAGTAGCTACTCCATTTCCAAAGTAGGCGAAAAGATCCAAGATTGTGCATATCTTGTGATAAGAAATTATCACTATCCGGAGATAATCACATTAATCACGGACGCCTTACCACGCATGCGTGGAGAAGTAAGTTTCCACGTGATTCGAAATCATGACGAACGGCGGTGGCTGCCTAATCGAGTGACCATGCTCAACAGGCTTTCAGAATAGAAAATGCTTGTATTTCAGTTTCCGCAACGGCCACTATTCTTATTACATAATTAATCTATGAAAAAGAGCTTTCTGATCGCATTGATTCTTCCAAGTATCACCACAATTCATGAAGCTTCTGCTTTTACTGCAGATGTTATCCAGTCTAATTTGAATACCTCTGTAGGCACCACATTGAACGTCAATCAAAACGCGAATATTGGAACAAATTTGTCTATTGGTGGTAATACCACAAGCTCCGGCACGATAACAAGCAACATTAAACTGCAGGCACCGACGATCAATGCCACGTCCATCGTAACTGCTCCATCGGTGGGAATAGCGACTGTAAGCCCAACCTCGAAGCTGACGATCTACGGAACCTTGGCCGAGAGCTGGAATTCGGGAATCCAGCTGAATCGTGAGGGTGGAGGCGAACTCCATATCAATGCATCAAGCGTTGGCGGACTCTTCAAAGATTCTTATGGCGGAGCGGGAGCCTTTGACTTTCGCAACTCCACCGATCAAAGCCTCTTTACAATCCTCACAAGCGGGAATATTGGCATCGGAACCACGTTACCTGCTGCGAAGTTAAACGTAGCGGGAAGTGCGCTCTTCAATGGGCCTACGGGAACCGGGCCAACAATGTCAGCTCCAGTTTCCCAAGCGGCGCTGATGTGGTATCCCCGCAAGTCGGCCTTACGAGCTGGTTATAGTGACAACACATCTTGGGCGGATGCGAATATTGGCGATTTCTCGATTGCCTTTGGATACGACTCGGTAGCCAGCGGCATGCACTCGACCTCATTTTCAGCGGCACAAAGTACGGGGTTCTGTGCTTTTGCAGCCAACAATGGGGTTGCGCAAGGGAGCTACTCCGTTGCTTTTGGCTATAACAGCATAGCTCAAGGTGACTACAGTTTTGCTATAGTTGGCGGGCAAGCTACAAACGATTATGCTGTCGCGCTTAGTGGAAAGGCAAGCGGGCATGGAGCGACATCAGTCTGTACAACTTCAGAGGCAACGGGCGATTACTCTGTTGCGATTAGCCCTTACGCAACCGCTCAGGCCTGGGGTTCAACCGTTGTCGGTCATTACAACACCCTCGCCGGAAGCTCGACGATTCCAATGCAAAGTTCGGATGCAGCTTTCGTCGTGGGGAATGGGTCTGGACCATCCGACAGGAAGGACGCATTCAAGGTATTGAATGACGGGACCGTATTGCTGGGTCGAGCCCAAGGAGACATCAGCATGGGCCAATACGGAAATTAAAGACCCTAAATTAGATGTCAGCGTGATTTTTCAAAAATTCTTCGTAGCTGCGATCGCATGCATAGCCGCATCGGAAACTCATTTGAGGGCGACGGCTCCAGATCCCACTTGCTGGCCAGCGGTGTAATAAACAGCCAGAAGTCACATGACCTTCTTTTTAATTATCCACCCACAAACTCAATGTTGGCGACTTCGCCGCAGCGAGATGTCCCCGTATTTTCTCGCGGCGACATCACCTACAATTCGATCACGGGGTCAATGGAGCCGTCTCGTTTACGACTACTTGTACCCAGTCAGCAACGCTTTCGGGCTCGGGTCCAAACGCCTTTGTCATTATTCAACGAATACCGAAAACTCCGCTAACAGACCTGTGCTACTCCCGATGGCAGTTAACTCAGCATCTCAGTTTACGATGATAATGCATCGCAAGGACACTACCGGGACGCAGCGATAGGCGGCCGTATCAAGCTAATGTCGTCTACGAAGTGAAGAGCCCTATTGCTCATGCTCACGAGGACAAATGAGTTCGAGACCTTGAACAAGCCTGCGATTCCTCATGCGTCGGTCGTATCCGTATCGATCTCATCGCCACAAATTCCGGTCGAGCGTGCGGTATTGAATGGCCTCGGCGAGGTGTTCGATGCGGATAGCCGGCGAATCGGCGAGGTCGGCGATGGTGCGCGAGACTTTGAGGATGCGGTCGTAGGCGCGCGCGCTGAGTTGCAGCTCGCTCATCGCGAGGCGGAGCATTTCCTGGCTCGCGGGGTCGAGCCTGCAGTGAGTCTTGAGCTGGGCATTGGACATCTCGGCGTTCGTCCGGCCCTTGCGGCTGGAGGCGAATCGCTCCGCTTGTTTTTCGCGGGCCGCCATCACCCTTTCACGAATTGCGGCGGAAGGCTCGGCGCGCTCGTCGCTGTTTAAATCCTTGAATTCCACCGCCGGCGTTTCGACGTGGATATCGATGCGATCCAGAAGCGGTCCCGAGATGCGATTGCGATAATTCTCCACCTGCCGCGGCGAACAGCGGCATTCGCGCTTTGGGTCGCCAAAATAGCCGCAGGAGCAGGGATTCTGATGTTGGTGCGGCGGAAATAGGTCGCACCGAAAACGGAAGCCGTGTCGGCACGGATTCGCAAGTTGGTGCGATTGCGTCACGCGCCCTGCCTATCGTTTTCGGCGTCGGAAGCCCAGCGAATCAGATGACGCTCATGGTCATCATTCGGCAGGCAGTGTTGGTTGAGCCATTCCGCCGCGACGACATTTCCCGCCTTTACGAGTTGAAGGCGTCTCTTCCCGCGGACCACAAGGTCTGCCGCAAATGCCTGCTCGCCAAGCCACATTCAGAGTTTGGCCGTAACAAAACCCACAATTGTTTGTCGTATCGATGCCGTGACTGCGAGCGAACGATGAATCGCGCCGCTTACCGAGCAAAGCACGTTCAAAAATCAATAATATGAGCACCAACCCAAAATCATCGTCCTTGAAGCGGCGCGAAGAGGCTCGCACCATTGAAAAAGTCCTCAAACGTCTCGGTCCAGGTGTGGCGCTGACGCTGGTGAACTATGGCGGCGGAGTCAGTCCGCGCGCAGAGGTCATTCATGCAGATGAACAACACCTTCACAACGCGGCTGGCACGCCCATTCTGAAGTATCTGCGCGAGGGGGGGAGTATTACAGACTGCCTCGATGCTGGCGTGACATACATCGGGTCGGTCTGGGTGGACAAAAAGGTGAGTGTGAGCCTTCAGAAGAGATGCGGCGCGGGGCCGATATTCGCGGAGGCGTGGCGGGGACTGCTATTGAACAAGGAACGTTCGCGGCCATTGTGGCAGGCCAAGCAGATAATTTACTTTCCAGCAGAGGTGCCGTTCTGTCCCGATACCATAATCGAAGTGCAGGGAAAATTGGCCAACTTGCGATATCCCCGCTGGCATCCATCGGGACTCTTTATCAGCAGTTACTACGAGGTTTAGACGTATTTTTTTAGAATCTCCTTCAGAACCGAGATTGGCTCAGATTTGTTGGGATTCCATTCTTCGAGCGTCATTCCCTTCCGTTTGCACCAGTCGCGGACCCGTGCGAGGACCAGCGGCTTATCGCGCAGGTATTCCGGGGTGGTCATGCCTTGCACCTCCAGGACAACTCGCGCCTGCGGAAGGATGAAGTCGGGGCGCATGTCGCCCGCGGCGAAGAGTGGCTTGGTGAATGGGATACCCAAATCCTGTAAAAGCCATGCCGCCTCCCGCTCATAATTTGACTCCACCGGCATCAGCCAGTTTTCGTCGAGCACAGCCTGTGCAACATGCCGAAGGGCGTTGAGCGGACTCGCATCGGGTTCTCCGCGCTCGATGCGCCCCACCAAAAGGTTGATGTAAGGCCCCGTCAGCCCGCGACGAAGCATTCGGTCTCGGGCAATGTTGGCATAATACTGTGGAATTCGCGCGTCCGTGCGGGCACGCTCGGCGACCGTGATGTAATCGCCGCACAAGGTTGATATTCGACCCAAATCCGGAAATTCCTCGGTAAAGAAAAAGGCGTAACCTTCAGGCTCGTAGGTTGCGGATTCCCAATTTTGCAAAACGTGCGATTGGAGCGTCTCATTGCGATCCACATATTTTGAGGGAATCGGCATCCATGAAATGTCTGCGTAGCTTTTCCCGATAGCTGGAATCTTGAGTCCTGCAGCAGCGCCATACAGAGCATCCCACTGCTCCGCTAGCGATGGAACCGGGCCTCCTTTATAGGCATTCCATCCAGCTCGCTCCATCAGCGTCCAAAGCAGCGAAAATGCGGTCGTAAATTTTCGAACTCGTCGGACGCTAGATTCACTCGCATTACTACCGGCTCCTCCTCCAGTTTCCGCCCCACCCCTTTTTTTGCGAGTCCTCTGCCGTTGCCCTAAAACCAATCCGGGAGAGGCTGTCGGTTTCGTGATGTAGAGCCCCGTGGGATTCGCTTCCATCGACACATCGGCAGTTGTCCGCCGATGGAGGAAGCATGGAAATTGGCAGGTGATGACCTGCCGCGGATGCTGGTAAGTCGTGATTGGGCCGTTTTCCTTGCGCCGACGAAAGTTGTAGCGCATTCCGCAATGACAGCCCCAGCTTTCCTTGGCTCCATCACAATGGTAGACCGCCAAGATTTTTTGGCCTTTATCCCAAAAATCCCGACGCACAGTCTGCACGTCTGCTGGGGGAACCTTGCGGCCCGTGTCTTCGCCTTGACGCGACTTGAGAATCGAGATGATCGGCTGAAAGTCTTCGTTCTCAAGCCACATTCCCATCACCTCCGCTGAGTGTTGAAGTCCGGCTGGGAGCCTCCAAGATGAGAAGGTTCCAGCGAAGCGTTTCGCTGGTGCTGGCGGCGACTTACGGAGTTGAAAGCCGCCGCAATTGTAGCGACTGCGGATATCGCAATCGTCATCACAACCAAAATACGGGTGTTTTTTGACATTACCCCTTCAATGTTCAATCAACGGTCGGTCTATTCGTTTAGGAGATCGCAGTAGTAAGTTTTTTTAATTTCACCGTCTCGCAGTATTTTGATGTTGTCCCCGCGCTCCTTAATCACCGCGGCGGCCAGTTTGTTGACGAGGCAGTATAAATCTCTGAGGAATCGGTCGCGGTCATAGCCTTTCTTTACGAACACATTCCCGTTCGGGTCCTGCGCTAGCCATGTCGGAGGAGTTCCGGCTGCGAGCAATTTCTCCAGTTCGTCCAAGCTCAACTTGAAGAAATCCGGAACGGCATCTCCCCTTTTTGAATTACAGCTATGGCATGCTGGGATTAAATTGCATGGTCTGCTCGAACCTCGCAGGGAGTCGGGCCAAACGTGGTCGACGGTCGCAATCGATAACGAGGCACCGTCGATGCTTTGGTGGCAGTAAAAGCATTTGCCGTCTGCATTGGCGGCATAAACAACGTTTCGATGGGAATGTCTCATCCGCGCATCTTACCCGTCGCTCTCGCGTGCCACAACAGCGGCTTGTTTCCCCGGCCGAACAGCACAATTTGCCTCGCGCCGCTGAATGCGGTTGCTATCGCTCGCGCCGATTGCAGATTATGAGGCGTGGCGAGACAATCCGCAGTCAATTGGAGCAACAAATCGGTGAAGCTCCTCGCGGGCGACCGCGACCCGATTGACGTCATCCTCTCAAAGGCAAGGACCATGGTCCTGCGGGCTCGGGAGCAGGGATGGACGGGACCGCCCTACAATCCATTTGAACTCGCAGACAGGCTCAATCTGGAGGTGTCGCCCAATGAAAATATCAGGGAAGCGAGGACGCTGCCTGTCTCAGGGGGCAAGGTCCGCATCGAGTTCAATCCCCTGAGGTCGCGAGCGCGCATTAATTACTCCGTTGCTCACGAAATCGCCCACACACTCTTTCCAGATTGCTCGGATCAAGTCCGAAATCGCGCTGCCAAGCACGAGATGAAAGCTGACGACTGGCAATTGGAGATGCTCTGCAATCTTGCGGCTGCCGAGCTTCTGATGCCGATTGGAAGCTTCGAAGAACTCGCCAACCGGCATATTTCTATCCGCGACGTGGTGGAGCTGCGCTCCAAATTCGCAACTTCTTCCGAATCCCTGATGCTCCGTTGGATGCATCTCACCAGTGAACCCGCATTCATTTTTTCCGCATCTACGAACGGGACCGAGACCAGCAGTTCCAAGTATCGGGTGGATTACGTCCGAGGTAATCTTGAGAGGGCTCAGAAGTGGCTGGTGGGACAGCAGGTTCCCGATTTCTCGGTTGTCAGAAACTGCACGGCCATTGGCTTTACTGATGCTGCGAACGAGCAGTGGTCCGCGAAAGTAGGTGAAATGCACGTCGAGTGCGTTGGCTTGCCGTCTTACGTGGGAAGAGTTCTCCCGAGGGTCGTAGGTATCTGTCGGCCTGCCGTGCCGGGCGAGGTGCCTCCGAATCCTTTAGTCGTGAAAGGAGACGCTACCAACCCCGTGGGAGCAGGCATCAAAATTATTGCTCATGTCGTGAATGATAAAGCACTCACGTGGGGCAGAGGCTTCGGAGCCGCAATAGCGTCCAAATATCCTGATGTTGAGCGCAATTTTAAATCCGCAATCCTGAAGAGAACGTTGAAGTTGTCTCTAGGCAGCACTTTCGTATCGAGCGCGAGCAAGGAGCTGCAAGTTTTTCAGATGATTGCGCAAAAAGGCTACGGCGAGCGCGGCATTAACCGGTTGAGTTATGTGGCGCTGAGTAAATGTCTGGAAGACCTTGCGAGATTGGCACTTCAAACCGGAGCGTCCGTTCATTTGCCAAAAATCGGAACTGGATATGGCGGAGGAGATTGGTCTATGGTTTCCGAAATTATTCGTAGTGAACTCTGCGAGCGCGGTGTGAAGGTGCGGGTTTACGAACTCCCTGACGCTCGTGAGGCAGTCCAAGGAAATCCCGCTCAGCAAACGCTCTTCTAGTCGCTCCTGTCACCGAATGTCTAATGGCAGAACTCCTCATTATTCTTTCTGGAAGAGTCTGCTGTGGAAAGACCACCTTGGCGAAGGGATTGAATGCGCGTTACGGCTTCCAACACGCCCGTTCGAGCGCTCTTCTACTCGCCCGCTTAAATAAAGAATCGGCAGGACGGGACGAACTTCAGGAGTTCGGTGCTGCTCTCGACAAGAAAACGAGTGGCCGATGGATCTCCGACGACTTATATAGAATGGCCCTCCGGGAGCCAAACGCCAGGGGAGTCGTGCTGGATTGCGTTCGAGCGAAATCACAGGTTCAAAATATCCGTCGTGGTTATGGCTCGCGGGTGTTTCACATCCATTTGGATGTCAAAGATGATGATATTTTGGCTGCGAGAATGGCCACCCGTCCGGTAGAGGCTGTTAAGGAAACCAAAAGTTTCAAAGAGATTTCCAAGCATCAAGTTGAAAGGGATGTTCCCGAGCTGGCCAAGGATGCAGATTTGGTCATCAATACCGACATCTACAATGAACAAGACGCGCTAACTCTCGCAGCAAGTCACGTAGGTCTTTTCAAAAATACTGGAGCTGCCCTCGTCGATGTGATTGTGGGAGGCCAATATGGGAGCGAGGGAAAGGGCCAGATTGCGTCGTTTTTGGCCCGCGAATATAAACTTTTGATACGCGTTGGAGGTCCCAATGCCGGACATAAGGTCTATGAGGAGCCTGAGCCTTACACTTTTCATCAACTTCCTTCCGGCACCCGGTCGTCGAACGCCAAACTTCTGATCGGCGCCGGGGCTGCGATTAACAAAGCCACACTTCTTCGCGAAATATCAGAGTGCAAAGTCGGTCACGAACGGTTGGTCATCGACCCTATGGCAATCGTCATCCAAAAGGACGATATCGCTCGCGAGCAAAAGGGCCTTCGAAACACCATCGGTTCTACCGGGAGTGGTGTTGGACGCGCGGCCATTCGGCGCATCGAGCGCCAAAAGAAAACCCTCTTTGCGAAGGATGTTCCCGAGTTTAAGGCATTCATCCAGCTCGGAATCGACGCCATCAACCATGTCAGATGCGATGGTGGCCGCATTTTGTTGGAAGGAACTCAAGGCACGGGGTTGAGTTTGTTCCACGGCCCTGATTACCCCAACGCCACATCCCGGGATACAACGGCTGCCGCATGCCTTTCGGAGAGCGGGCTTTCGCCTCGATGTGTGCGAAGAATCGTTATGGTTTGCCGCACTTATCCCATTCGCGTCCAATCTCCGGAGGGGAGCACTTCGGGAGTAATGTCCGGCGAAATCGATTTGGCCGAGGTCGCCAAACGAAGTGGTCTTTCGTTGCCCGAATTGGAGAAATGCGAACGGACATCGACGACAAATCGCCCGCGTCGAATCAGCAAGTTCGATTGGCCGTTGATTTGCCGCTCGGCTTCCTTGAACGCCCCGACCGATATTGCCCTCACGTTCGCGGACTACATCGACAAAGGTAACCGTGACGCTCGACGGTTCGAACAGCTTTCGGATAGCACCATTCAATTTATTAACGAGGTCGAGCACGTCACGAATGCTCCGGTGAGTTTAATCTCAACTCGATTTCATGACCGTGCAATCATCGACCGGCGGCAATGGTAAAATGACGACAGAAGAATTTTGCGACCACTATCCCAAGCTGTATCACATGGCCGAGGAAGGTGCATATGACAGCATTTGCAAGCATGGCCTACTCAGCACCACTGGCTTGCTTGACCTCTACGAGGTAGAGGAGCCGCGGCGCTCGCAGATTGAGCGGAGTCATCGGCCTCAAAACATCACGCTGACTCACCCAACGCATGGGAAGGTAGTGATTCGCGACCAAAAGCCGATGAGCGATGCTCGACTTTTGAAATGTCTCACCGGTGCCACTCCTAGCGAATGGTATTACCTCCTCAACGGTTTTACCTTTTTTTGGGTCAGCGAGGAAAGATTAAGCCGTCTGCTTGGCGGGCGAGCCTATCGCCGTCTCAGCCATTGCGTTCTGGAGGTGGAATCTAGCAAGGTGCTGGGCGAGCACGCTGCAGAGACCTATCTCACTCCTATGAACACTGGGAATTGCCTTCCCGTGCCCCATCCGAGAAGTCCCGCAAAATTTGTTCCGCTCGCTGACTGCCCGTTTGCCGAATGGGCGAAAAAACGCGGGGAGGCCGACGCAGTTGTGGAATGCGCTATCCGCTACGGCGTGCCCAATTTTGGAAACTACGGTGCCACGATGAGAATTCAAAAAAGCTCGTGATCGCATTCGAGGGCATCATCGGGTCGGGCAAAACGACCATGGCGAGGTTACTTGCTGAGAGCGTCGGTGGGACTGCCATCGAGGAGGACATCTCGGGATGCCCTTTCTTGGAAGACTTTTACCGCGACCCTGTTCGATTTGCGACCCAGACGGAGTTCGCGTTCCTCCTTCTCCACTACCATCAACTATTCAAGGAAGTCATCACGGCAAAATCGATATCGGATTTTGCGCTAGCGAAAGACGTTGTTTTCGCGCGCTGCAACTTAGAGGGCCTCTTTTTGCCCTCGTTCGAACAACTCTACGACCTCCTCGCGACCCGTGTTTCCGTGCCAGAAATATGCTTTCATCTTCGGGTCGAGCCCGAATTGGCGCTTTCTCGGGTTCATGCCCGTGGCCGGGACGTTGAAGCCTCGATGACGTTACCGTATCTCGTTAGACTCAGCTCGTTTTATGACGAACACCTTCGGTCACTATTGCCGAACGTTGTCGTGCTTAACGTGGACGCCGAGGACAGTCCTGAAGTTATCTTGGAACGGCTCACGCCACATCTCCCGGAAGGAATTACAATATGAGCATTGAATGTGGAATCGTAACAGGCGGCGACCACATCGACCTGGTTATCGGAAATTTTGAGGCAGACCGGACAGTCACGGTCACGACGGCCCGGACGTTAACCTTGGGCTCCGGGACGCGCGCCGCTCAGCTCTGCTCCATCGCCGAGCAACTTCGAACGGTGCTACGGGAAGCAAACGTCGAAAATTGTTACGTTCGTGGAAGTGCATATTCGATGGGGATGAAATTGGCCCATCTTGAATCAGCAGAAGTCCGCGGTATCGCGGTAATAGTGGCGGGAAGCGTATCAAACGTCACCTTGCTGGCACCTGCTGTTGTGGGACGCACTTTTGGAGACCGCAAACCGCAAGAATATCTTTCCGACAACAGTTTTTGGAAACAGCAAGGCTGTGAAAGTCTTGCGAAAAAGTATCGGCAAGCATGCCTTCAGATTCTAGCTGGGAATCCAGAGTGAAATGGACCTTTTCGCCTCGTTAACCATCGGGAAAAAGCTCGGAGAGGGTGCGTTCGGGGAGGTCTTCGAAGCTAGCGAACCCGTCCTCGGTAAACTCGCGGTGAAGATGATGAAGCGTCTTCCGGGGGAAAGCACAGGAGATTGGACTACTCGCGCTGCAAATTTGCTCGACGAAGGTCAACGTCTCCATGACGCGCACGGTCCGCATGTTGTGGAGGTCAAACAGTTGGCGAGGTCACAGGATGGAACTGAAATCCACCTCGCTATGGAGCTGTGTGAAGGTTCGCTTGTCGAGGACTACATTTCAGGGCCGATGCCCTTGGATGACCTTAAAACAGTCGTGATTCACGTCAGCCAGGGACTGCATGCCATACACGCCCGCGGCATGATTCACCGCGACATCAAGCCTTCGAATATTTTGCGCAAAAACGGGTCTTACAAAATCGGCGACTTCGGCTTGGTGACCGACAAGCTTGTTTTTGGATATGCCTCTGCGAGGGGATATATCACACATCTGGCACCAGAAGTATTTCGCGACGACTTTACCACAATCAAGTCAGACCAATGGGCATTGGGAATGACAATTTATCGCCTTTTGCATGGCGCAGATTTTTTCGAGGACTTTACGGACTCGATTGGCGACCAAGCAACCGCCTTGTCCGTTCCGGGATTTGCCTTTCGGTTGTGGTGGCTCCCTCACATCCCAGATGGCTGGAGGAGGCTTGTCCGCAAGCTTCTAAATGACGAACCCTCCCAGCGCTTCGACGATCCAGTTGCCATCGCCCAGTGTGTCGGAAAAATCGAGAATGGTCCTGCATGGCTCTACGAGGCGTCTGGAGACTTGGAGATATGGAGACGCGAGAAAGGAAGCAGACGTATTGAGGTGATACGAAAGACTCATTCCCCTCGAAAACATGAATGGTCAGCGACAAGTTTGGGAGTAGGAGCCAAACCTCGAATCCGATTGAACGGAACGCCTACCTCAGTCGCGGCCAGTAAGTGCCACGCCGCGTTAGAGCAATTTTTCCGGGCCTCGAAGTAGGCTACGTCCCCGCGGTCCAAGCAGCCACTTTCCGACTCGGGTCGGCGCGCCGAATGCCGCGCGCGCTGCTTTTTTCCGCTCAGTGGAGCAATTCTCGCAAAAAGGACGAAGGCTCCCGTGAAACTCTCCGTCTTCGTTAGCGGGGAGCGGAGAGCCGCAATGCGCGCACACCGCACATTTCACCGAGAACTTACCTGCCCCAGCAATTGGCATGGCTAAAAATGGAACAAAAATCTTGGGATTGCAACCGATAATAATGCCATTATTATGGGGTTTTTATGGCTCGCCCTAAAAACGTCGCGAAGACGCGTTCGCTGACTCTGGCAGTTACTCCGGAGTTGCACCGGCTGCTGGAGCTTCTTGCCGAGACAGGTCTGTCGGCAAAAAACCCCGCAGAAATTGGCGAGGAGTTGCTCCGTCGTGGGCTTGAAAACTTCGACGGCGGCTCCTTCTTCAGAGAAGCCATGGCCAAGCGGCAAAAGGAAGTCCTTGGCTAGCCAAGTTGGCGAACGACCGCTCTCTCTCAAATGTTCAAACCGATTTGCGATTTTGCCGAACTCGAAACTCTGGGCGGCATCTATCTTATCAGCGGAGTCATAGAAGGCTCGCCACCTTCTGTCGAAGGCTCACTTGCATACATTGGGATGACCCATCGCCCGTTGGTAGATCGCCTTGAGGAACATCTTTATAAATTGTCCAAGGGAAAACATTCGAACCAGAACCTTCAAAGCCACTATAATGTTTACGGGCGTGATTTAACGGTGACCGGCGCGGTAATCCTGTGTCCGGACTACTATCTCAACACGCTCGAAAAATCCTATATCGATACGTTTAACACCTACCAAAAGTATAATCCGATGGGATGGAACAAATCGCGAGGAGGAGAGGGAGCGAAGAACTATCCCATCCCGTTTGCATTCAACAGCGGAGAGCGGGTCATATATGGGGACAGGTTGCGGCCATTTTTGGCGCAGAATAAACATCTAGATCCGGGCGCTCTCATGAATCTCATGGAGGGAAAAACTGATTCGTATAGTGGCCTCACACTCGCGAGGCCGGTCCGTCAATAGACGCGATGGCACAGCTCAAAGAGATTGCGTTCTGGGACTGGGACTACCTCATTTCACTCCCAAAAGGGGAGTTTGATTGGATTGACTATAAATCTAGTCGAAAAGCCACCTTCGATAGCGAGTCGCTTCAGAATATTTCAGAATATCTCTCCGCCTTTTCTAATTATGACGGCGGCTATCTTGTTTTTGGAATGGTGCCCCATGGTGATGGGTCATACGTGCCAGACGATGGCGTAGAACTGAACCATCCCAAATACGGAAATCTCAAAGAGTGGCTTGAAGATAAACTGCCCGGGCTCGTGGATCCGCCAACCTCGAAAATTGGCGTCCACGCTATCCCAAATCCTTCCACACCTGAAAAAGGAGTTATCGTCATTCATGTTCCCGAAAGCGAGATAGCGCCGCATCAGGGGCACAAAGAGCGTTTTTATAGTCGCCGAGGAAGCAAAAATCGCGCCCTAACGACGCGAGAGATTTTTGACATTAAGGGACGGAAGAAACATCCGAATCTTGTAGCGGAAGTCTCAATTTTCCTACGAAGGGAAACATCTACAAACAACAGCCGCATCAACCTCAGAATAACCAACGACAGCGACGTGCTCTGCGTTCACTGGGGTGCGCGACTACGGGTGCCCACCGTGTATAAGAACCGCTTTCTTAATCTCAACGACCACGGATACGTGAGCGAGGAGGAGGAAAAGCTATCTTGGATTTTGGGCGTCATGAACGGATCACCTCTTTTTCCACGAGCCTCCCTCCTTTTTCCATTCAACTTCAAGACCGAGAACGGGAATTTACCCATCAAGCCTTCCAGCGAGAGGGTCGAAGTTCGTCTCTTCGCCGAAGAGGCTCCTTTTAAGGACATCTCCTTTAACGCTGCCGAGATATTTAAACGGGATAGCTTGGGCACTTCGATGCGAGCCAAAGCAAGTCCTCAGATTTCTTGATATTGACCCACGTTTGGCCAAGTTTCGTCAAAATTTCCTCGTTCATGGCAGCGTCAAGAGTTGCGGGAGCCTTCCTTTACGCCATTTACCGACGCGCAGCCCATCAGATGATTACGGGTTGGTCGGCTTGGAGCTGGGAGTCGGCGTCACTTTGGGCATACCCGGAATCTCCGCGTAGCCGCTCATCTTAGGTTGGTAGAGTAGCGTCGTCCCCAGCTTTACTCCGGACTCCGAAGTAACAGGACTCGGTGAGGGAACAGGTGTCGGCGTGGTAACAACCTGCGCGATGGGCGCACTTCCACCAGTTGGGAGAAGCGCAAGCACAACCGGGTTGTGGTCACTGATTCCCTTTTCATCGATCACAGCCGCGGCCAGCTTCGGACCTGCCTTCAAGAGGATGTGGTCGAAGGTAATCGGAGGGAAGTTGCCCTCCCCGGGATGCGTGATGCGTTTCTCGAACGGAACGCCCTCCCATGTTGAACGGTAACCACTGCCGGTCAAAAGGCGCAGAGTTTTTTCCCGCCGAAAGCGAGGGTCAGCATCGAGAGTCGTATTCCAGTCTCCCGCCATGGCCACGGCGATGGGGCCGCGACCTCCGTAGAGCTTCTCCATTTCCCGAACGTGCGCGAGAAGCTGCGCAGACGATGCTTCTCGCTTCGCGATATTGTCGGCATCAGCGCCACCGGAATTCGCCTTCATGTGGACCGAATACGTGAGCAACGATACATGGCCCGGAAGCCGAATCGCCGCGAAAGAATATCCGCGCGGAAGTTCCAAGCGCCCTCTCGATTTCCATTCGGCGGCCCATGCGGAATCGACGGGCAGACGCGTAGCAATAACCTGCTGCTGCTTACCTTTGAAAGCCGAGACAATCGCGACATGGTAGCCGGGCAAGACCGAGACCAACTCGTTCGCTGCGGCCCAGTCACGAACTTCCTGCAGACATAGAATGTCGGGATTGATGGCACGAAGAGCATTTTGAGCAGCGGCCATTTTCTTCGCACCAGCTTCGGCGCTGGCCCCGGGAGAGCCTCCGGGGAACCACTCCAAGTTCCATGAAACCAACTTGAGAGGCCCGGCGGCGTTGGCGGCGGCTAGGGTGAAGAGAACAAGAAGTAACCAACGCACGGGGCTCATAGCAGCACGTTTCGAGCCTTCGGAATGAAATGGCCAAGCATTATGTCTCGGACGTTTCGAGGAAGCGGCGGAAACGAAATGCGCTGGTAGCAGCTCATTCCAGTTCGCAAATTCCTGATATTTCCATGTTAAAGGCTTTCTCCGAGTAACCAGACGCCCGTTGCCCGCGAAACTTGACGGCTACCTTTCCGTCGTCGACCTCCCCGATTTCCAGCTCAAAGACATGCTCGACGGTGTCGGTTGCTTTGAGGTGGTAAATGGCCCAGAGCCGCGCGCAGGCGGGAAATTCTGCGGCGGCCCCGTCAAAATTGTTCCATAGAAGCGGTAACACAGCTTCGATGCCTCCACGGCGGTTGCCTGTGCCCATGTTCATCATGATAGCAACGTCATGACCGACATTCGGCTTTTCCCCAAGCAAGAGCAGGCGGGCGCGCATCTCAGCTATTTCGTCTGCAGAGAAGCCATTCATGGAAAACTCATGAAACGTAGAATGCTCATTTTGAATCCGCGTGGCCGTCACCGTCCAAACCGCCTTTCCTCCTGTCGAGGTTCGTTCCGCCGCGTCGACCTGCACCGTCGCACCATCATTGTCGTGAGCGTAGGAAGCTGGAGAACGCCCCCATCGCTGGCCTTGGTAAGACTTTAGCAAGGCTTCGGCCTCAGGGCCGGGCTCGGGAAGTCGGGCAACAATTTTGCCGCTTCCGTCATCAACAAGCGAATCGCATCGGAAGAACCTATTCCCAAGGAGCAGCCACGAATCGTGTTGTATCGGAGCTTGAGCGGCGGCTTGCGGCTCTTTCGCCCATTTTCGCTGGGATAGAAAAAGACGAAGATGACCGCGGAACAAATCTTTGAAATTGGCTGTGTCTCGGAATGGCGACACAAGAGCATTGGTTGCGACTCGCTTCCGAAACTCATCCACGAGTGCGCGCTGGTCACCATCGACGGGCACGGCGGAATGTTGGCCAAAGTAAAACATGATGTCCGGCTGGCCATGGCTCCTCCACGATTGCTCGGCCAAGTCAAATTCTTCGATGGTTCCTGAAAGGGCACGTGGGGTTGGGGTGCCCACTCGGTCGCGCATAATACCGACGAAGAGTTGGTATTTGGCCATCTCGGCAATCTGCGCGTTAACAATGGCCTGACCATCTCCTCCATATTCAGGAAAGGAGTGGGTGTCCCAACCGACCACGCGAAAAATCAGCCCATAGTCATCAAGACTGGTGCGATTGACCTCATCGATGACAGCTCTCGCCGCTTCCCGTTCTTCCATCACGTCGCCGGGGGACGCTAGAAACAACGTCAAGAATTTCGCTGAAGGAAGCATCCGTCGAACTTACGCCGCCATTGAACAGATGGGAGTTTGAATTTTCGATGATTGGCGCAGAGACAATATTTCCAACTCGGAAATCGCTCGCATTCAAATAGTATCCGCACGCAATGGGACGGACGAAGAGGCTCCAGAACAGGTGCAAAGCCTGCAATTACACATGGTATCCCAAGGGGAAAAACCTTTCGAATAAATGCCCAAATTGCGGGAGCCCCGACGTTACATATGCTGGAACCGGGTGTGCGGCCATCGTCGCAATCGGCCTTATAGGAATTTTTGGGCTCAGCGTTTTTTCGGTCAGCACAACGTCCTCGGATAGGACACCAACGCCAACTCAACCGTCACAGCCTTCAGCAACGCCCATTCCAGTCGTCTCCGCCAGCCCGGTTCCAGCTTCGACGGCAAGGCCGCGACCGGCTCAAGCGCCCGTCCCTCCTCCTGACCTATCCGCTTTGGAGGTATTCAGCGACCAGACCGCTCTCCCGGTGACCATAGTTCTGCCGCGACGAATCTCCTTCTCGGATGACAATGGCGTCTTTGGAGTGAGCGCGGGAACCGCTTTAAGGGTAGTTGCTCTAAAGGCCGATGAGGCGACCGTTAACTTCGAAGGCCGAGAGTTTAAAGTTCCCCGTAAAACACTAGAAGGTGCGCGCGTCCGCTGAAGAACGAGCTTGCTGGAGGGTCGTTACCTTGATGACTTCCAACGCGTGAAGGAGAGCCCGCTTAGACGCCCAGTCCCACTCGTCTGGCAATTCTTCATCATGCTGACCTCGGTTGGGGTCCTTCTGGTTTTGGCCCTATCGCTCTTGGTGCCATTGCCTCGGGAGGTAAAGCGCGTCCTTGATATCGCGGACTATGTGATATGCGCCATCTTCATGGCCGATTTTTTTGTTCTGCTCTACCTCCACAAAAATCGGCGGCGATATCTAATAACATGGGGGTGGATAGATTTTATTTCATCGATCCCAATTGTTGACCCGCTGCGGTGGGGACGATTGGCCCGAGTATTCCGATTGCTCCGACTGTTCCGCGGCCTTCGCGGGAGCACCGGTTTATTGAAGCGACTGTTCCTCAACAAGCGTGAGACGACGGTCATCGCCATTATTCTCACGATGGTATGTGTGGCCGTTTTTTCCTCGGTGGCCATCCTGATTGCAGAGGAAGGTTCGGGAAGCAACATCCATACGGCTGAAGACGCGCTTTGGTGGACGCTCACGACGATGACCACGGTTGGCTACGGAGATATGGCGCCGGTCACCACTTTGGGACGTGCCGTCGCGGTGCTTACGATGTTTGCTGGCATCGGTATCTTTGGCGCATTTACGGCCTTAGTGGCTTCTCTTCTCGTGAAGCCCGGCGAAGACGAGACGACATTAGATGATATTGCCGGTCAGCTCAAAGAACAGGGCGAGTTGCTGCGCGAGCTTCACGGTCAGGTAAAATCGTTGAAGGCGAAACCTTCTCATCCCTCCATCAGCCACGATGCCGATTGATTACCCCAAAAATTGGTGACATAAACCTGCATCCAACCACCCCATGGAACAGAACCCCTTTATCAATTCTGGAACGGACATCGCATCAACCTATGCGGAGAATGCCGAACCGCGCTGTCCAAGTCTTTTGCTCTTGGACGTGTCCGGTTCCATGCAAGGCGAGCCATTGAAGGAATTGCAGGCCGGGTTAGAAATTTACCGCGACAGCCTTCTCGCTGACAGCCTGGCCAAGAAGCGAGTCGAAGTCGCCGTGATGACCTTCGGAGGCAGAGTCGATTTGCTTCAGACCTTCGCGACTGCTGATGCGTTTACAACCCCTCAGCTTGCCATTGCTGGTGATACGCCAATGGGCCAAGCGGTTGTCGAAGGGCTCGATTACCTTGAACAGCACAAGCAGGTGCTCAAGACCAACGGCGTCGGCTATTATCGTCCATGGGTTTTCCTCATCACAGACGGCGGACCGACCGACAAACATTCGAGCTTCTGGACCCAAGCAGTGCAACGCGTGAAGGACGGGGCGATGAAGAAGAGCTTTTCATTTTTTGCTGTCGGGGTGGAGGGCGCAGACATGGAATGCCTCGCTGAACTATCTAGCGCGCGGGCGCCAGTCGCGTTGAAAGGGCTCGAATTCCGCAAACTTTTCGAATGGCTCAGTGCTTCGCAGCAGGCCGTCTCGCGGTCTGCAACAACGGATGAAGTTCCTCTCACTTCGCCCGCGGGTTGGGCGCAGGTTTGAAGTTTTAGGCCCTTCCGATGTGGAACATCGTCGGAGCCTCCGTAGTGGGCACCTCGCACTCGGCAACGGGTGCACCGTGTCAGGATTTTTGTGCCCATCGCCATGTCCTCATCGACGGAAAATCGGTCGTCATTCTGGCGCTTGCTGATGGGGCCGGGTCTGCGGCTCATTCCGACGAAGGTGCCGCTGCCGCGGTCGAGGCAACCCTTGATGCGCTCGCAATATTGGTCGCAGATGGAGAAGAGTTGGGAGAATCAGCGGCCTTCTATGTGCTGGATTTAGCACAGGCTCGCGTCCGGGCACTGGCCGATGAAAGAAGCCTTTCTCCGAGGCAGTTTGCATGCACTCTTCTTTTCGCTGTCATCTCTAACGACGCGAACATGTTCGTGCAGGTGGGCGACGGAGCATGGGCTGTAAAAAGTCACGGCAGATACCATCCCGCAACATGGCCAAACCGTGGCGAATTCGCGAACGAGACCTACTTCATCACATCGCCCAACTGGCGAACCGGTTTTCAATTTTACTCGCACCCGCTGTCGGTGGACGCTGTGGCCGGATTTACCGATGGCATTCAAGCTGTCGCCCTTCGGTATGCGGACAACGCAGTCCATGAACCATTTATCGACCCGCTGGTGAAGGTCGTTGCCGCGTCAGGTGATTCGCCTTCATTACAACGACCGCTAGTAGCTTTTCTATCTACGGAGTCGCTCAATGAGCGAACCGATGACGATAAAACGCTGCTTATCGCGGCCCGCCGAAAAGTTCACCTGCTGGAATGGCCTACGTTGACCAAAGCGGAAATGCCGTAGTCATCGGACGGCAAATCGGACGGCGCGGGGGCGAAGGGTCAGTCTTTGAGGCCAACTCGCACCCCGGGAGCGTCGTCAAAATATATCACGAGCCGCCCGATGGCGCGAAGGCTGCGAAGCTTGCGCATCTAGTCCGGATTGCGACTCCGACAATTTCCAAGTTCTCGGCGTGGCCACAGGCTCTTGTATGGGATAATCAGCAAAAACTGCGCGGGTTCCTGATGCCCATGGTTCAGGGGAAGGAAATCCACGAACTCTTCCAACCCAAAGAGCGCTTTACCAAGTTTCCAAATACGAAGTGGGATTTCCTCGTAAGAGTCGCCCGCAATGTTGCCGCTGCGTTTGATGAGGTTCACCGAATTGGAGTGGTCATTGGTGATGTCAACGAAGGCAACTTGCTCGTAAAGCGAGACAGCACGATTTGCCTAATCGATTGCGACTCGTATCAGACCGGTAATAACGGGCAAACGTGGACCTGCGATGTAGGTGTGGCATTCTGGACGCCACCGGAATTGCAGGGCCGAAATTTCCGAGGACTGGTTCGACAGGCCAATCATGACTTGTTCGGCCTTTCGGCGATGATTTTCAAATTGCTCTTCATGGGCAGACACCCGTATGCGGGGAAATCCACGCGTCCGGGTGAAACGCTGCTTGAGCAGGCAATCGCGGAATTCCGTTTCGCATTCAGTGACCAAGCAGCGACGTATGGGATGGAGCCTCCCCCTCACTGCCTGCCCCTCGGAGTGCTTGCTCGAAATCACCGTGATTTATTCGAGCGTGCGTTTACGCGTGGTTCGGAACGAGATGGTGCTCGACCCTCGGCGCGGGATTGGGTCGTAGCATTAGAAGCTTTAGAGAAGGGCTTAAAGAGCTGTTCTTCGGATCCCGCCCACCGGCTTCCGTCTCATCTTTCCCAATGTCCGTGGTGCTCGATTGCCAGCGGGGGCGGTCCAAACTTCTTCATCTCGGTAAACGTGACCATGCCTCACGGCCCCGTGGGTGTGCAGGTCTGGGACGCAATCATCCATGTCACGGCGCTCACCCCGACTGGATTTTCGATGGCGAGGGTTGCCCAAGTGCCGCTTCCGGCTCCCAATCCCACAGCGCCCGAAACCATTCAGCGTGTCGAATTCAAAGTCGGAATCGCACTGCTCGCTTTCGCCATTTTCATCGTCTTTGCGGTTCCGATGCTTGGTCTTATTTGCGGGTTAGTCGGCGCCGGGTTGCTTTACGGCGGAAAAAGTTACGACGACTACTCCCGTGTCCGACGTGAGCGCAATGATGGCTACAATCGGACGGAAAAGGAGTTGGAGCAGCGCATTCAAGAAATAGAGAAACTCGAAACCCAATATCGAGCGGCATTCAATTCCACGCGAGATGCGCTGCAAAAGGTTTATGACCGGCTGCTACATCTTGACCGGGAGAGAAAAGCTGAACTTCAAAGTTTGGAAACTCGGAAGCGCCAAATCCAACTCGATGCCTTCCTCGATACGCAGCTTTTGAAGAACGCACGAATTACCGGGGTTGGACCGGCAAAGCTCGGCACTCTTTTGGCCTACGGGGTCGAATCAGCCTTGGATATAACGAATCG
This sequence comes from Chthoniobacterales bacterium, assembly GCA_015655545.1. GTDB lineage: Bacteria > Verrucomicrobiota > Verrucomicrobiia > Chthoniobacterales > JAATET01 > JAATET01. Next base: position 106,785 of record JAATET010000031.1, on the reverse strand, counting down.
GCTGGCGGTCCCTGGGATTGGGCCAGTCTTTCTCAGCAGGCTTGTGGATTGGCGCCGTAATTGCGAATCGCGCTTTCGCTTCAACCCAAATCAAGCGGTTCCAGCGGCGGAGATGCACGCCCTGAATGTGAAGTATGCCAATATCCGGAAGACGCTTGAAATCGAACTGCAGGCAGGACCGGCCAAGCTCACGCAAATCAACAGCCGTGCCGCCGCCCAGCGAGAGCCATTGCATCAGAAAATTACCGGTCTCATTAAAAGCTACACCCAGCTCAAATCGGATTTGCAGGCCATTCCAAAAGACTAGCCGATGAAATCGCAAATTAAATCACATGTCAGAGCCGCCCTGTCTTCTCCCGAAGATGAGACAAAGAGCGCGGATTCCGGATTGGCCTTTACAGCCGGGGGATGGCTGATTTGGATGCGGTTCAAGGACTAGGCATGGGATGGCGATTCCGAAAGAGTTTCAAGATTCTTCCCGGGGTGCGATGGAATCTCGGGAAGCGAGGCAGTTCCCTCAGCCTCGGAGGGAGAGGCGTGACGGTGAACGTCAGCAAGCGGGGCACGCGCACGACTCTCGGAATCCCCGGGACTGGGCTGTCCTACTCGACATCGACCAAACATTCGGCCAACCCGCCGCCACTCCCGCCTAATATGCCCAAAGGAAAGCGAAGCGGTAAATGGTTTTACATTGTCGCCGGAGTCTTCGGATTTGTTTGGCTGATTGGTCTGATATCCAACTCAGAAACCAATAGAACGTCTCGGACTGCGACCCCTGACGTTGCGGACGTTCCCGCGGCGAGCGAGCCGACTGCAACTCCGGCTCCGGCTCCCACGGCAGTTCCGACGCCCGAAGTTCGAAAGGCTTTAGCGGTTCCGATAGCGCGGGCACAGGCGGTCACACAAAGCTCAGAGCGTCCCGACAACTACACTCCCGATTCATTGATTTTGACCGCGGATGTGTCGTTTCCGGTTCGCACCGGAGCAGTCCAAACCGGGCTTCGCGGAGTCCGAAAGGGAACGCGCGTGAAACTCTATAAAATCAGCGGCACGAGCGTAATCGTCCAATATGAGGGGATGGCGGCGGCCATTCCCGCCTACCAGACCGACTTGCTAGACCGGATGACCGGCCAAGTCAGCGACTGAAAACGGTTTGATTCCTTCAATTCGTCGGAACTCCGACGAAGCGAAGAAGCCACCGCATTCCGTCCGCGCCGCACACTCGCCGCACTCATCGTGGTAGATGTTCTTCCAATCTGAAATCGACTGGCGGGAATACGGCCACAATTTTCGAGGAAGCACGCACAACGGGTGATTGTAGATGAAAGGTGTGATGCTCCGGGGCAATTCATCGACGGCTTCAGCCAGTTTGTCCACGTAGTCCTCGGCCTCAATCCAAAGCGCACCTACGTTTGAGCGCGCGAAGCCCGTCATTTCGAGACCCATGAAAGCGACCTGTCGGACGAACGGCAGATTGCGGGCAATATACCGGGCCGTTTGTGGCAGTCGGTCAACCGTCTGGGCGTGCGTAACAAATCGAATTTCGATTGGCACTTCGAACCGCGCGAGATTGTAGAGGCCGCGAATTGTTTCATCGAAGGCGCCGCGGGCTTGAACCACAAAATCGTGCCGAGATGCCGTATCGGAGTAAAGGGGAACGCCGAGCATCAAATCGGCTAGCCCGATGTTTCCAATGTCCGCCGCGAGTTTGCCGCGCTCAAAATTGCGGCCATTCGTCAGCATGTGAACCGCAGTGCGTGGAAGATTCCGATGAATGGAATCCAGCACGTCCAACAAACGGTCCCCAACCAAAGTTGGCTCTCCGCCCGTGATTCCGAGTTGTTCTGTGTCTGGCGACATCAGTGGAATCGCTTCGAGAATATCGTCGATGAGGTAATCATCGTTAATGTCGCGGGGAGGCTGCGAGCACATCAAACACCTGCTGTTACACCGCTCGGTGAAGAACAAGAAATTGTGAGGGGATGCTTTACGATAGAGGACTCGCAGGCTGCCCTGTGCGACATCGAGCCGAACAATGTCCCCCTTCGCCAGATAATCGAGCGTGGCAGGAAGTTCGACATATCGGATTGCCCCCGGAGTTTCGAAAAAGCTGAGAGTCGTCTTGTCGGGCGAAAGACAGGCATCAAATGCCGACTCCAATGCGAACGCAACTCGGAGGATGCGCCGCTGAACACCGGCTTCCGGCAGGATATTCTCGGCGAGTTTCATTGCACCCAAGACCTCAAGACCCGCGCTGACTTTGGATCGTCGTTCAAAAGCATCAAGAGATGGCGAATCACTTCCATGTTGCGTCTGCAAAACGCGCTTGTTGGTCTATGCCCAACAAAGTCGCCCTGAGTTCGGTGATGAAAAACGGGGTCGGTCCCGCAATAGAGCTGAAAGGCGCAGTCACTACACATGGGCACCGCTTCAACCATCGATTGTAGGAGCATCGGGAGGAGCTGACTGTCCATGAACAGCGAGCGGTAGCTGTCACGGACATGCCCGAGACAAAACGTATCATCACCCATTTCCGCGAGCATGCGTCCTTCATCGGCGGCATAAACCTTGCCGTTGTAGTTATAGATGAGCGCAGCAATGCCAATGCCTGCGGGTGACTGGAGGTCCACATATCCAGTCGGTTGACTGGTTAGGATGCGCGTCAGCAGCAGCGTGGAATATGATTCAACGAGGCGCACGCCGCGTTGGTTTAACTCGATGATGTAGCCGAGTGCCTTTTTGAAAAACTCTAAAAAGGAATCGGTCTCGTATCCGATACGCGGTGCAGATTTGACGGCAAATCCATAGGGACTGATGTGTCTCAAAAAAATGGACTCGAATCCCTGACGAACGTATTCGTCCACGATTGCCTCCGGCTGAGTCAAACTTTCGACGGTGGATGTCATCAATGCCGAGACGCGATGGTGGCCAAGGGCCTCTCGCGCGCGTCGAATTCCTTCAACGGCCTTCTCGTAGCTGTCCCGACCTGGCCGTGAACGGTTCGTGTTGTGCAGTTTGGCTGGGCCATCGAGAGACGTGGAAAAGAAAACCGGACGGTCGCGGCAGAAATCGAGGATTTCGTCGGTCAGGAAAGCGAGATTGGAGGTGATGACAAATTGGACGTCTCTCCCCCCGGTGCGAAGTTCTGCTCGCTCAATTACGTGGCGGATAAGTTCAAAATTGAGAAGTGGTTCGCCGCCTTGGAACTCAATCTTGATATGCTGCGCAGGACTCCGAAAAACGTGTTCGAGTGCAAGGTCCGCATCCTCGACCGACATATCGAATGCAGCTCGATTTTCCGAAACTCGTGAAACCTGACAATACTGGCAGGTGTGGTCACACCTCAGCGTAACGACAAAAATGTGCAGAGCCGTGAAATCCGCGAGCCGTGCCGTGCGGGTGCGATAGTGGGACGCGAGAATTTCTTCCGGAAGGCGGGTCTGTCCGCGCGACAAAAAGTGACGAGCTTCGAAATCCGGAAACTGTAGATGTCCGGCAGGCAGTTGGTGCTCAATGAGCCGCCCAGTCGTCTCTCGGTCTGCCACGATGAAATCGCCGCCCGCGTTGACCAATGCATAGCGCGACGCGTCCAAGCGCGTGAATTTGAAAGGCAATAAGCGATAAGCTCCGGCTTCCTCGTCCGGTGCCCAAAACGTTCGACCTAACCCTTCAATTTCCCCGCTCATCGAAGGAGACGCGGCTCAACGCATTTGCGAGGATAACGTTTCGAGTTGCTTCGGTTTCTCGGTCTAAGATTTCACGAAGGCGATGGTCGGCTACTCGGTTGAGGAATTCGCCCGCAGCTCGCCCAGCGTCGATACTGCCTTCCATCGTGCGGAGACAGACACCGATTTCTCCATTCTCCTCGGAAACCTTCACCACATATCGGTCAGTCATTTCGTGAGCCGCTTTTAGGGCCGCTTTTGCCGAATAGACATTCGCGCTGAGCGGCACGGTAATCACCTGCTCGCTCACCAAATTCCAGAGGGGATTGGTCACGCTGGTGTTAAAACAGAGATTCCGAGACAAATCGAATTTTCTGTGAGGGGGCTGCCGTCTCGGCTATGGGGAGGGCATGTTCGGAGCGGACATCTTCAAACGAGCCTCGTCATTGTCCGCAGCCGTTTCGTTTTTACTTTCGTCCAATCACGCGCAGGCGAATGTTCCCACATCTGCCGCTCCAAAACTGGAAAATGCGAACGAACGACCGTTCGAGCCACTGCTTTTAAAATCAGCCTCCCCGCAGGTGATGGATGAAGTGCAGTTTGCGGGACACCAATCGCATTCGTCCCACTACTCCTCAAGCGGTGGTTACCGTCCATCACATTACTCTTCCAGCTACGTTCCAACGTATGTGGCGCCTACCCCACGGCCTACGCCCCGCCCTGCCCCGGTTTATGTCCCGCGGACGTATATTCCTCCAACATATGTGGCGCCCACACCACGTGTGACGCCCACGCCGGTTCCGGTGGCGCGTGCAATTCCGGTTCGAAATATCCCAACGACACCGGTTTCGCGCATCGAATTTAAAAACGGAGCCATCTTTCTGGGGCACGTTCTCGTTAAATCCGCCGCGGGAATCACACTCGAAACACAGGACCAAACGACGCACAAAATCCCGAGGCGGCTTCTGACGGACGCGACCATCAAAGGGCTCCAGCTCCCTCCAGTCGCTCCGTAAATCTTACCTTTCGCCGAATCCGCTGGGCTGTTAAAGGGCTTCCGAAGCGACGATCACCTCGAATTGCTCCAAAATCTCACGGTGTTTCTGATTCAGCCAACGCACGACCCGCGCATTTCCGAGAAGCGATTTCAGATAGCCTTTGGCTGCGGTCAATTTGAGGATGTTGTCACCATAGCTGTCCTCGATGGCTCGGTATTCTGATTCGAGCGTCTGCATCTCCTCCCGTAAACGCCCCGCATCTTCTTCTGAGAGATTGCCCACCTTTACCGGCTTTTCTTTGTCCAAGCGCATCTCGACCGGGGTGGAGGCAAGGAGAGCTTGAGCATAGGGAGCGCCAAAATTGTTCGCCGACACCATCAATTCGGCCATCGTGATTTGGCGGACGTGAGCGACGCGTTTGAGAATGTTGATAGAGGCGCGAGGAATTTTCCGGGTTTCAAGCAACTGAATCGTCTCGGCGTGGAGGCCGCGGAGTAAGTCGAGGGTGTCTTTGACTTGGGCTACCGAGAGGTTCAGAGCCGTGGCGACCCGCTCAACCGGCACGCCATTGTTTACCGCCTTCGCGATCATCCGATGTTCTTGGATGGGCGACAGACGGCTGATGCGCGAATTGTAGATGAAGGATTCATCCTCGGTCGCCACGACACAGGCCACATCTTTGGCTCCCACTTTTCTCAGGGCGTGGAAACGCAGGTTGCCATCCAAGATGATATATTTTCCCGTGGTCCCCTTGAGAGGAAAGATGACGAGAGGTTCAACCACATCTGTTTCGTTTAAGGACGAAAGGATACTGCCATAGCGCTTCACTCGTTTTTCGAGGTCGTCGGGTATGCGGACAGGAATCAAATCCTCGATTTTAACGCGGATGGTTTCAGGGTTAAACGCGAGCTTGGGTTTGTTCATGCGGCCTCCGGAAGTTTTGAGGTGAGTCGTTCGGCGAGGAAATCGGGCAAGGTGGTCAACTTCTCGGCGCGGAGAAGATTCCGAAAGTCCTCATCACCCGTGAGCTTGCGCAGCGCGGCAGTGATGTAGAGCAATCGGTTGTCGCAAAGGCGTGCTTTCCGAACGATGGCTTTTTTCCGGTCGGCATCTCGGCGGAGAGCGAGAATCATCGTCTCGGCGGTGGTTTTCGAATCTCGCTTTCCCGAAGAAGAGAGCGACTTGCCCAGCAAGCGGCGTTGCTCAATGACTTTGCGGATGGTGCGAAGCGAGATCTGGTTGATTTCCTGTTTTTCGTAGGCAGACAACAGAGCGCGCTGGGAATCGAGGTCGCCCGTTCGGGCAATCTCCATGGCAATGTTAACCGGGACCTGATTCTTGAGCACCGCCTCCAAGAGCCGCTCTTCGCCCGTCTTGCTCAACATCAGGTATCCAGAAATTGTCGAAACTCCGATGCCGAGTTTTCGGGAAATTTCCTTTTGACTGTCTCCGGCAGCTACCAAGCGCTGAATTTCTCGCATGACATCACTAGCTCTCGGAAATCGCCGCGCCAGATTCTCGACAAGGCTCATGAGCAGTCGGTCTTCTTTGGAAATATCGACGACGATGGCCGGGATGTGGTCGTGGCCCAGTGCTCGACAAGCTTCCAGCCTCCCTTGGCCGTAAACGAGGTCGTAAGTCGCACCGCCCGAGCCATTGTGGCTGACTTTGATTGGCTTTTTCAATCCAACGAGGCGGATGCTCTCGACGATCTCGGCGAACTTTCGCGGCTCCCGCTTCCGCGGATTGAGCACGTTGATTTTATCGAGAGGCAGAAACTCGATTCGTTCTTTCATACGGGGATTTCCTCGATGTCGCGGCGGCGGGCGAGGTGGAAAAAGAAGTCGAGTGATGGGAACCGGTATGCGTCGAGCCCCACGCCATTATCCTCGGCCAACCTCAGGCGTTGAAAATCCATGTCCATCGCCGGAAGCAGGTAATAATCGCGAATACACCCGTTCCCTTCCTCCATCCGGGCAGCAATGGTGATGTCCGGACGTAGCGTCTCATCGAGATGCACAGTCCACCGGAGCGAACCCGCCATGGTTTGAGTGCAGCGTGCGATGGCGAGCGACGCCGTAATCTCTCCGTTCACATGAAGCAGGTCCGTTTCCGCGTCGATGAAGACGGTCGCACCATCGTCCCGAAGCTTGCCGGTCACTTCAGCAACCACATCGGGATACATGCGCCGAAGGCGACGGTTCACCTCGATAAAACTGTAATCGGTGTCTGGCGTGTAACCGATGAGCACGTAAGCGCTGACGAGGCTCCCAAAGCGATGTCGGAAGGCGCTGCTTGAAGGCATCTCATCTGTTTCGTCAATGATGAAACCACTAAGACGCCCATGCTTTGCGAGAGCACCACGCAGCTTGTCGAGCATCTCATCGTTGGAGAGTTTGCGGCTGCGGGCGAGGATGATGCCGCGGGCCGTGAAGAAGTCGTGTTCATCAACGATGCAGGGAAAAGCGCCATTCAGCCGCACCCAAGAGTCTTCGGGGTTGGCGACGGACGCCCTTTTCAATTTCGACGACGTGCGCGCATACACGTTGTTACCTAGATATTTCTCATTGGTGAGAACCTCATGCACGGTGGCACGAGTCCAATCTCGGCCGAGATTGGTTTTCATGCCGCAGCTATTCAGGGCCGCAGCAATCTCCGCCTCGCTTTTTCCATCGTTTACGAACGCCGCATACATGGCGCGAACCTCGGCAACTTCCTCCGGCGGACCGGGCACCAACACTACTCGGTCTGTCTGGATGCTCTTTTGTTCTCCAATCGCGAGTTGTCCCTTTGGCTGGCCATTCTGGTCAACGAGCATCCGCCTGAGCCCGTAACCGGCCATCCCTCCCTGCCTGTATCCAAGCTGCACAAGACGGCAGGCTCCTTGGAAAACTTTGGTCGATAACTCCCGGCTGTATTCGCTCGCCATCGCACGCTTCACGCCTTTGACGATGGTGCTGACCGGACTTCCGTCGTTTTCAAATTGCTCTGCGCAATAATGGACGGCCACTCCCGCGCGCTTGCAAATGTGCTCGTAGTAGGCGCTTTCGTCGGCGTCTTGGAAACGACCCCAGCGACTCACGTCATAAACAAGAATCGCTCTGAACTCGGCCTTCCCCGACTGCACCTCAGCCAACATCCGTTCGAGGGAGAGGCGTCCTTGGATACGGAGTCCGCTTTTCCCCTCGTCGGAAAATGTCTTAATGATTTTGAGGCCCCGGAGTTCAGCGTATGCCCGAATGACATCGGACTGGTTATCAGTCGAATATTGCTGGTGCTCAGTCGACATGCGGACATAAGCGACAGCATTCATGGCTTCGGCACTCATAGATTATCCTCCAACGGGGATAGCCCTTCTGGCGCACCATCGTTCAACCGTGCGTTTCCGAGTTTTGAGAGCGCGTCAACCGCACTTGGCTCTCTTGAATAGCTGCGTTCGACCTTTTGCATAGCTTCTAAAGCCAATTTGGGGAGCTTTCGAATTCTCGAAATACAAAAGGTCTGTGTGTTTTCAGGGAGGGTTGGGTAAATGGCATTTGTATTCGCCGAACAAGGTGACGCGAAACTCGCGTGTAAGCAGCAGAGTCGCCTCCTCCAATCCGCCTGCCCAGCCGATGATGTGATTCCAGACGGCTTCGGCGGTGGGTCGTCTGAGTCGTTTGAGCAGTCTTTGCACTTTGATGCGGAGAAAAGGTAACCACGCGAAAAATCGCTCATGGTAATGTTGAAGACGAGCCGCCCAGCGCCGAACGTCATCTCGATCCATCTGACCCGAGACGAATGCTTCAATCGTCGTATTGATAACGAGTCGGTAGGGTTGTGCGAAAGATGGGAGGAAACTGGTGGTCTTTCCACAATGGACACACCGGAACCGCCGAACGGGGATCCACGGTGTCCCGATATTCATACAAGACGTGTATCGACGGTAAAACCCATGAGCCTGCAGGCGACGGTGTATCCCGCAATTCGGACAGGCCGTTGGAGCTACAATCCGCTCGAAACTTCGATTGGATTCGTAGTCTTCCACTGATTCGAGCGTCAGATGGATAATCTGCACTTTCTCCGGCGTTGCATATAATGCCGCAAGGCCCGTGCCACCGATGAATCCGCTCCAGAGCTGAGCGTATAAAATGTCGTCAGTTACGTTGTTGGAGGGCGCGGACTAAGTAGCCGAAGCCGGTTCGTGAACAAAATGCAGTTTGCCGCTCCGCGTTCCGTGGAGGTTATCAGCTCGAATATCGAAGGTAACTTCGAAAGAAAAAGGTTCCTTGTCGAATACCAATGCCATCGGCTCAAACTCGAATTGCTGGCTCTGCTGAATCTTGTCCTTTTCCAGTTCTACATCGTAGCTGTTCGTGTGTCGGATGCTGACCGATGACGTAGCAATTTGTGGATAATGGGGAACATGTAAGCCGGAACTGAGCACGCTGCTCATATAACTCATGCGCCTCTGCATTTCAGTCTGAGGAATAGAAGGCAGGAGGTCTGAGTAGAAATCTTCGAGTTCGTCTGGTTTTAGTAGCGTGAATCCATCCGGAAAATGCATATGAAGCCGAACATCCTGTGCCGGGACTTTTCCGGTATTTTCGACGCACACCGCTAAAATTAATGTGTTCTTTTTTGCCTCGAAACATGCCTTTGCGGCACTGGGTATCGCGGCGAAATAATCATCGTATTCCCGGTTGAAGGCGGCGATTTCACTGTCCGACGCAATCTGCGCCATCTGCAGGGCAAAGCCGTAATCGCCCGGCTCGTGCATGCGTTTTATCTCACTTTTTCTGTCTGCCACAAATTTACGCGTCAGTGCGTCAGTATCGATATTTTCAGCCGCCCATCTGCGCACTTCAGACGAATTGCTCCACATCACCGACAGCTCAGGTCGCGCGCTCTTAAAGCTTTCGACCTCCCGTTTCAATTTGGAGATTTCCTCCTCTTGGGGGTCCTTAAATGAAAGCTGCAACTCGCGGGGAACGGCCTGAACGTCGAGGTGGGATTGCCGCGCGAACGCCATCAAACGGAGTCCCGTATCGTCGGTAAGAATCAGCGGTTTCGAGTCGTTTTTTTTCGCGAAACCCAGCGCCAACGCGATTAGGCGAGCGTCAGATGTCGATTGGTCAAGCTCAGGACAAAGTTCAAAGTGGGCAGCTTCGAAGTTCAAAGTAAACGATACGGAGCCATCCTTCGCCTCCGCGGGCTTGCCCGCGAGTGCGCCAAGCTTCCGTAGGATACTGGCAGCTCGCTCGCGTTTCCATTTCGCAGGATTGCTGTCCTTGATTTTGTTCAACTCGTCATAGAGATGCGATGTTACATGCACCTCCACCGTTTCAGTTGAGGCCAGCGCGCACCAATCCAAGGCGCCCAAGGCGTCGAAGTGCATGAAGACGCAGGTATCAGGAAAAATATGACGTTTCACGGTGTCAGAACCTCGAATGCCCGTTTACTCGCGAAAAACCTCTGCTGCGGAGACCTTCCAACTCGTGAGAATGGTATTCACCATCACCAATGTCGCGCTTCGTTCGCCATTAACGAGACGATGAATCGTCGCCCCGGTGGTGCCTGACCGTCGACCCATTTCGGGAAAAGACAGATTTTCGCTCTTCATCCGGGTTTTCAGAAATGTCGCGAGCTGGCGGTCGAGCGAACTGCGATAGCTGCGCATGGCCACATGCTGCGGTAAAAATCTTTACCAATGGGTAAAGATTGCCTTGACGATCCCTTTACCCATTGGTAACCGTGCCAAGGAGATCGTGCTGGTTAAAGCACCCAGCCGTGTTCGGTTCGGGGTCACGTCTCCGTTCACCTATGAAGCAACTCACCATCCTTTGCGCATTACTTTGGACTTCAATGGCGCTGGTCCACGCTGATACCGTAAATGTCTACAAGCGAGCGTCGGTTCAGCGATTCTACAATCGTCACTTTCCACAAGGTGATAAGGCACATTTTCGGTGGCAGGGAAGTGCCGATTCTCCGGTGCCCGGCGCGATGTCGGCCAGTTTCAGTGCCGCCATGCTCAACCGACTCAACTATTATCGGATGATGTCCGGGGTGCCACCGATGGCGCTGGATCCGAATGCGTCAGCTCAAGCCCAACTATGCGCTCACCTCCATGCCTCAAATCCAGATTTCAGGTTCGATGAGGCTGACCCGTCCCTTCGCTTTTACACGCGGGAGGCCGCAACAGCATGCTCGATTTGTGATACCTTCTGGCAGGTTGCGGATACGGCTTACGTCATCAACTATTGGCTGTCGGGAGCGACCTACTATCGAAGCTTTCCGCTGAGTCCGGCCTTCACGTCTATCGGCTTGGGTGGGGCTTCGTCTGGGTCCGTTCAGCTCGAAGAATATCATTTTGCGGCTACATTTGCTGGTAACGCACCGCTCCAGAGCCGCGACGGGTTTGTCGCATTGCCACCCCCCGGTTATGTGCCAACCGAAGCCTTTGCACAAATTGAGTATCTCCAGTTCTACGCAACCGGAGGCAGCGATGTTGATATGACGAACTGTGCCGTGACGTTGCGAATAAACGGGCGTCGCTCGCACACGATTCGCCAGACCGCGAATGACCCTCGGCTCCTTACCATCACCGCCGACAGGCTTTTCAAAATTCAGAATCAGCGAAAGTTGAAGAATCTGGTCGTCATAATTTCCGGCGTGGTCATTGACGGGATTCCTCAAACCTATCGGTGGCGGTCGAACTTTTTCAAAGCTGCTAAAAACTGATGCGGAATCTGGGACTGCCAACCGCAGCGCAGACCGGATGCCTGCTCGTCCTTTTCTTTTTCTACGGCGCGAATGCGCGAGCTGTGCTCAGCAGGGACGATGTGGACGTGCAGGAATACATCAGCTTGGCCGCAGACCCGGCTTTCGCGGGCGCCCGATTTTCCGTTCATAATGTCGGGGGAGGCGTTTCCGGGACAGCGGTGCTCATTGCGCCAGATTTGGTTTTGTTCAGTGCCCACCTCCTGTTCGACGCGACGACTTCGACTTTGCGCCAAGGAACCGTTTTGGGGTCAAGCGCCCTCACGACGGCCTTCTCCAGCGACATCTACAACACTTTTTACTACAGCGGTTACGTTGAGACTCCGGACGGGATTTATACGAACCCGTTTGGAAATGAATACTGGAGTCTTGATCCGAGTTCGGTGCAGGTAAATCCGATGTTTTTAGGTGCTCCGGGCACTGCGGCAGATTTCAATTACGACATGGCGGTGGCCAGAATCGTGCCCGGGCGAATTGTGGAAAATAGTGTCGCGGCCTCGACGATGTTGCCACAGGCCACGCCCATGCGGCTTCTCGACCGACCGTTCGAGGTCGGAGAGCAAATCACGATCATTGGTGAAGGTGGCACTGGTTCTCCGGGTCACGCACCCGGCAGCCCTGATGACCCTGCCCGGTCTGAAAATCTGAGCGGCCCACACGTCCAGTGGCGAGCATTCCAAAACATTCAGGATGGTCTCTATGCGACGGGAAACGAGTATGATTTTGATTCTCCAGTCGACCCAATGCTCAATCTATCGGGGAGTTCGAAGCCGTTATGGCTAGAAGGGACAACAGCGCCCGGGGACAGCGGCGGGGCTTGGATGGTAAGAGAGCCAGGCGGGGAATGGGCTGTAGGCGGCACAACAGTCGGAGGGTCGCGACCGGCGAGCGCGGATTACGCATACGGTGAAGTTGGAATAGGGACCAATTTGGCGGATTCAAGAGATTGGCTGGCCAGTATGGGTGCGACAGTAGTTCCGGAGCCGTCGAGCTTTTGGCTTCTCGCTTTTTCATCAGCGATTTTCGCCTTTGCGAGCTTTGCTTGGAGAAAGCAGTGATGTTGCGATTCAGACTCCTGGGCTACGCAGTGCTGGACGGATATTTCCACTTCTTCCAAGGCCCGCGGAACACCCGAATTTCACGACCGCCAATCAGATTGTTTACTGGCAGCGGAGAGGCGATCAGGTGCCCCGTTGGCATTGCTCCAACAAACCGATTTCGAGCCATGGTTAGATTGATGTCCTCCCAACTGAACCGGACTCGGTTTCCAATCTTTGAATACGGAAGTTTCCCGGACCGCATCCAGTTACGGATGGTTCTCTCCGTAACTGAAAATGCCTGTGCGACATCCGCGACCGTTGGGTATCTTCCATCTTTCACAGGCGGAAGATACCCGCGGTAAATAGCCCTACGCTGCCCGCAGGCGTCGAGGACGCTCGCTGGGCCGGAAAGCCTCATTCGGCAACCAGTCGGAATGCTTGATTCCCTTCCGCGGGTCGTCAGCGTCCGGAAAAATCGAGAAATAGTGAACTGCTTCTGCAATTTTGACTCGGCGGATGTAGTATGTCCAAAGAACACCGTGGGTATTTCCCATTTGCTCCGCCACGAAGTCTGAATTTCTGGTTAAGATATACATGTGGCTGGCATACGCGTGGCGTAGACCGTTTTTGATGAAGTCGACGCCAGCCGCCTTGAGCGCCGATTTAAATGCTTGATGAAAAGCATTTCGCTCTGTGGTTTCAGACGCATAGCGCACTCCCGTGCTCTTGAATGCGACTAGCGGAGAATCTGGGTGCATGGTTTCTCCGATGGTTTCCAGCCACGCAATGGCGCAAGGCGCCAAATAGACATACCGGTCGGCCATAGTTTTCGTGATGCTTCGGTCGCAGTTGATAGCGCCGTCTGCCAGGTCGACATCGCGCCAGCACAAGCGGCGGATTTCTGAGAATCGGATGCCCGTGAACAGCCAAATCACTGCAACGGCCAGCCAACGACTGTCGATGTGCTCCAGAATCCCCCGCACGCTGTCGGGGCTATAGATTTCAACATTATGGGGTGTCGGGCGTCCGCGCCGGAAAATGCGCGACACGTGATCCACGGATGTTGGAATTTCAAGTGGAAGCGCGCGAGCCTCGTCACGAGCCCAGTTGAAAAAATCGGCCAGAGTTGCCAGATACTGGTTGTAGGTCGCGTCGATTATCCGCCGCTTTTTCACACGGCTGGCATACCACTCTTTAAGCTCGGTTGCGGAAATGGTGTGAATGAGACGACTGCCAAAAGCCTTAAGAAAGCGCCTCGCCTCGGCACGCCGTCTTTTCAGAGAGCTTTCCGGTAGATTATCTCTCTCGTAGTATAACACTAATTCCGCGACATACGCCGGGACAAGGGATTCTACAGTTTGAGGAGTGATGTTGTTATAAATGCGATAGTTCTCAGCCCACTCACGGGCGACTTCGAGCAGCGAAGGAGGGTTCTCGCAAATGGATTGGATGAGCGTCGTTGCGCTGACCGCCTCCTCGACCGTCACGATAACCGAGCGTCCCGCCAACTTGGCGATTTCGCTGGCGCGAACGAAAAGCGCCGCATCTACCGGAGAAATCTGCACGGCTATGTTCGTCGCTGAGCGACCACTGGCATGAATCAATTTCGCGGTCTTGAGCGCAAAAGTTTTTGCGAGTTGCAATTTGCGGAACGACTTGAAGTGGCGAATGCCGTTTTCACGATACGAGACTCGGTAACGAGTCTTTCCTGCCGGTGCATCGCGGTAAATTGGGACGGCAACGTCGCCATATTTGACAGTTTGATAAGAACCTCCAGTGCTCACAGCCTCGAAGATACTCGGCGGCATGCAGGATGAGATGGAGATGGGTTTAGGGCTATCGGAGTTGGAATTGGTGGTCACCTTAAGGCTGTAGGATTGACAGCAACGCGGAGATAAGATCGGATCCGGCCTATTTTTCGACGAAATGACAAATAGACCGCCCACCGTTCGGCAACTCGAAGTTTTCGACCACATCGCCGAATACGTGGAAAAACATGGGAGCGTGCCATCTTATTCCCGGCTGGCGGAACTTATGGGGATGGATGCGGAGCAGCATCATACCGCACGTGCGATGATAAAACGGCTAGCGGCCAAGGGCTTGGTGATCGTCCACCGGTCGGAGAATTATCCGAAAAAAGTGAATCGGAAGCACCGCGCCGACCTGGAGGCGATGCTTAAAGCGCGAAGAGAAGAGGTCGACTACCAACCCGCGAGGGAGCTTCGAAAACCCGGCATACCCTATCGCATAGCCGACAAATCTCGGCCCGTTCGGATCCGATGCTTCGACCATTTGGAGATGAGGAATCCACTGGACCCCATCTACCTCTGCCTTCCTCAGTTTGGCATTCACGCTGGTTTGGGGCCGTTTGTTGGCCTACTCGTAACCAAGGGGTCCGAATACGAGCGAATCACGGCGGGCCAAATGCTAATCTGCACCCTTGGGAATCCCAAGGCGGGACAACTAGGAGTTTTGAAGTCCACCGGTGACATTGAAGTGCAGCGAGTGGTGAATCCTAAGGATTTTATCGCTGGCGTGCTAATTTCCATCTCGAACATAAAACCGTAGAGCTAACCAGCTCGCGGTGTGTTGGAATGTGTTTCAACCTCTAAAATTACCGCGCAACAGGGTAAATAGGTGTCAAAAGATAAGATACTGTCTCACTCTGTTAACAGAGTGAGACATACTGGTTAGAGGAAGGTAGCGGAAAGGTGGATGTGTTTTCTGTGTCTACAACCTCGCCAAGAATTCGGCGGCGCTCCGCGCTAAATTTAGGATACTTCACTTCCTCGAAAAACAAACGTGAAGGTTGAAACAGTTGGCTTACATCCGGCCACTCAAGTCCACGATTCGCCTTTCGTGCACTTCACTCTTTTATGGTTCGAAATTCTCCCAATTAAATTTCAGGTTACTTGCGGAGGGCTTTTCGTAAGCGCCGAACGCATCGATCACCACGACAGTAGGGACGGCTTTCGACTGCTTTTTGAGAGAATTATGGACCGCGCGGAGGCGGTCGACAGCAGCGCGGTTATCTCCCGTAATGATGAGAACATATATCAGTTGGTCCGTTCTTTCCGCTTTTCCATATGCCGGAAGCTGAGCCATGAACCCATCGAGGGCCGCCGAATTCTTCGATAGCTTCAATTCCACCAAAATTCGCGCGCTGTAACTCGAAGAAATCTTGAAATCAACAGGCCCCTGCCCGGAGTTAACCTCGGGGCTTATATCCAACCGGTTGGCACGACAATAGGAATCGGCGACTGCAAAAAATAGCCTTTGCGACTGCTTTTCGGGACGAGGCTTTCCCTCATCGGTAAAAATCATATCGCACAGACCGTTCTCCATAATGAGATGCCTGAATTGGAATACGATATCCTTCACAACAGAGAATGCTTCTGCGGGGGATTTTGGGTTGGTTAGATTTATTGGATGCTTGGCGGTCGCGTTTCGTCCTTCCAAATACCACCTTACTTCCCCGCGCGGGTCGTTCTGGAAATCGTAGGGCTGAGGGCTCGATGCCCGATACCCTGATATGAGCGCTTTAAGGATTTCTGGTTCGGCGATTAAAAGCTGCCGCAAATCCCGCTTTTTAAAACTTTTTACCCTTTGCGCCCAATTGTCCCCAAACATTTTGTTGAGGGTGGCCCTAATCGCATCGTTGTATTCTGCAACCCGCCCGATGTCCTCCCAACTCTCGGCCTCTGGCAAATCCCGCAAAAGAACATGCGGGAGGAGGAGAATTGGCTTCTCCAAGGCGGTGGACCACGCGGCGGTCAACCTGCGACGACGGCTGGTCATGACTCGTGATTCGATTTCGAGTTTTTCACACACCCGACGATTGAACTCAGAAATGTCGTCCAAGATGACCCACAACGTCATATCGCTGATGAGGTCCGGTCCAAAACTTTCTTGAAATATTATGGCGAGTTCGAAGATTGCCGGGTCGCGCACTCCGGCATCCACGATTTCCTTCGCTGTATCATAGAGACCTTTCGCAAGAGTCGGTGAGACGCCGCGACCCGATGTAGAGAGCTTCGAATAGCCAAGCGCAGCTTCCTTTATTTCTGGAAAAACTAGGAGGGCGACCGCACGCTTTTCCAAAGCCCCACCAACCTTTTCTGCCGCGATTAAAAGAGTTAAAACGTCACCAAAGTATTTTTCGAAACGTTTATAGGACAGGACGAATTCCGGCTTTCGGGTGGTTCGAAGTAGTGCGGGGTCAATGTGCAGCCGTGAGTCAAATCCCAATACTCCGTCCGCTGCACCAACTCGGAAGAGCTTTGCGGAGGTAACACCGAGAGCCTCGCTGATCATCATGGTAATCTATTCTAACCTTTTTTGTGACCTTACTACACGTCAAATCCAGAGAGATAGATAACTGGTTTCACCCGCTGTAGGAGCCATATAAGTCGCTGGGGAGTTCGAGCCGCCGTAGAAAAAGTTGAAAATAATTTCGACAAACCCTTCTCCCGCCACAAAACGCGCAATATAGAATGACTGTTGAGACCCAAACCTTCCACAAAGCCAATTGTCCCTCGCCCGTCCACGAGCGAGGCCATCCGATTGCTCTTGGAAGCGGGACGGCGGGAAGATGCGCTGATTAACGAGCTTCGTGAGGCGGTAAAGAGCGGTGACCGCGAAATTGTCTACACTATCGCCAAAAAATTGGTAGACGACATCGAATGAAGAGGGTTGTCGGCCTGGTGCGAGTGAGCACCGAAGAGCAAAGCGGTGAAGATCGGGCCGGAATTCCACGGCAGCGCGCGGCAATCGAGGCAATTGTGCTTCGGGACAACCTCGACCTGATCCGCGTTGACGACATCATCGACGTTTCGGGGTCGAACGTGAAAGCATCCCCCGTGTTTCAGCGTCTTCTTACTGAAATTCGAACCTACCAGATTGCCGGAGTAGTAGTGTCGGATTTGGACCGCCTCTTTCGACCTGACCGTCTTTCCGATTTCGACATTATTGACGTGTTCCGCGATGCAGGTGCGACCCTTTATACCGCAGGCGCAAATCATGATCTGCGCTCTTCAGAGGGGGCTTTTTTCATGCAAATACTTGCCTCCTATGCAGGGCTAGACCGCCGAAAAATCCTAGAGAAAACTCAAGGGGCCAAGGAGCAAAAGCGCAAGCAAGGCAAGTGTCCTTCCGCGAAAATCACGCTTCCAAGGGGCGTCGCCTACGACAGGCCGTCCAACACATGGAGTTACACGCCAGAGGTGGAAGCGGTGAGGGAGGCGTTCCGGATTATCGACGAAGAGGGACTCAGCAATCTGTCAGAAATCGGACGGAGGGTCGATATCGCACCCCGCACCCTCCATAATCTTTTACGGAACCGCACTTACATCGGCAGGCGGGTTTATGACCAGAAGCGTGGTCCACAAAAATATGACAGCGAGGATGGACGGCAGGCCGACCGCCGTAAGGTTCCTCGTCCAGAGGAGGAGATTATCGACGTTCGGATTTTTGAAGTAGGTGCTGTGTCTGACGAACGTTTTGAGCGCGTGCAGGCACTCCTCGCCAAAAGCAATGCTCACTGGCGCTCTGTTCGGAAGACTGCCGAGGTTAATGTTTTGTCCGGTATCGCGATTTGCGCCCACTGTGGCGGACGCCTCTATGGCACGTCGGGACTCCGACGCGATGGGAAAAAGCAGGGTTACTACATCTGCAACCGAAATTATTATTTACACAAGCGCAATGGTTCGTCGTGCCAGCAGCCGAGTGTGCGAAAGCAAGATATGGAGGAAACGATATTTTCGTTCGTATCCGAGCACCTTACCAGTCCAGAGGTTGTGGAGCGCATGGTCGCAAGTATGGAAGATGCGGCAGAGGACCGCGGTTCGAATGCAAATTTCCAACGGCTCCTCAAGGAAGTGACCAAAAAACGAGCGAACTTGCTCAATGCGGTAGAGTTGGGTTCCGTGGATATTTCTTACGTCAAAGACCGGATGCAGGAGTTGGCCCGCGAACAAAGTGCTATCGAAAAGACTGTGAAAACCGCCGAGCGCCGCCGAGCCGCCGCTCAAGCCGGAATGCGATTGGTGGAACACATCGCACGCGGCGCACGGTTTTTCCGAAAACGTTTGGACCGACAGGAAAAGCGGCGACTTCTGCAGGCAATGTTTGGTTCAGTGTCTTTTGATGGCTGCTCAATCGTGGATTTTGAGATGAACCCCATGTTTTTTGCTGATTCCGGCAGCACCAACTCTGGAATCCTTGATTGCAGGGATTCCGGTGTTGGTGCGAACGAAGAGGGTCGCACCGATGATGGAAGCCATGCGGGCAGGGATTCATGGCCGCGATCAACATGACGCTGGCCGGGAAAGATACCGTGCCAGCCGCACGGCTGATCTGGACGACTCTGTTTTCGAGCGGCTGGCGCAGGACTTCCAATGTCGAACGCCGGAACTCCGGCAGCTCGTCGAGGAAAAGCACGCCATGGTGCGCCATGCTCAGCTCGCCCGGAGCGGGATTTGCCGAGCCGCCGATGAGGCCGATGTCGGAGATCGTGTGGTGCGGCGACCTGAAAGGCCGCCGGGTGCAAAACCCTTCACCGGAAAGCACCCCGGCAACGCTGTGAATCTTCGTGGTCTCGATCGCTTCTTCCAGCGTGATCGGCGGCATGATGGTCGGGATGCGTTTCGAGAGCATCGATTTTCCGGAACCAGGCGGACCGATCAACAAAAGCGCGTGATTCCCGGCGACCGCGACCTCAAGGGCGCGCTTCACCTGTTCCTGGCCTTTCACTTCCGAAAAATCCGGGTCTTCCGCATCCTGTTCCCAGCTGCCGAACTGCGAGACGGCGGGCTCGAGTTCGCGCTGTCTGGCGAGGAATTCGAATGCCTCGCGCAGGCTTTTCACACCGAAGACTTCGATGCCCTCCACTACGGCGGCTTCGGCGGCATTCGCAGCCGGGACGATGAGCGCCTTCTTCTTTTTCCGGCGCGCTTCAATGGCGATGGAAAGAGCACCTTTGATCGGGCGCACTTCGCCGTTGAGCCCGAGTTCGCCGGCGATCATGCAGCGCTCGAGCCGCGGCACGCTGGCATCCTCGGCAACGGTGATCATCCCGATGGCGATGGGCAGGTCGAAGCTCGGGCCTTCTTTTTTCAAGTCTGCCGGAGCGAGGTTCACCGTCGTGCGCTGACGCGGCCAGCGGAAGCCGCTGTTGGAGATCGCGGTCGTCACGCGATCGCGACTTTCCCGCACCGAGGCATCGGGCAATCCCACGACCACGATTTGCGGATCGCCGTGGCCGCTATTGACCTCGATTTCCACCTCCAGCGCGTCCACGCCCCGGATCGCAGCCGAAAAAACCTTCGTGAGCATCCGAAGGGGTTAGCGGCTTGAGAGAAAAAGATGAAGGCGAATTGCCAGGACCATGCCACACCCAAAAACGCCACGAAACTTCCGTCCCGGGCCGCCAGCCGGAAAACTTTCCGACCGGTGGCTTGGAAATATCGCGCCGAACGTCGGGGAATTGGCGGAAAATCAGGCGGCCAGCGCCGCGACTTTCGAGAGCAGGCTTTGCTTGCTCGTGAGGCCGATCGACGTGTCCTTGAGCTGGCCATCGGAAAAGACAAGCAAGGCCGGGATCGAGCGGACGCCGTAGCGCGCGGCCAGCGCGGGATGGTCGTCCACGTTGACTTTCGCGACTCGCAGGGTCTCGGGATTCTCACGAGCGATTTCGTCGAGCAGCGGCGCGATCATTTTGCACGGTCCGCACCATGGCGCCCAGAAATCGACCAGCACCGGCACCGGCGACTGGACGACGGCGCGATCGAAACTCTCTTCGTTGATATTGAGGGGTTCGGATGGATTCATAATTTTTCTAAAAAGTTGGATTACTGGTGAGCCGCCGGCTCCGCGGGAATGGGAATCGCTTCCCGCGGAGTGATTGGCAAGCGGAGCAGCTCGGTATGACGCGAAACGGTCAGCTCGGAGCGCACGCCGATTTCGCGACCGAGCAGCAGCTTATGCAGGTCGGCGATGCCCGCGATCGGATGCTCGTTATAGCCCACGATCACGTCGCCCGCCGCCAGCTTCGCCTCCTGCGCGGGGCTGTCCTTTTCCACGGACACGACCAGCACGCCGGACTCGACCGGCAGCTTGTGGAAAAGCACGACGCGCCGATGCAACGCCACGTCCTGGCCGCCGACGCCAATGGACGCGCGGCGGAAGCGGCCTTCCTTGATCAGCCAGCCAGCCACGAATTTCGCGGTATCGATCGCCGTCGCGAAACAAATGCCCTGCGCCGGACGAATGATCGCGGTGTTCACGCCAATCACCACGCCGCGCGAGTCCACGAGCGGGCCGCCGGAGTTGCCGGGATTCAGCGCCGCGTCGGTCTGGATGACGTTCTCGATCATCCGGCCCGATTGTGCGCGCAGGGTTCGGCCGAGCGCGCTCACCACGCCGGCGGTCACGCTGGCCTGGAAGCCGAAGGGATTGCCGATCGCGATCGCCATCTGGCCCACGCGCACCGCGGAGGATTCGCCGAGCTCCGCGTGGACCAGGCCGGGCGCATCGATGCGAATGACCGCAAGATCGGTATCGGGATCGTCGCCGATCAATTCCGCACGATAGCTCCGTCCATCGGACAGCGTGACCTCGATGCGGCTCGCGCCGTGGACGACGTGGCTGTTCGTCAAAATGAAGCCGTCGCGGGCAATGACGAATCCCGAGCCGCTGCCGCCGGCCTCGGCGGAGCGCTGACCGTCGCTCACGGTCTGGCGCACGTCGATGTTTACCACCGATGGGCCGACCTTCTCCGCGGCGCCCATCACGGCGCGCGAATAGCTGTCGAGCAAATCGCCGTCATCGAGCACGGAAGCTTGCTCTTCGTCGCGATCGAGCGCCGCCGCCGGGTAATCGTTCGTCCTCCGCCCCTGAAATGCCTTGGGTATTTTCATGGTTTTCCTTTTAAGGGCCTCACGCTCCGCTTAACGTGCAGCATCGTCAATTACCCACTTTTTGGTGCCATACGCACCTTATGGTTCCTATGACCCCGAAAAAATCCACTTCCGAAGCCTGCGTGCTGAATCCCGATTGCTCATCCCGCGAGGTGCTCGATCGGATCGCCGACAAATGGACGGCCTTGATCATTCGCGTGCTGGCCGGCGGCACGAAGCGCCATAACGAGCTGCGGCGGGCGATCGAGGGAGTCTCGCAGAAGATGCTGACGCAGACGCTGCGCAGCCTGGAAAGCGATGGGCTCGTCGCCCGGAAGGTTTATCCGGTCGTCCCGCCGATGGTGGAATATTCGCTCACGCCGCTGGGCCGCAGCCTCACCGAACCGCTCGGCGCGATCTGCCTGTGGGCGGAAAAGCATCTGCCCGAGCTGCAGGCCGCAAGAGCCCGTGCTCAAAAGGCAAAGCGCTAGACCGACCCGGCGCCCGGCGGACTAAACCGACGAATTGTGCGTTTCGCCGGTGGCGGAATCCTGGAACGTGCTGGCCCGGAAGCCGGCATGTCTCAGCGCGGCGCCGATTTTATCGTGGGAAATGGTTTCCGGGTGGTAGGAAATCCAGGCTCCGCGTTGCACGAGACGCACGCCGGTGACTCCGGGCAGCTCTCGCAGTATTTGACCGGCGCGAGCTTCATCGTCGCGCGAATGCATGTTTGGGATCGAGAGATCCACTTCTTCATTCGTTACTTGCATGGCAGGTTCTCCTTTGGTGCAGGTCGCTGATTTGCGCAATCTTCTTCCGATCCCCGATGCGAGGCTAGTCAAAATTCCCTACCGGACGCGATAGGCGGGAGATCGCCGTTTAGATCTCGACCTGTTTGCCAATCTCGATCGTGCGGCTGCTGGGGAGGCGGAAGAATTGGGCGGCGTTCTGGGCGTTCTTCGACATGGCAATGAAGGCGCCCTCACGCCAGCGCGAGAGCCCCTTGTCGGTGCGGACGAGCGTCTCCCGGCCGAGGAAAAATGTGCTTTTGTCCACGTTGATCTCCAGGTTTTTTTTGGCCGCCTGTTCCACGACGGACTGGATCGTCGGGACTTCCATGAAGCCGAATTTCGCGTGGATCTGATAGAAATTCTCCGGCAGCTCGGTAATCGATAGTTTTTCGTCGTCCGGCACCACCGGCACGCGCGCGGGGGCGATGGTGAGAACGATGTTCCGCTCATGCAGGACGTGATTGTGCGTGAGGTTGTAGGATAGCGAGTGCGGTGTGATGTCGGGAGTCGAGGAGAGAAAGATCGCCGTGCCTTTCACGCGATGGGGACTCAAGCGCGGGTCGAGAACGCCGGACATGGCGATGGAGTCCACTAAGCAGGGCAGCGTGAGCGCGTCTCCGATGCGGCTACTAATGTAGGAACGACCGATTTTCCACGTGGTCATCAGGTAGAAAATCAGTGCGCCGATGCAAAGCGGCAGCCAGCCGCCGTGAGCGACCTTGAGAAGGTTCGAGGCAAAGAAGGCGAGCTCGATGGTCGCGAAAACCGCGCAGACCACGAGTGACAGCGGTTTGCTCCAGCCCCATTGCTTTTGCGTGACCACGTAGAAAAGGCAGGTCGTGGCCATCATCGTCATCGTCACGGCGATGCCGTAGGCCGCGGCCAGTGCGGAGCTGGAGCGGAAGCTGATGACGAGGGTGATGCAGGCGAGGGCGAGGGCGAAATTAATCGCGGGGATGTAGATGCGGCCGGAAGTTTCGTGGCTGGTGTGCGAGATCTGGATACGCGGCAGGTAGCCCATCTGCATGGCGGCCGTGGTGAGTGAGAAGACTCCCGAGATGAGGCCTTGCGAGGCGATTACGCTGGCGGCGGTGGCAAGGAGGACGAGTGGCGGAATCGCCCACTCGGGTGCGACGCGGAAAAACGGGCTGTTCAGATTTGGGGCGCTGGGGTCCGCGAGCACCAGGGCGCCCTGACCGAGATAGTTCAGCATGAGCGCGGGCAGGACGATGCCGTTCCACGCGGTGCGGATCGGAATGCGGCCGAAATGTCCCATGTCCGCGTAGAGCGTTTCCGCGCCCGTGACGGCAAGCACGACGCTGCCGAGCACGACGGTCGAGGTGGACGGATGGTGCCAGAGAAAATTGAAGCCCCATATCGGATTGAAGGCTCGGAGCACCTCCGGATGAAGAAAGATCTGAATCGCCCCCAGCGAACCAATGACCACGAACCAAACGAGAATGATCGGGCCAAAGGCCTTGCCGATGAGGTTCGTCCCGAAACGCTGCACCGAAAAAAGACCGATCAAGATCAACACCGCGACCGGCACGATCACGTGACTGAGCGACGGCGAGATGACTTCGAGACCCTCGACCGCCGATACCACGGAAATCGCCGGTGTGATGACGCCGTCGCCATACAGCAGCGCGGCACCGAAAACGCCCACCGCACTCATCAGAAGCACGGCTTTCGTCGTCTGGCTGGGATTCGCGGGGAAGGCGAGGTTCAGCAGCGCCAGGATGCCGCCCTCGCCGTGGTTGTCCGCCCGCAGCACGAGCGTCACATACTTGATCGAGACGACGACGATGAGCGACCACAGGATGAGGGAAAGGATGCCGAGCGTCGTGTCGGCTCCCGCGCCGCCGCCATGCTTAAGGCATTCCTTGAAGGCGTAGAGCGGGCTCGTGCCGATATCTCCGAAAACGACTCCGAGCGCCCCGACGGTCAGTGCGAGTTTGGCGGCCTTGGCGTGGTCGGTGGATGCGGACATCAAATGGTGTGAACAACGGATCGATGTGTTCGTCGGTCTTGAGGGTCATCAATAGAGCCCATCTGCCTGCGTTCTACCAGCACCTCTTATCGGCGCGCCTCGAATCCGGGCGCGCGCGGCGATTTTCAAATGCCGGAGGAAGGCCTCACATCCCGCATGAGAACTGATAGGATCCCGATTCGACGGAAAGGAATGTCTTCCCGGCCTCGGTCCGCAAAAGCTTCACGCCCGAAGCCTGCGCCAGCGGCCGGTTTCCTTCGCGAATCGACGCGGGATTCGACGCGGGCAGAATCACGGTCGCCGTCGATCCGACCGGAACGGTGCAGGCCAGATTAAACAACCCTTCACCCGTCTTCCAATCGCTCACGATCAATCCGCGCATCGTCTCCAGAGTGGCCTTGGCGCTCGTCATGGCGCCCCCCATCCGCGGCTGAAAAATGATGTGCCGATAGGCTGGCGCCTCCGGATCGAGGCCGATGCCGGCGAGGGAATCATACATCCACTGGCCGCATGAGCCGAGCAGTGATTGAAGGAATTCATCGCGACGGTTTGGAAACCCTTTTTCGGCGTCCAGCCGTCCCAGCGCTCCCAGATCGTGGTGGCGCCCTGTCTCACGGAAAAGAGCCAGGAAGGGAAGGTTTCCTGGAGCAGGAGCTTGTAGGCGACATCCGTGTGGCCGGTCTGCGTGAGCATCGGAAGAAGATAGCCCACGCCGAGGAAGCCGGTGGAGAGGTGGTCGCCCTTGGCCTTGATGTCGGCGGCGAGCTTTTCTCCCGCGACGGACCGGAGTTTTTCGGGCAGGAGGTTGAACTTGAGCGCCATCGCGTAGCCGCATTGGGTGTCGCCCTCGATACGGCCGTCGGGCTTGACGTAGCGGGCGTTGAAGGCGGCCTTGATGTCCTCGAAAAGCTTCCGGTATTTCGCTGCGTCGTCGGTTTTTCCGAGCACGGTGGCGATGCCGGAAAGCAGCTCGGTGGAATACGCGAAGAATGCCGTGCCGATGAGATCCTTGGGCGTGTCGGCATTGATGGAGAGCCAATCGCCGTAATTGTCGCCGAGGTCTTGGCTGCGGATCAGGTCCGTGGAGCTGGCCTTGCACCATTCCACCCAGCGGACCATCCCATCGTAGGAGCGCTCGAGGACGCGGGTATCGCCGTAGATTTGGTAGACGGTCCACGGGCAGATCACGCCGGCGTCGCCCCAACCGGGCGCGCCGGTCTGGGGCAGGATACGCGGCACGACATCCGGGAAACGGCCGTCGTCGAACTGCGCGTCCCGCACGTCGACGAGCCACTTCGTGAAGAAGCCGGCGACGTCGGCGTTCTGAGTCGCGGTGCGGATGAAGACCTGGGCGTCACCCATCCATCCCAGGCGTTCGTTGCGCTGCGGGCAATCGGTCGGCACGCTGAAAAAATTCCCGCGCTGGCCCCAGGCGATATTGGACTGGAGTTGATTGATGAGCGGATTCGAGCAGGCGAACGTGCCGGCGCGCGGCGTGTCGGAACCCACGACGATTCCCGTGGCGGTGCTCAAGTCGGGCTTGCCGGCGAGGCCCGTAAGCTCGACATAACGGAACCCGTGCGCCGTAAACCGCGGCTGCCAGACCTCGAGTCCGTCGCCTTTGCAGATGTAGGTATCGGTGGCGAGGGCCGTCCGCAGATTCGCCGTGTAGAGCGTGCCATCGGGATTGAGCATTTCGCCATGGCGGATGGTGATCGCCGTGCCGGCCGGGGCTTTGACCGCGATGCGGACCCAGCCGACCATGTTTTGCCCGAGATCGAAGGTCCATTTTCCGGGCTGCGGCTGCGTGAGCTTTTTCGCGGGAATTTCCCCGAGCGTCCGGATCGGTTCGGAAGCGCGCCCATCCATGATGCGCGGCTTTTCGGACCGCACGCCGACCGGCGTCCAATTCTTGTCGTCGAGCGCCGGATCTGCCCAATCCGGCAGCTCAAGCCGGGCATCGTAAACCTCACCGTTCAACAAATCCGAGCCGAGCATCGGGCTCGCGTGCGCTTTCCAGAAAGCGTCGGTGACGACCGCTTGTCGTAGTCCGTCCATCCGGGCGCAAACTGCTCGTCGCCCACGCGCCGGCCATTGAGATGCAGCTCGTAAATTCCCAACGCCGTGGAATAGAGGCGCGCGTGCGCGACGGGCTTGTCGGCGACGTCGAACGTGTCCCGCAAAATCGGCACCGGCGTCGGAATAAATTCGCCGATTAAGCCCCGCGGGCCTTTTCCAAAAGGCACGATCACGGCGGCCGCTTTCCAATCGTTCAACGAGGGAGACGCCTGCCGCGTGGCCTGCCAGGTGGCATCCGTGACGATGATTTCCGGCTTCCGGCCGTCAAAGCCCAGGCCGATCTTCGCGAGAAGGCCGGCGAAGGAGCCGCGATTCGGGGCGGTGACGGTAATGATATTTTCTCCCGTCTCGAGGAACGGCAGCAGGTCGAAAGTTTGCGGCTGTTGCCATCCGTCGGCGACGTCCAGGCCGCCGACTTTTTTGCCGTTGACCGAGGCGGTGAATCCATCGTCCGCAGTGATCAAAAGCTTCGCCATTTTCAACTTTGCGCCGCTCGGGAGATCGAATCGCCTTTGGAAATGGCGTTCGCCGCTAGCCGGCCTCCGGCCTCCAGGCCCGGCTCGTCATTCCAAATCCACGAACATCCCGAAAAGCTCGCGAACGCTTCCTCGGCGTTCAGTGAAGAAACACTTCCTTCGGGATTTTTCGGACTCTCGATCCAGCTCGCCTTCCAATCCTTCGGATCGAGCAGACCCATTTCCCATTTGACCGGCGCGCTCCACGCCGAGGGAGCTCCGTCCCGGCCCCAGACGCGCCCGGAGTCGAGGCCGCCAGGATTTGATAGGCCGTCTGGATTTCACCGCGCAGCGGAGACTTCACGATCCAGCTTAGGCGCGGATGCGTTTCGTTGATGCCGATCGGCTCTTTGAGGTATTCGCAGCGCAGCGTGTCTACGGTGAGGTTCTCCGCGGAGGCGGCCAGCAAAGTGCAAGCCGCCAGGGCAGCGAGGATGAGAAGTCGGGACGTCTTCATGAGAATTGCGGAATAAGCCATGGGAATTTGAATTCGGCGCTTGGTGACGGGGGACAAAATCGGGCCGGCAAGCGAACTCGAAGGCGTAGAATGCTCCAAGTTTCCATCCTCGCCTAGTCAGAAGGACGCATTATTTTCGTCTCACCCACCGTCAGGGACAGGCCGCAAATCAAACGGCAGACTTCACTCGCTCAACCCCCGTGCAGAGGCGGCGGAGTCGCCTCCGTGAACAATCTTAAGTCTCCGTTTTTATCGCGATAAAATCCCCGGAGCAGCGCCCGGGCATTGTCTCCGACGAACTGCATCTTCTCGGAAAGGCTCAGTTCCTTGCTCATCAGGACGCTGGCCAGAACGAGGCCGTGCTTGTCCACGACTTCGTTCACCGGCCGGGTGACCCTGGCGTAAGCGGCGTCGCTGAGCCGGACTTTGGCGAGGGATTTTTGATTGTAGAACGAAATCCACCACGCGCCGTAGGCATCGGGAGCGGTCTTCGGCGTGATCTCGATGGTGACATTTCCCGCCGTCTGGAGGCCGCCGTTGAAACTCAGCGAATAGAGCGTCGCCAACTCGTCGCGAGTCGAGAGAAAGCCGGCCAGGAAGGCGCGGATGACCTTGCGCAGTTTGTCGTCGCCCGAGCGGGCCCCGAAAATGCCGATCTCGAATCCGGCGGGGTCTTCCGGATCGCCGTAGATGTCGAGCTCGATGTCGCGGTTCGCCCGGAAGGACATGT
Organism: Chthoniobacterales bacterium; assembly: GCA_015655545.1. Classification (GTDB taxonomy): domain Bacteria; phylum Verrucomicrobiota; class Verrucomicrobiia; order Chthoniobacterales; family JAATET01; genus JAATET01. The sequence goes on along the minus strand of JAATET010000031.1, from coordinate 78,867 downwards.
AAGGCACGTTTTTGAACACGCCGTTATCGACGGCGGTGGGCGGAATCTCGACGAGCGACTTGATCTCGTCGTGCGTGCGCAGGTCGTTCGCGATCACGCGCCAGGCGGGCAGGTCGCCCTTGCGATTCACGCCGGTAAACATCGCCTTGTCGTCCGCCTCGTCGCGGATGCGCACGATCCCGCTTTTCGGATAGGAGATTTCTCCGGTTTTTTCCTGGAGCAGGACGGCGTCGCGCGAGTTCTTGATGATGAGCCCGCGGACCATGCGGCCGTCTTTCAAGACGAGGCTGTCGGGCGCCGAGAAGGAATCGTCGTTCGCCAGCGCGCCGTGCATCGCGCAGAGGCATAGAATCAGGGCCGGGAGGAGCCGTCGCGAAGGATTCATCGTTGAAGAATGCTGCGCCACCCGATAAAAGCAAGCCTCTCCCAAGCATGGGCAGCGCATGAATATCCCAACCCGCCCGGCTCTCGGCGCTCTTTTTTTTCTGATCGGAATGGCGGGCTGCGTGACGGCGCCGAAGCCTTACCAAAGGCCGGACGGGCCCGCGAAGGACGTCCGCACCGGCCCGTTCTGGTGGGGCGCCTCGACCGCGAGCTTCCAGAACGAGGATCGCGGCATCGCGAAGGATTCGCCGTATTATTTCAAGACCGACTGGGACGTCTTCGCCGAGGAAGGCCGCATTCCGCCGCGCGGCGACGACGCGACGTTTTCCTGGACGTATTTCGACAAGGACGTCGAGGTCTTGAAAAAAATCGGCGTGAACCACTACCGTTTCGGCATCGAGTGGGGTCGCGTCGAGCCGAAACCGGGCGTCTTCAACGAAGCCGCCATCCGGCAATACGCGGCCATGGCCCGCAAGCTGAAGGCCGCCGGCATCGAGCCGGTCGTCACGCTCTGGCACTTCACGTTTCCCGACTGGCTCTACGACAGCAAGCACAAGAACCGTTCCGATTTTCTCCATCCCGATGTCGAAGCCGCGTGGCGTGTGTATGTCGAAAAAATGGTCGCGGCGCTTTCGCCGTTCGTTCGCGTCTACGTGCCGCAAAACGAGCCGAACGGCGACCTCTACATCGGCTACTTCGGCGGTCACTGGCCCCCCGGGCTGCTGATGACTCCGTTCGCGCTCAAAAAGGCGACAAAAACGTGCGCGGCCATGTTCCGCGATGCGGCCGGCATCATTCACCGCGCCCGCCGCGACGCCATCGTCATCGGCATCTACTCGATCCCGAACTGGCGCCGCAACTTCCTCCAGGACCCCACCGGCTTCGTCTACAATATGATGATGCGGCAGAACTTCGACCATCTCGACCAGGTGGCCGACACGATGGACATGGTCGGCGTGAATTATTATTACTCGCAGGACGCCTCCGTCACCCGGTTCATTTTCCGCCCCTACGGCGAGCAGAATTCCAACTCCACGCAAAACGGCTGGGAGATCGCGCCGGAGGGCTTCTATACCGTCCTCAAGGCCGTCCAGAATCGCTACGGCAAGCCGATCCTCGTCACCGAGAACGGCATCGGCACGCAGAGCGAGCAGAAGAAAATCCGCTACTTCCGCGAGCACGTGAACCAGATGCGGCGCGCCCTGGCCGACGGCGTGGACATCCGCGGTTACTTCGCCTGGACGCTCAGCGACAACTACGAATGGGCCGAAGGCTACGCCGCCAATTTCGGACTTACCCACGTCGATCCCAAGACGAAAGATCGCGTGCTCGAGCCTGCCGGCGACTGGTTCCGAAATTTCATCCGCGCGAATCCAACTCCATAGCCGTCGGAAGCGCAGCTTCTGGAAATGTATCGTGAAAATCTCGGAGGGAGACCTCGCAACACACCGATGTGGGAAAATGGCATGACCGGAAATGAATGACCCGTTCGTTACTCACGAAACGGCCGGTGGCGGCGTATGAGTGGACGGGAGAGCGGCGCTGGATTTGTCATTCGACAAGGAATTCGATAAATTCTTTGGGGAAATCGCGACGCGGGGATTTCACTCCTTGCATGCGGAGACTCCGAGGATAGCCTGGTGGCGGGAAAGTGTCCTTTAGGAGCGTTCAGCGGACAGCCGTAGGGTTTGTCTCTTTCCCCCAATCTTAACTCCCCAGTTAGATGAAGCGTTCCCTCGCCTTTTTGCTGTGCCTGGTTCTCCTGGCGCTTGGTGTGATCTTTTTGCTCACTAATCCGCCTTCCCCATCGGGGCAGGCTCAAAAGCCGGTGGCGGCGCAGACCTCGCCGGCAGGGCAGATGCCGATGGCGGCGGCGCCTCGGGGTTCAACGCCGCCGGCACCGTTACAGGCGGCCGCCGGGAATCTTTTTGCGGGTGTCGATCCGATGGTGGCGCCGGCGCGGCCGGGCGCGGTTCATGTCCCCACGAAAACCGAGGAGCCTCTCCCGGGCGGGCCTCCGCCATTGGCCCTGGCGCCGGACTTTCTCGACAAGATCGTCCATGGATCGGAGCAAGCCGCGAATTTCACCCTGCCCGGAGGCCAGTTGGCGGTCGGAACGGTGGAAATGCTGAAGCGGGACGCGAAAGGCAACGTGTCGCTGGTGCAGGGGCGTCTTTCCGCGCCCGAGCCGGGTTTTTATTTTTTCCAGAAACAAACCGTGGCGACGCCCGCGGGTATGTTCGTGGGAAATGTGCGCTTCGACAAGGGCCTCGTGGCCTACCGCGCCGAGCCCATCGGCCCGGGGGGAACCCCCATGCTCGTCGCCCGCCGCCTCGGGGATGTGGTCTGCTTTGGATTCCCGACGCTGAAAAAAGATGGGGGCACGACATCGGTTTCCGCAACGCCGCCCGCAACGGCAACCGCGCCCGCGACTTCGACGAATGAACCGGCCCAGCTGGTGGCGAGCGTTCCGGCGAGCGGCCCTTCGGATGGGACGACGATGGCCGTCCCGCAGACGCATCCGACCAATATACCCATTGCGGGATCTCAAAACGGCGTTGTGCCCTTGCAAAGTCTGCCGGGGGCGGCCGGAGTGATCTACCTCGACTTCGACGGAGAAAAAGGGCCGTTTGCGGGCTGGGGAAATTTCGATGCGGCGCCCTCCAACGCGACCAACGCGCAGATCAAGGATGTCTGGCAGCGCATCGCGGAAGACTATCAAGCATTTAATATCAATGTAACGACGGATCGGAATGTCTTCGACAAGGCGCCGGAAACCAGTCGGATCCATGTGATCCTCACCCCGACGACGACCGCGGCACCATCGGCCGGTGGCGTGGCTTTTGTGGGCGCGTGGAATTGGAGTGGCGACTCCGTTTGCTGGTCGTTCTACTCCACGGGAAAAAGCGCGGCCGATGCTTCCTCGCATGAGATCGGGCATACCCTCGGGCTCTCGCATGATGGGCAGGACAATCCAGGGATGCCGCATGTGGAATATTATCAAGGACAAGGCTCCGGGGAAACCGGTTGGGCGCCGATCATGGGCGTTGGTTATTATCAAAATCTCTGTCAATGGTCGAAGGGCGAATACGCCAACCCGAGTAACAAGGAAGACGATCTTTCGATCATCACGAACAACAACAACTCGGTCGACTATCGCGCGGACGACTACGGAGCGACGCTGGCCACCGCCGGATACCTCGAGATACAGCCAAATAACAGCGTCTCGAACGAAGGAATTATCGAGACAAGGAACGACGTGGACGCTTTTCGCTTCAAAACGACCGGCGGCGCGAATTTCTTCACCGTGACGCCGGTAAACGCCGGCCCGAATCTCGATATCCTGGCGGAAATCTATGATAGCGCGGGCGTGCTCGTGGCCGGCAGCAACCCGGAAGCTCAACTCGCGGCGACCGTTTCCGCCACCCTTCCCGCGGGGGAATATACCCTGCGCGTGGACGGCGTCGGGAAAGGCGATCCGCTGACCACCGGGTATACGGACTATGGAACGATTGGCGCTTATCTGATCACGGGAACAACCACCGGCGGCGTGAAGCCGGATCGTCTCACCGTCGCGGAAAACACGGCCAATGGCACGGCCGTCGGGACCATTGCACCGAGGGTGGGTCACGGGACGAATCCGCTGACTTGGGCGATTGCGTCCGGGAACGAAAGCGGCGCGTTTTCGATAAATCCCGCGAACGGCGTGATCACGGTCGCGAACTCGACGCTTCTCAATTACGAGGCTCTCTCGAAGCAATGGGACGACCCCGCGACTTTTCAGCTTTTTGTGACCATTACCGATGGAGCCGCCCCTTCCCTGAACGAATCCATCCGCGTGGTTGTCACCGTCGGGGACGTGAATGAAGCGCCAACCCTCACCGGCGGTTCGTTTACCATGTTGGCGCATACCAAGAGCGGGACGGCTTTGTTTACGGCGATTGGCAGCGACCCGGATCGATTCGACTTCCCAATTTTTTCGATCCTTAGCGGCAATGCGGGCGGCATTTTTGCCATTGATGCCTTCACCGGGGTGATCTCGGCGGCGGCGGCGGTCGATGTCTCCACGCCGACGACTTATCCGCTGGTCTTGAGGGCCACCGATCACGGCACCCCTGCCTTGACGAAGGACGTCCAGGTCACGGTGACCGTCATCCCGACGCCGTCAGGCTACACGCCTGGCACGGTCCTGCGGTGTTTCTATGAGAATATTGGCGGCACCGGCGTGCTCGGTAATTTGACCGCCAGCCCGAAGTTCCCCGACCAGCCCGACTCGGTGGAAATCCTGACGAAATTCGATGCCGATACGCACGGCATGAACTACTACGGCAGCACGGTGCGGGGTTATCTGATTCCGCCAGCCACGGGCAATTACACATTCTGGATTTCTTCCGACGATCAGGGCGAACTCCGCCTGAGTCCGAATGCGAGCCCTGCCTCCGCCACGGTGCGGGCGACGGCCACCGGCTGGACCGATCCGCATCAATACACAAAATACGCGTCGCAAAAAACGGCGGTGATCGCTCTCACCGCCGGGCAACCTTATTACATCGAGGCGCGTCAGGCGCAGGGCAACGGCGGCGATCATCTCGCGGTCGCGTGGCAGGGACCAAATATCGCGCAACAGGTCATTCCCGGACGATTCCTGGTCCCGTTTTCCCCGAATTACGCCCCGATCGTCCCCGCCGCCACCTTGACCGTCCGCAAAGACGCCTACACCGGGAGCTCCGTGGGCATGGTTGCAGCGACCGATGGGAATGCGGAGGATACGCTCAGCTTCGCCATCGCGGGGGGGAATAATGCCGGGATTTTTGGCATCGATGCGGCCACCGGGCGGCTTTTTGTCGCGAATAACGCAAATCTCTCGGCATCGGCAGCGACCTCCTACGCCTTGCAGATCAAAGCCACGGATAACAGCGCCTCCGCATTGTCCGGAACGGGCAAGATCACCGTGAATGTGGCGGGGGCCGGCGTAATCACGGCCGACGGCATCGTGCAGCAGATTTGGACCGGCATCGCGGGGGCGACGGTTGCCGACCTGACCAGCAAATCCGCCGTTTATCCCAACCTGCCCACCACTTCGAGGGTTCTGTCGTCTTTCGATACCGGCGCGAATTACGGAGACAATTATGGCTCGCGGATTCGCGCCTGCGTCGTGCCGCCCACGACCGGCAGCTACAAGTTTTACATTGCCAGCGACGATGCGTCGCAGCTGCGCTTCAATACCGCCGGTCCCACGCCGGCGGTGACCCAGGTCGCCGGCGTTTCGACATCGACCTTGCGCAACGTGTGGACAGGCTCGTCCCAAGTCTCCCCCACCTACACTTTGACGGCCGGCCAGTCCTACTACATCGAGACGATCCATAAAGAAGGGGCCGGCGCGGACTTCGTGCAGGTGGCGTGGACGGGGCCGGACATTGCGACCCCGACGATTATCCCCGGGACGGCGCTGAAGCCGTTCGACATCAATGTCGCGCCGGTTTGGTCCGGGGCGCCTTATGCCTTCACCACGTCCGTTCATGCGACAAATGGCACGCTCGTCGGCACGGTTTCCGCCAACGATCCGGAGGGTGGTCCGCGCTGTTACGCCATTCTTGGCGGCAATGCGGCGGGGGCTTTTGCCATGAATTCCGCCACCGGCGCGATCACCGTGGTGAATGCCGGCGCCCTGCCTTCCGGCCAGGTGGTCAACCTGACCGTCGGCGTTCAGGACGATGGCATCGCCGGCGTCTATCCGCTGAAGTCCGCCTCCACGACGGTCGCGATCACCGTGCAATCGAAGCTCGATCTCTGGCGTATCGATCAGTTCGGCGCCGATGCCGGAAACTCTCTCATCGCGGGGAATCTCGCGGACCCGGATGGCGACGGCCTCAATAATCTCCTGGAATATGCCCTCGGGCTTCCTCCCCGCGCCAACGGGCCCAGCGGAATCGTCGTGGATGCCGAAACGATCGGCGCGGAAACCTACCTCCGTCTGACCACTTCGAAAAATCCGGACGCCACCGATGTGGCCCTGCGCGTGGAGGTCACGGGGAATCTCAAGGACTCCGCCGCATGGACCAGTGACGGCACAACGGTCGAGATCGATACTGCCTCCACCCTGCGCGTCCGGGACAACACCCCTTTCAAGGCCTTCAACTCCCGCTTCATCCGACTCAAGGCCACCATCCCTTGATGGGCGGCGGGCGGGGTTCCGATCGCCGGCGAGCCGGGCGAACATCTTGGGCGGTGCCGGGACGGATCAAGACAGAGCTTCCGCTTGAGAGCTTCTTTCGTTCAACCACTTGAAGTGGTGGAGCCTAGCGGGATCGAACCGCTGACCTCCTCAATGCCATTGAGGCGCTCTACCAACTGAGCTAAGACCCCGTAAAGGTGGAGCGGAAAAGTATCGGGCCGGGCCGGGAAACGCAAGCGGCTTCTAGTGCGCGGTGGCCGAGGGGTCGGCCTTCGCACGGGGATCGTTCCTGGGCAGCAGAAGCGTGAGCGGCACGATCAGTAAAATGCCGAACGCCATGAAGTAAAATACCTCGACGTAGGAGAGCATGCCCGCCTGCCGCTGCACCATGCCGTAGATCGCTCCGAGCGCCTGATCGTGCCCGTTGCCGCCGTGGCTCGAAAACATGGCGCTGAGCTGCTGGAGCACGCTTTGCGTCTGCGGATCGTAGGCGGAGACGTGCTCGACGAGCCGCGATTGATGGAACTGCGACCGCTGCGTAACGAAGGTGCTCGACAAGGCGATGCCCACGCTGCCGCCGAGGTTGCGCGCGAGGTTGATGAGCGCGGACGCGTTGCCGTTCTTGCCCGGCGGCAGGCGCAAGTAGGCGCTTTGCATGATCGGGATGAAGAGGAAGGCCAGCCCGACGGTCTGAAAAACGCGCGCCCACACCGCGTCGTCGAAAGTGAGATCGAGATTGAACGTGCGGCCCATGTGGAACAGCGAGGCCGCCTCCATGAGCAGGCCGGCGATCACGAGATAGCGGGCCTGGATCCGGTGCACGAAAAATCCGCCGACCAACGGCATCATCACGATCATCACGATGCCGCCCGCGGTGAGGGCCATACCGGATTGTTGCGAAGTGTAGCCGAGCAAGCCCTGGAGCACCTGCGGCAGCAGCGCCGTGCTGCCGAAAAGCACGAATCCCAGCGCGAACATCGACACGAATGCCGCCATGAAGCTCGGGACTTTTAGCAGCCGGATATCGACCATCGGATCGCGCTGGCGGAGCTCCCACAAAACCAGCGCGACGAGCGAAACGCAGGAAACAACCGCCATCGTGGTGATGAAATTCGACGAGAACCAATCCTCGTGCTGACCGCGATCCACGAACATCTCGAGGCAGCCGATGCCGAGCACGGTGAGCGCGAAGCCGGGCCAATCCACGCGGAAGTTTTTGTCTTTCACCACGCGCTCGCGTTCGGCTTTCGCGACGGGCGACTCGGTCACCAAGGCCGCCGTGAGAACGAGCGAAACGATGCCGACCGGGATATTGATGAGGAAGATCCAGTGCCAGCTGTAGTTGTCGGTGATCCAGCCACCCAGGGTGGGGCCGATGGCCGGTGCGAAAACGACTGCGAGTCCGTAAACGGCGAAGGCGGAGCCGCGTTTTTCCGGCGGGAACAAATCCGCGAGCATCGCCTGCACGACGGGCGCCATGCCCGCTCCGCCGACCCCTTGGAGAATGCGAAAGAAAATGAGCTGATCGAGACTGGTGGCGAGGCCGCAGAGCAGCGAGCTCGCCGTGAAAAGCGCGACGCAAATCATGAAAAACCGCTTGAGCCCGATGACCGTGCCGAACCATCCGCTGATCGGCATCATGATCGCGTTCGCGACGAGATAGGTCGTGAGCACCCAGTTCGCCTCGTCCACGCTCGAGGCGAGCCCGCCGGCGATGTGGCTGAGCGAGACATTCGCCACGCTGGTGTCGAGCACCTCCATGAATGTCGCCATGGAAATGACGACGGTGACAAGCCAGGGATTGACGGCCGGGCGCGCGGATTCCGTCATCGCGTCGGCTGGTTTGCCCGACCGGGCTGATCGATGTGCACGACCGGAACCACCGACATGCCCGGCGTGAGCTCGGGCGCGTCCTTCGGAAGATCGAGCACGATCTTCACCGGCACGCGCTGGACGACTTTCACGTAATTTCCAGTCGCGTTTTCCGACGGTAGCAGGCTGAAGCGCGAGCCGGTGCCGGATTGGATGCTGTCCACCCATCCGCGCAACTTCAGCGACGGATAGGCGTCGATGCGAATATCCACCGGCTGGCCGGGGCGCATGCGGTCGAGCTGCGTTTCCTTGAAATTCGCGACGACCCAGACTTCCGGCGACACGACGGCGAGCAGGGCGTTTCCGGTCTGCACGTAGCTGCCGGGCTCGACATTTTTTCGCGTGATGCGGCCCGATGCCGGCGCGTTGATTTTCGTGTAGGAGAGCCGCAGCCGCGCGGCATCGAGCATGGCTTTTGCCTGCACGACCTGGGCCTCGGCGGCTTTCACCTCGGCGGCGCGGACCTTCACGGTGGACTCCGCGGAGAGGGCGCTCTGCCGCTTGCTGTCGAAGGCGGCCTTCGTGGAAAGCGCCTGCATTTGCGAGGTGTCGTATTCGCGCTGGGCGATGGCGCCGCTCTTGCGCAGCTCGCTGTTGCGGGTCAAATCCTTGGCGGCGTTGTCGGCGTTGGCCCTCGCTTCTTCGATGTCGGCTCTGGCTTGCGCGAAATCGGAATTTGTGGCCTCGAACTGGGCCTGTGCCTGCACGAGCTTTGCTTCGGAAGAGGCGAGATTTGCCTGCGCGGTTTCCAGGAGCACGATCTCGTTCTGCGCGTCCAGTTCGACCAGGAGATCGCCTTTTTTGACGATCTGGTTGTCGTTCACAAACACCTTTTCGACGCGCTCGGCAATCTGCGGACTGACCTGGATGATGTGCGATTCGATGAAGGAATCGTCGGTGGATTCCTTGCCGCGATGCCCGAGGTAAAAAACGACGGCGACGAGGACGAGCGCCACGACGGTGCCGATGAGGATGCTTCTGCGCAGAGCGCGGCCGGAGTTCGGGACGTCAGCGGGATTTGAGGATGGGTTCATTTGAAAGCGAAGGGTGGTGGGGCTTCATGTTCCGCACGGCGGCCAATGAAAAATCGGTGATGTGGCGCGCGAGCCGCTCGACGAGATTGTCCGGGGACAGCAGGCCGGGAAAGAGGCTCTGGATCACCTGGCGATTCTGACGGTAGAACGTGCATTGCCCGATGATGCTCGTCGTCAGGTAGTCGAGATCCGCCCCGGAGAAGCGGTCGCCGCAGAGCTCGACGAGAGCGCGCTGGAGCCATGCGCATTTGGGACGAAAAGCCTCCTCGATGACCTGGCCAAAGATGCGGGTCGGCGAGGCCATTTCCCGCGCCATGAGCTGCCCGTGCCAGCGCGGACGCAACGGATCGAGAAAACGGCGCAAGAGATTTTGCACGAAGACATGCACGCGCTCTTCGGCGCTCAAGGCGGCCTCCTCGGCGTAGGGCAGCTCGCAGGCCGCCGAGTGGGCGTGGCGCAGCGTCGCGGCGTAGAGCTCGTCCTTGTCGCGAAAGTAATAATTCACCGCCGCCACATTCATCCCGGCCTGCCGCGTGATCTCGCGGATCGTCGCGCCGTCGAATCCGCGCTCGGCGAAAACTTCACCGGCGGCGTCGAGCAACCGATCCTGGGGGCCGTCGGCTTCCGTGGAATTCATCCGCGGAAAATAGAGGCCGATACGAATGTTTCAAACAAATGTTTCATTTTTATCGGCCAACACTGGGGCTCGATGGCAAAAATCCCCTTGTAATCCTCGGGCAACGAGCGAAACGTCTCCACCAGCCCTATGAAAATCAAACCCATCTGGACGGCCCCCAAACTGAAGGATATCCCGATCTTCTTCGAAGTTTCGTTGTATTCGGGCACCCGCTAAGCCGGCTTGCTCGAAGTCCTGGTCCTCGGAACCGCGGCCGGCGGCGGCTTCCCGCAATGGAACTGCGCCTGTCCGAATTGCCAGCTCGCCCGCGCGGGGGTTTTGCCTTCCCGGCTGCAAAGCTCCCTCGCCATCTCGGGCAACGGCCGCGATTGGCACCTCGTCAACGCCTCGCCGGACGTCACCACACAGCTCGAGCGCTGCATCCGCCCGCGGCTCGCGCCCGGAGCCGGCATCCGCGATCGACCGCTCGCCGGCATTTTTTTAACGAACGCCGACCTCGACCACACGCTGGGGCTTTTCCAACTCCGCGAAGGCTCGCCCCTGCGGCTCACCGCGCCGGAAGCCGTGCGCCGGAGCCTCGAGCACGGGCCCGGGCTCAGCCGGGTCGTCGGCGCCTACGCGGGCCTCGAATGGCGGCTGGCGCGCGAAGAATGGCTGCCAGTCGATGAAAGCGGGCTGGAAGTGCGCTGCGTTCCGCTCCGAGGCGGCGAACCGCCCCGCTATGACCAATTCCCCGCTTCGGAAGGCTCGCATGCGGTGGGATATTTATTTCGAAACGGCGCTGCCGTGGCCGGTGTTTTTCCAGATGTGGCGATCCTGGATGCGGCATTGATGAGCGAGTTGACCGGATGCGGGCGGATTTGGTTCGACGGCACGTTCTGGGACGAGGACGAGCTCGCACGCCTGACCTTTTCGACCCGCCGCGCGCGAGACATGGGCCACGTGCCGATCTCCGGCGAAAGCGGCAGCCTCGCCGCCTTGTCCGCGCTGGGACCGGGGCGCGTTTCTTATCTCCACCTCAACAATACCAACCCCATCCTGCGGCCCGACTCGGCGGAACGCCGGGCACTCGAAGCCGCCGGCCTCCGCGTGGCCGAGGACGGCGAGCACGCGGTCTTTTGACGCCATGACTTCCGAGGATTTTCTGTCGGCGCTGCGAGCGGTGGGCGAGAGCGGCTATCATCATCTGCACCCTTTTCACGTGCGCATGAACGCCGGCGAGCTGAAGCCGGAACAAATCCGCACCTGGGCGGCGAACCGCTTCTATTATCAGCGCAATATTCCGATCAAGGACGCCGCGATCCTGAGCAACTGCCCCGAGCGCGAAGTGCGCCGCATCTGGATTCACCGCATCGAGGATCACGACGGGCGCGCCGAGGGAAATGCCGGCGGCCAGGGTAATGCCGGCGGCATTGAGGCCTGGCTGCGGCTCGCCGAGGGTTGCGGGCTCGCACGCGATCAGGTGCTGGCCGGCGAAGGCCTGCGGCCCGGCGTGCGTTTCGCGGTGGACGCGTATGTGCATTTTGCCCGCACCCAGCCGTGGCCGATCGCGATCGCTTCCTCGCTCACCGAGCTCTTCGCGCCGGACATCATGTCCAGGCGGCTCGAGGCTTTTCGCAAATATTACACCTGGGTGCCCAACTCGGCCTTCGACTATTTCCAGAGCCGCGTCACGCAGGCGCGCGTCGATTCGAACGAGGCTCTCGACCTCACCCTGCGCTGGTGCGACACACCCGGGCTGCAGCAGCGCGCGGTGGATGCGCTCCGTTTCAAATGCGACGTCTTGTGGTCCATTCTCGACGCCATCGATGCCGACGCCTGATTCCCAGCCCCGCCTCGCGCCGCACGTGCGGCGCCAGCTCGATCGCGTGACCGGCGGCGCGATGCTTTTGCATCCGGAGGGCGCGGTGGAATTGAGCGAGACCGCCGATGCGATCGTGCAACTTTGCGACGGCATGCGAACCGCCGACGGAATCGTCGCCGCACTCGCCGCGCAATATGAAGTCGAGCCCGCCGTGCTGCGGGCGGATGTGGAATCCTGCCTCGACGCCCTGGCCGCGCGAGGCCTGCTCGGGACATGACCGCGCCCCGGCTTGCCCCAGGAACAGCCGCTCCGCGCCCGTATGGCCTGCTCGCGGAGCTCACACACCGCTGCCCGCTGCACTGCCCGTATTGCTCGAACCCGCTCGAACTCGCCGCGCGCGCCGAGGAAATGCCGGCCGAAGATTGGATGCGCGTGCTGCGGGAAGCCGCGCAGCTCGGCGTGGTGCAGGTCGGCTTCTCCGGCGGCGAACCGCTGCTCTATCGCGAGCTGCCTCGATTGATCGAAACCGCGCGCGCCGAAGGGCTGTATTCGAATCTCATCACCAGCGGCGCGGGCCTCGGGCCGGAGCGGGCGCGGGAATTGCGCGATGCCGGGCTCGACGCGGTGCAAATCAGCTTTCAGGCGGATGAAGGCCTGCTCGGCGACGGCATCGCCGGCGCATCCGCGCACGAGCGTAAGCTCGCCGCGGCTCGCGACGTGGTCGCCGCCGGATTTCCGCTCGGGGTGAACGTCGTGCTGCATCGCCGCAATATCGATCGCCTGCCCGCGATCATTGCGATGGTCGAGTCCCTCGGCGCGATGCGGCTCGAGCTCGCGAATGCGCAATTCTACGGCTGGGCGTTCCGAAATCGCGCCGCGCTGCTCCCGACCCACGCGCAGGCGCTCCAGGCCGAAAAGACCGCCCGCGCCGCAGCGGAGCGGCTCTCCGGGCGGCTGCAAATCGTCTATGTGCTGCCCGATTATTACGAACGGCGGCCGAAGCCCTGCCTGCATGGCTGGGGCGCGCGCAGCCTGACCGTGAACCCCCGCGGCGACGTGCTGCCGTGCCAGGCCGCGAATTCCATTCCCGACCTCAAGTTCGACAACGCGAAGTCGCAAAGCCTCGCGTGGATCTGGCGCGAGAGCCCCGCCTTCAACCGCTTCCGCGGCACCGAATGGATGCCCGAACCTTGCCACAGCTGCCCGGAGCGGGAGCGCGATTTCGGCGGCTGCCGGTGCCAGGCCGCGCTGCTGGCCGGCGACGCGGCCCGCACCGATCCGGTTTGCGAATTTTCGCCCGATCGCCCCGCCGTCGATGCGCTGCTGGCCGGGGCGGGGGTCGAAATGCCGGCGTGGATCTACCGCGGCTGAGTCGTGTCGGAGCGAACGGGCGGGAGTTTTGGGCGGGCATCAAGATTCCCACGGTTCGGGACTACTCCGTGACTTTGTCCGCCCATAGTGATAACGATAAATCATGTCCCTCCTGGACAAAGATGGCGTGCAGACGGCGAGGGGTTTTGCCGCGACCGGGTGGACCGTCCCGAAAGAAGGCGGCGCATGAGCAAGCCCGGCTCCAATGTTGCGGGCCCGCTCGAGACCGACTCACTGCAGTTGTTTCGAATCGCCGCCGAGCAAAGCCCGGCGATGATCGTGATCACGGATGTCGCGGGCCGCATCGAGTATGTGAATCCGCGCTTCGAGGAGATCACGGGCTATCGCGCAAATGAGGTGCAGGGGCTCAATCCGCGAATCTTGAAATCGGGAGAGCAATCGCCGGAGTTTTACGGGCAAATGTGGACGAGGCTCCGCGCGGGAGAAATCTGGAAGGGAGAATTTCACAACCGCCGGAAGGACGGATCCCTTTATTGGGAGTCGGCTTCGATCTCCTCGATCAAGGCGGAGGATGGCGCCATCGCTCACTACGTTGCGATCAAGGAGGACGTTACCGAAAAGAAGCGCTCGGAAGCGAACCTCGAAGCGCTCGCGCGTATGCATGTGGCGATCCTCGAAAACGCAGGCTACGCCATCATTGCGACCGACGCGGCGGGCGTGATCACGATTCTGAATCCCGCTGCGGAACGTCTCACGGGCTATCCGGCCGGCGAGATGATCGGCCTTCAGACGCCGCAGATTCTGCACGTCCCGGAGGAGGTCGTCGCACGGGCGAAGGAGCTCTCCGCGGAACTCGGCCGGGAGATTTCGCCGGGATGGGAGGTTTTCATCGCCAAAGCGCTGCTCGGTTTGCCGAACGATTCCGAATGGACATTCGTCCGCAAGGATGGCTCGACGATGGCCGCGCAGCTGTCCGTGACCGCGATCCGCGACGGTGACGGAGTCCTGACCGGCACGCTTGGGCTTTTTTCCGATATTTCGGCGCGGAAGAAAACGGAGCAGGCCATCGCCGCCTCGCGCGACCAGCTCATGACCTTCGTCCGGCATGCGCCCTCGGCGGTGGCGATGTTCGACCGCGACCTGCGTTATCTCATCTGCAGCCAAAGATGGCTCGACGACTACCAGCTCACGGAGCAGACCGTGACCGGCCGTTCCCACTACGAGGTCTTTCCGGATCTCCCGGAGCGATGGAAAGCGATCCATCGGCGCTGTCTGGGCGGTGTCATGGAACGCTGCGAGGAGGATTTCTTCGAACTCGGGGATGGCTCGCGCTACTGGCTGCGCTGGGAAGTGGCGCCCTGGCGCGATGCGGACGGAAATGTCTGCGGATTGATCATGGCGAGCGAGAACATCACGCGCCTCAAAAACTCGGAAATCGAGCTGCAGGCGGCGAACGAGGGACTCGAGGCCGCGCTCGAGCGGATGGAGGAGCTCGCCCGCAAGGCCAATGAGGGCAGCAAAGCGAAAAGCGAATTTCTCGCGAACATGAGCCACGAGATTCGCACGCCGATGAACGGCGTGATCGGCATGACGGATCTGCTGATGGAGACGGCGCTCTCCCTCGAGCAGCTGCGGTATGTCGAGACCATCCAGACCAGCGCGGATGCGCTGCTGGCCACGATCAACGACGTGCTCGATTTCTCGAAGATCGAGGCCCGCCAGGTGGAGCTCGAAGAGCTGGATTTCGACAGCCACTACCTGGTTTCCTCCACCGCCGACATGCTCGCCGTGACCTGCCGCTCGAAGCTGCTGGTGCTGGAAACTCGTTTCGCTCCGGAGGTGCCGCGTTATCTGCTCGGCGACCCCACGCGGCTGCGCCAGGTGCTGCTGAATCTCGGCGGAAATGCCGTGAAATTTACCGACGCGGGGAGCATCCGCATCTCCGTCTCCCGCGAGGGCGACGACCTGCGCTTCGAGGTGTCCGACACGGGCGCGGGGATTTCTCCAGAGCAGGCCGCGCACCTCTTCCGGCCCTTTTCGCAGGCGGATTCCTCGACGACCCGCATCCATGGCGGCTCCGGACTGGGACTCGCGATTTCCAAGAACCTGGTCGAGCTGATGGGCGGGCGGATCGGGCTGGATAGCACGCCCGGAGTCGGGTCGGCTTTCTGGTTCACCGTGCCGTGTCGCGAAGGAAAGGCGCTCCCCCCGGAACAGGACCTTTCCGCACCCGAGGGGCGCAAACCCGAGAACCTGCGCGTCCTGCTCGTGGAGGATAATGCGACCAATCAAAAGGTCGCTCTTGCCGTGTTGTCCAAGCTTGGCTGCGAGACGCGGGCCGTGGCCAACGGACAAGCCGCCATCGAGGCACTGGCGGCGCACGCCTACGACGTGGTGTTGATGGATTGTCAAATGCCCGTGATGGACGGCTACGAAGCGACCCGGCGGATTCGCGCCGGCGGCACGGCGAATGCCCGCATTCCGATCATCGCGATGACGGCCAATGCCGTGAAGGGCGACCGCGAGCTCTGCCTCGCCGCGGGCATGTCGGACTATCTCTCCAAGCCGATCCATCCCCGCGATCTCTCCGGGATGCTTGCCCGATGGAGTCCGGTCGCACCGGGCTCGTAGCGCGATTTCAACCTGAATGCCTCCACGCAATCAGCGCACGAACATTGCTCCCATCGGCCCATTTACTGCTATACTTCTCGATACGACCTAAGCGACGCATGCCAAAAATCAGACTTTCCGGAACCGTTCTCGGCGCCGATGACCCCAGTCGCGCCTCTCGCGCCAGGCTTCTCTACCTCCTCTTCGCAAAAGGATGGGACATCTATAACTCGAATGGCGACCAGCGGATCACGCTCTCGAACATCGAGAAAAAAATCATCGAATCCGACGCCTTCGTTTTCACGCCCGGAGCGACGCTGGAGGACATGTTCAAGGCGATCTCCATCTTCGTCGGCTTCCAGACGCTCGACCGCAATCTGGCCGGCAAGCCGACCATCATCCTCAACGAAGATGCGTCCTGGAATCCGTTCTTCGCGGTGCTGGCGCATCTGCGGAAACTCGGCGCTGTTCTCCAGAACCACGAAGACTTCCTGCTCGCGGTCGATTCCGCCGAGGCCGTGCTCGATAGCCTGGAGCTCGCGAAGTCGCAAGGCACTCCGGATGCGCGGCGCCACAAGATCGCGGAAGCCAGCGGCACCGTCATCGATGCTCCGATTCCCGAGGATTACATCGGCAGCGCCTGCGTCTTCTGCTCCGCGTCGCTCAAGGAACCTTCCTACCTGGCGGATGGCGAGGCCATGGGGCGCATCCTGGCCGAAAACAAAATCGGCTGCATCTCCGGCGCGGGCCGCTCCGGCATCATGGGCGCGGTCGTAAAAGGCTCGGTGAATGCGGGAGGATGGACCGCCGGATCGAACGTCCCGCACATCATCGAGCTCGAGGGCCTGCCCGATGGACTTTCCTGCTTCTGGCCCCGGCCGGATATCTACACCCGCATGGAGGTGATGATCCAGCATTCCGACGCCTTCATCATTCTCCCCGGCGGCGCCGGCACGGTGCAGGAGCTCCTGGCGTTGATGATCTTCAAACACCAGAAACATCCGCTCATGGAAGGCAAGCCGGTGGTGATCTTCAATCGGCAAAACCACGCCGGGCTCCATTTTTGGGATCCGCTCATCGATCTGCTCGGCAGCATGTGCGTCGTCGGCGATTTCGTGGTCGCCCGGGAGCTGGACGACATTCTGCCCGCCGTTCAGTCCGGGATGAAGAAACTCCAGGCCAGGAAATCGACCAGCCTCTCCGACGTCATCGCTGCCGCCGGAGCGGAACTCGCCGCCTGACCGGACGACCGGAGAATTTTTCAGGCCTTTTTCACGAAACACGCCTTCAATCCAATGGCGCTGCCATCGATCTTGCAGGAGATTTCGTGATCGCCGTCCCCGAGGCGAATGCCCTTCGCCTTCGTTCCGCCTTTGATGACCTGAGACGAGCCCTTGAGTTTCAAATCCTTGATCAGCGTCACCGAGTCGCCATCCGCGAGCACCGTGCCGTAGGCGTCCTTGACGACGCGCGCTCCGGCGGCCTCGACCGGCTCGGCCTCCCGCGGCCACTCGTGCCCGCAGGTGACGCATTCCCAGCGATCCGCGTGGTCCAGCACATCGTCCATTTCGCACATCGGGCAGGCGGGTTTGCTCATCGCCCGATACGCTAGCCCGACTTCGCGGCCCGATTCAAGGGCCGTCGCCGCGATCCCATCAAGAGCGACTTTTCCCAGGGCCGACCCGAAGTTCGCGGGTGGGACGGCGCCCGTCCGGGCAGCAAACACCGGCGCCAGACCGCAAGCCACTCGCCGTTCGGAATATTGCAGCCCCTCCACGCCGCCGATATAACTCTCATCCGCCCCCCTCATGAAAAGCCCACTCCTCCTGCTCGCTCTGACCAGCGTGGCTATCCTCCCCTCTCCCGCGCAGACTCCCGCTTCCGGCCAAAAACCTCTTCGCCTCGGCGTCGACGGCCTCGTGCACGGGCATGTCGGCAACATTCTCAGCCACCTCGACCGGAAGGATATCCGGATCGTCGGCATCTCCGAACCGGACGCGGCGCTGGCGCAGCAGATGGCCGCGCGGTTTCACTTCGACCCGGGCATCGTCCAGCCCGACATCGACCGCATGCTCGATACCGCGAAACCCGAAGCTGTCGTGGTATTCACCTCGATCCACGACCATCTCGAAATCATCCGCGCGTGCGCGAAACACGGAATCGACATCATGGTCGAGAAGCCGCTCGCCTCGAACGGATAGGACGCTCGGGAAATCGAAAAACTCGCCGCCGAGCATGACGTCCAGGTGCTCACGAACTACGAAACGACCTGGTATCCCACCGTGCAGGAAGCGCAACGGCTCGTGGCGAAAGGCGAACTCGGCGAGATTCGAAAAATGATCGCCTGCGACGGCCACGAGGGGCCGAAGGAAATCAACATCCCGCCGGAATTCCTCGCCTGGCTCACCGACCCCGTATTGAACGGCGGCGGCGCCCTGGTCGATTTTGGCTGCTACGGCGCGGATCTGATGACGTGGCTGATGAACGGCGAACGGCCCCAGTCCATCGTGGCCGCAACGCAGAAATTCAAAACCGATCCGGCCTACGCGAAAGTCGAGGACGAGGCCACGATCCTGCTGCTCTACGCGCACGCGCAAGGCATCATCCAGGCTTCCTGGAACTGGCCATACGGTCGAAAAAATCTCGAAGTTTACGGCACGAAAGGCGCTGCCTTCGCGGACGACCGCACCCATCTCCGCCTCCGCCACGGCTCCGAAGAAAAAAGCCGCGAGCTGCCTCTGCCGGAGGCGCCCTACGACAATCCGTTCAGCTACTTTGCCGCCGTCGTGCGCGGAAAAGCAGACCCCGCCGGCGGCCCCTCATCGCTCCCCATGAATGTCACCGTCGTCGAGATCCTCGACGCCGCGCGTGAGTCTGCAAAGTCCGTCCAGGCCGTCCAGATCGCCGCCCCTTGAAAACTCCGCAAAGGGCAGCCGGCGATCGCGAATGAAGCCGCGCCAGGCATCGCCCGTCGAATCTGGCGCGATCTCCCGCGCCTGCTATGGTGAGGCAGCATGTTCGAAATCAAGCCACGCGATAAAATCGTCGAGCGGGCGCTGCTGGTCGGCGCCTACGTCGATCCGGCGGACAAAGCCGACGCCCAGGATCTGCTCGACGAGCTCGGCGAGCTCGTGCGCACGCTCGGCATCCCGATCGTCGACCGCATGCTCGTGCACATGCGCGAGACGCAGGCGCGATTTCTTCTCGGCTCCGGCAAGGCGCAGGAAATCTGCGACCATCTCCAGGCGCGGAACTGCGACGTCATTATTTTCGACAACGAGCTCACCCCCGCGCAGCAGCGGAATTGGGAGGATCTTTCCAAAGTCACCGTCATCGATCGCGCGGAGATCATTCTCGATATCTTCGGCATGCGCGCGCAGACCCGCGAGGCGCGCATCCAGGTCGATCTCGCGCGCATGGCCTACTCGATGCCGCGTCTCACCCGCGCGTGGGGCCACCTCGGCAAACAGGGCGGCGGCATCGGCGCGAAGGGCGAAGGCGAGAGCCAGCTCGAGCAGGATCGCCGCAAGATCCGCGGCCAGATCGACCGCCTTAAAAAAGAGCTCGTCAACGTCCGCCAATCCCGCGCCATCCAGCGCAAGGATCGCAAACGCGCCCCCGTGCCAAACGCCGCCATCGTCGGCTACACGAACGCCGGAAAATCCTCGCTCCTGCGCAAGCTCACCGGCGCCGACGTGCTCGTGGAAAACAAGCTCTTCGCCACGCTCGACACCACCACGCGCAAAATCGCCCTGCCCAACAAGCAGCCCCTTTTGCTCACCGACACCGTCGGCTTCGTCCGCAAGCTCCCGCACCAGCTCGTCGAGTCCTTCAACGCCACCCTCGAAGAAGCCGCCCTGTCGGATTTCCTGATCCACGTCCTCGATGCGTCGCACCCGCGCGTGATGGAATTTTACAACACGACGATGAAGGTGCTCGCCGACCTCGGCGCGGACACGAAACAGACGCTCGTCGCCTTCAACAAGATGGACAAAGTCGAGGACCCGGCGACGCGCGCGATCCTGCGCAGGCATTTCCCGGAAGCCGTCTTCATTTCCGTGCACGACGGACAAGGTCTCGACGAGCTCGTGCACCGCATCTCGGATTTCGTGAGCGCCGGCACCGGCACGGTGGAGCTGCGATTGCCCATCGAGCGCGCCGATCTGCTCGCCCGCCTGCATCGCGAAGGCGCCGTGCGGCAGGTCGACTACGAGGAGGCATTCGTCCGCGTCCGCGCCACCATCTCCGACCGCATCGCGCGGGAGCTTTCCGCCTTCCAGGCCACCCATGCCGGCGCACCGGCCGTGAGCCGATGAGCATGCAATTCGAGGAGCTGGACTTTCGCCCCACGCCGCTCGGCGACCTCAGCCTGCGCCGCCGGCGCGTGCCCTCGCTCGGCGACCTCGATGTTTTCGAGATCAAGCTCGGCGAGGCGTTCCTCATGTCGAGCCTCTTCACGCGCGTCGAAGAAGCGCTCGCGGAAATCGGCCTCGCCGGGCTCGAATCCCACGAGCTGGATGTCGTGGTCGGCGGCCTCGGGCTCGGCTGCACCGCCCACGCCGCATTGCAAAATCCCGCCGTCCGCTCGCTGCTCGTCGTCGATGCCCTCGACGCCGTCATCGACTGGCATCGCCGCGGCCTGCTCCCACTCGGCCCGAAGCTGACCTCCGATCCCCGCTGCCGCTTCGTGAACGGCGACTTCTTCGCGCTCGCGGACAACCCCGAGGAAGGATTCGATTCCGCGCAACCCGGCCGCAGATTCGACGCCGTGCTGCTGGACATCGATCACTCCCCAGACCACCTCCTGCACGCGCGGCATGGTTCGTTCTACGAGCTCGAAGGCCTGCGCCGCCTCGCCGCGCAGCTCAAACCCGGCGGCGTCTTTGCCCTGTGGTCCGACGATCCGCCCGACGCGACGTTCCTGGAAAAACTCGCCGCCGTTTTCGCCGCTTCCGCAAGCCGCATCGTGACGTTCGACAATCCGCTGCAGGACCGCGAGTCCGCGAGCACCGTCTATGTCGCGCGGCTGGCGCAAACGGAATAGTTCGATCATTCTCATGCCCGTTTTGGAAAATCCATCCGCCACCATCGCGCCTTCGGAGCAGGCCGCCCGCGAGATCGCCCGCCGTCGCACGTTTGCCATCATCTCGCACCCCGACGCCGGCAAGACCACGCTCACCGAAAAATTCCTGCTCTACGGCGGCGCGCTCCAGCTCGCCGGCAGCGTGACCGCGCGCAAGGACCAGCGCGCGACGACGAGCGACTGGATGGAGCTCGAGCGCCAGCGCGGCATTTCGATTTCCTCGACCGTGCTGCAATTCGAATACGGCGGCTGCGTCGTCAACCTCCTCGACACGCCCGGCCACAAGGATTTCTCCGAGGACACCTATCGCGTGCTCACCGCCGTGGATGCGGCCGTGATGGTCGTGGATGCCGCGAAGGGCATCGAGGCGCAGACGCGCAAGCTCTTCGAAGTCTGCCGCCAGCGCGGCGTGCCGATTTTCACCTTCATGAACAAGCTCGACCGGCCCGCGAAGCCGCCTCTCGACCTGCTCGACGAGCTCGAAAACGTCCTCGGCATTCACGCGATGCCGATCAATTGGCCGCTCGGCAGCGGCACGGATTTTCGCGGCATTTACGACCGCCAGTCCAGCGAGGTGCATCTCTTCGAGCGAACGCCCCGCGGCGCCTACCGCGCGCCCGAGCAGGTCGGCGGCGTGGACGATCCGCTCGTGAAGGCAGCGATGGCGCCGGACGTCTACGCGCAATTCCGCGACGAGCTCGATCTCCTCGACGGCGCGGGCGCGGCCTTCGATCTGGACGAAATCCGCGCCGGCCGGCTCACGCCCGTTTTCTTCGGCAGCGCCATGAACAACTTCGGCGTGCAGCTGCTGCTCGACCGGTTTCTTTCCCTCGCTCCGGCCCCGACGCCGCGGGAAAGCCGGACGGGCGTGGTCTCTCCGCTCGACCCGGGATTTTCCGGATTTGTCTTCAAGATTCAGGCCAACATGAATCCGAAACACCGCGACCGCGTGGCCTTCATCCGCATCGTCTCCGGCGCATTTCAGCGCGACATGGTCGTGCAGCATCCGCGGGCCGGAAAACCCGTGCGCCTGTCGAACTCCCAGCGGCTCTTCGCGCAGGATCGCGAGACCGTGGACACCGCGTGGGCGGGCGATGTCGTCGGCATCGTCGGCAACCAGGATTTCCAGATCGGCGACACGCTCGCGGAGAATCCCTCGGTCCGCTTCGACGAGCTCCCGCGCTTCGTGCCCGAGTGCTTCGCCCAGATCCACAGCTCCAGCACCGCGACCGGAAAACGCTTCCGCGAAGGCCTCGACCAGCTGCTCCGCGAAGGCGTCGCGCAGGCCTTCGAATTGAACGATTCCCTCACGCGCACGCCCCTGCTCGGCGCGGTCGGCCCCTTGCAGTTTGAAGTGCTCCAATACCGCCTCGAGTCCGAATACGGCGCGCTCTGCCGCATCGAGACCGCCCCCTGGAGCGTGGTCCGCTGGGTGCGCGCGAAGGACGGCTCCACCGGCACCCCCGAGCTGACCTTGCCCACCGGAGCGAAACAGGCGAAGGACGCAAACGGCCTCGATCTCGCCCTGCTCACGAACGCGTGGTCGCTCGGCTATTTCGAAACCAAGAATCCCGACTACGAGATCTCGCCCGTGCCGTTCAAGTAATCCCGCCCCGCGGGATCATCGCCGTCCACGAGCCGCCCCCGGAGGACGCGATCGGGTTTCCCGGAATCCAAATTCCACGCAAACACCCCGTCCAACCCTTTTTTGGTAACGCGGCGATGGAGCCGGGGCTCGTCGCGTTTTTGGAGCATGCGTTCGTGCAAGCCATCCGCTCCGCAGCAGAATAACTCGGCGTGCGCCTTCAACTCTCGCGGCCGCCCGATCAACCGCTCCGCGTCCGCCGGCCATGCGGGAATTTCCCGGCGCGAAGCGGCGAGAAAACTGTAGGGCAGGCTGCGCAGGTCGATCTCGAGCCGCGTGGAAAACTCGCGCCAGAACGGCGATTGGAAAACTTCCGTCGGCGGACGCGCGAAGAAATGGCACCAGTGCCGCTCGTTCTCCGGCGCGAGCATGGGGCAAGCTCGATCGTGCGTGCAGGGCGCGGCGAATCGATGCCCCGCCGCGCGTAAAATCTCTCTCGCCGCCCCGAGCCGCCTGCTGATCTCGCGGGAGCCCGGCTCCACCCAGATCACCTCCTCCGCCGTCGCGGCCATTTGGGCGAGGCGGGTCAACTCCTCGTCCTTCAGTTCGCCGGCGACGTGGCTGAGCAGCAGCAGCGTGCCCGGCTCGACCGGCCCTTCCCCGTTTTTCCGCTGCGCGCGCACGCCTCGTTGTTGCAGGCTTTCCCTCGCGAAGGCGGCGGCCAGCGCGGATTGATCGAACACCTCCGCGTCCCCAATCCCGCTCCACGCCGCCACCGCGCGGGCGGCGATGCCGGTCCCGCAGCCCCAGTCGAGAATCCGCGTCGACGCCGGCTTCCAATGCGCGCGGGTCAGGCTCTCCAGCACCCCTTCCCATTTCCAGCCGATCCGCCGGGCAAAAGTGGCGTCGTAAAGCTCGAGATCGCGTTCCGTCCAATATTCCTCACTCGCGTCGCCCAGGAATCGGTCGCGCAGCGCGCGCAGCCGCCGCCAATCCGCCGCCGTGATTTTGATCTCCATCGCCCGCCATACCGCGCGGCCGCCGCCGCTCCGTCAATCGATTAAATCTTTCGACACGACCGCGTGCCCGCTATGGTTTCCGCCCCATCGATTTTCCTATGAGCACACCCGAAAAACACGAGTTCCAGGCCGAGATCGCCCAGCTCCTCAACATCGTCATCCACTCCCTCTACACGGATAAGGAAATCTTCATTCGCGAGCTCATCTCGAATGCCGCCGACGCCAGCGAGAAGCTGAAATTTCTCCAAACCTCGGGCACGGAAATCTTCGAGCCCGAGCGCCCCCTCGCGATCACCGTCCATACCGACGAGGAAGCCAAAACCATCACCATCGCCGACTCCGGCATCGGCATGACGCATGCCGAGCTCATCGAAAATCTCGGCACGATCGCGCACTCCGGGTCGAAGGCCTTCCTCGAGCAGATCAAGCAGACCGCCGCGGCAAAGGGCGGCACTGGCGCCGCCGAGATCATCGGCCAGTTCGGCGTCGGTTTTTATTCCGCGTTCATGGTCGCCTCGAAGGTCTCGGTCCACACGCGCAGCTATCAACCCGCGGAGAGCGGCTGGAGCTGGACGTCCGACGGCGTCAGCAGCTACGAGATCGAGCCCGCCGCCGATCTGCCGCGCGGCACGAAAATCGTCATCCAGCTCACCGAGGCGGACCAGGAATACGCCAACGCCCACCGCGTCGAATCCGTCATCAAGCGCTACTCGAATTTCGTCGGCGCGCCCATCGAGCTCAACGGCACCGCCGTCAATACGATCAACGCCATCTGGACGCGCGGCAAATCCGAGGTCACCGACACGGAATACGAGGAATTCTACAAGTTCATCGGTCACGACATCGACGCGCCGCTCTACCGCCTGCATTTCAGCGCCGACGCGCCGATCGACATCAAGGCCTTGCTCTTCGTCCCGAAGCACAGCCGCGAAAAGCTCGGCATGCCGAAGACCGAATCCGAGGTGCATCTCTACTGCCGCAAGATCCTCATCCAGTCGAAATCCAAGGGACTTTTCCCGGAATGGCTGCGCTTCCTCAAAGGGGTCGTCGACAGCGAAGACCTGCCGTTGAACATCTCGCGCGAGACGATGCAGGATTCCGCGTTGATGCAGAAACTCAACAAGGTGCTGAGCACGAAATTCCTCAAATTCCTCGACGAGGAAGCGAAGGGCGACGCGGAGAAATACGCGGAGTTCTTCAAGGAGTTCGGCCACTTCCTCAAGGAAGGCATCGTCAGCGATTACACGCACCGCGAGGCGCTCGCCAAATTGCTGCGCTACGAGACCTCGGCTTCCGAGACTCCCGCCGCGATCGCCGATTATGTCTCGCGCATGCCCGAGGAGCAGAAGGATATTTATTTCATCTCGGGGTCGAGCCGCGAGGCCTGCCTGGCCAGCCCGTATTACGAAGGCCTCCAGGCCAAGAACTACGAAGTGCTGTTCCTTTTCGACCCTTGGGATGAATTCGTCATGGATCACCTGCAGGAATTCGACGGCAAGAAGCTCATCGCCGCCGAAAAAGCCGAAATCGCGCTCGATAAAGCCGAGAGCAAACTCGACGACGACGCGGCGCGGCTGCTCTGCAACTTCATCAAGGAAAGCCTCGGCGACAAGGTGGACGAAGTCGGGATTTCCTCACGCCTCGTGGACAGCCCTGCCGTCGTGGTCGAAAGCGACAAGCACATGACCTCGAGCATGCGGCGCATCCTCAAAAATCTGAATCGCGGCGAAGCGAATCCGTTCAAGCAAAACCTCGAGATCAATCCCGCGCATCCGATGATGGCGGGTCTCGAAGCGGCGCGGCAGACGAATCCCGAACTCGCCAAGCAAGTCGCCGAGCAGGTCTTCGACAACGCCCTCATCAGCGCCGGCCTGCTCGAGGACCCGAACGCGATGCTCAAGCGCATCAACTCGCTGCTCGAGCAGCTGGTGGCAAAGTAATTTTCATCAAGTTCTTCTGTAAAATTGACGCCGCAGCCTTATAGCTGTATATATGGCCATATGAAAACCACCATTGATCTGCCTGAAGAAGTGCTTTACCGCGCCAAGGTGGTGGCCGCACAACGACGCACGACGTTGAAAGAGCTGGTCATCGCGGGCCTGCAGATCGTGACGGATACGGAAACAGCCAAGGCGAATAATCGCGCCGAGCGTTTGCTGGCCACCCTGGATAACGGACGCAATACCGTATCCGTCGGCCCGTTGCAGCGCGAAGAAATCTATGACCGCCCGGTGCTTCGCAGACACTAATCTGTTTCTTTACGCCGGCTCGAAAGCTCCCGAAGACGCCACGAAACGGGAAGTCGCGCGCAAGATTATCGAGGCCGAAGACATCGGAATTTCCGCCCAGGTTCTGCAGGAATTCATCGCGGTCGCGTTTGCCAAAAAACGCCTCGGCATCACGGCGAAAGAAGCGGGAGAAACGCTATCTATCTTGATGGAATATCCCGTCGTTCCGATTTCCGGCGAGCTCGTGCAAGCGGCTTTTCAGCTTCATTCACGATTCCAGATTTCTTACTGGGACGCCGCGATCATCGCTGCCGCCCATGAGCTGTCCGCGCAGGTCATCTACTCCGAAGATCTCAGCCACGGTCAGGACTACGGCGGCGTGCGGGTCGTAAACCCGTTTGTCCCCGAGAAATAGCAGCGGTTCTGTGATGGCTGGCTTTCGTCCGGCGTTCACCGGACGGCTTTGGCCGCCTTGCTTTGCAAAACGTAGCGGTCGAACCAGGGCTTGCCATCGAAGAGCAAAGCTTTCCGGAGGCCGGCGTCGAGGCGTGCCACGAGAGCGTCGTAGGCTTCGCGGGCTTCGCGATATTTTACAGGTGCGAGCTTGCACGGCTCGACGACGCCGATGTCGTCGAGGCTGCGCGGCAGGCCGCAGATATTGGCCATGACTTCGTCGATGACTTCGTCGCTGAGCAGCATGTCGGTGCCGTCGTCGGAGTGGCGGAGATTGCGATCCTTCACCCGGCCGCTGGGCGTCTGCGCGAGCAGCCATTTGGCGAGGCGGATGGAGCTTAAATATTCCCGGCGGCACTGCGCGTGGTCCTCGAGCCAGAGCCAGGCCTCCCTGGCGTCGGTGCAGGACGTGCAGAGCAGGAGCAGCGTGCGCGGCTCGGTTTCTTCGAGGCCCTTGAGCACGGGAGACTCCGGCAGCGTGGCGACGATTTTGATTCGCTCGATGGCGGTGGAGGTCACGCCTTTGATGCCGAGTCGTTCGAGCGACTGCAGCCAGAGATCGACATCCGGCGCGCCTTTGCTGTGCTCGAGCAGGCCCATGCCGAGAAGCTTCACGGACATTGCGAGGCCGGAGCGGATCATCTCGACGCTGCGCGTGCCGAAGAATTTCGACGACAGCTCGGCGGTCATGACCGTGAGGTCTTCCTGCCATTTCGCGCAATCCGCGTGGCCGGCCCGTTTCGCCGCAGCGATCGCCGCGGTCAAAGGATCGCGGTCATCCGTGGTCGCGAGAAGCATCGGCTAGATATCCACGAACTCGTCTTCGGCCTCGATCTGCTCGGGCTGGTGCGAGGCGGCGACGCGCTGGAGCTCGTTCAAAATGTCGCGGGCGAACATGCCATCGACGTCCCTGGTGCTTTCGAGCGTGCCGTCGTAATGCGAACGCATCGTCTTGCGGGCGCGCGGCTGGAGCTCGAAGGCGATTTCCCAAAGCTGCTGCCAGCTGTCGCGGGCAAAGGGGGCGGTGGCGGCCTGGGTGAGGAGTTGTTCGCGGCCGTTCTGGCCGATGCCGAGAAAATAGAGCGCGTCCACGGCGTATTCCTTCGTGAGGAAGGCTTTCATCATTTCTTTCGCACGAACCGCGTCGTTGGTGCCGAACATCATCGGGCAGAGAAAGTCCTCGATGTCCTGCCGGCGGATCAAATAGTCCTCGGCGCTCGGGACTTTCGCGAGCTGGCTCCAGTGCGAGCCGATGCGCTCGAAGGCCGCAAGCATCTGCTCGGGCGTGGCGAAGAGGTGCACCATCGAGACCTTCGTGATGTCCGCTTCCAGCGCGAGAGCCAGAATGTCGGCGGCGGGAAGTTCGCCCACGATCACCGCGAGCTGCGTGTCGTCGGTGTCCCTGGCGAGGGCCAGCAGGCTGTGTTCGCCGGCGGAGGCGCCGCTTGCCAAAGCTGCGCGCACGAGTGCGGTTTGGGGATTTTCAGTCGTTGTCATTATCGATGTCCTCGTCTGCTTCGTCCTCGTCGGACTCGGTTTCCTCAGTCGCGGCTTCCGCTGCCCGGGCCGCCTTGATTTGTTCGCGGGCGTTGAGAATCACGGCATCCCACATGGCCTGCGGCTGCTTGTCCCAGAGTCCGTCCCACGCGGTTTTCGCGGACGCGGCGACGCGCACCATTTTGTGGGTCTTGAGACTTTCCAGCACGGTCGTCGGGCAGGGGGCGGAGACGATGAGCCGCTCGAGCATCGCTTTTTTCTCGAAGAGCAGCCGGCGGTGAAACGCGAGGCCGATGTAGACTTGGAATTCCTGGGGGCTTTCCGCGAGCGACTCGATTTGGCCGAGCAGCGCGTCGCCTTGGCTGATCAATTCCCGCTCCCCCTCCAGCCGGCCCTTGGTCCGCCGGTAGACGGATTGGACCTGCTCGTTGAACTCTTCCTGAACGCCGGCGGTTATATTGGTCATCAAATTTTTCCTCAACACTTGTCGAAATAGTCTGCCGCGAGTTCGCGGGCGGTCTCGCGCACCGAGGTCACCGGTTTCCTGCTCCACGTCACATCGTATTCCCGGCGGCTCTTTGCATCGCCGATCACTTCGTAGGCGGCCTGGATGCGGTGGAAAACTTCCGGCGAGCCGCCACGGTCGGGGTGATGCACGCCCGCGAGACGGCGGTAAGCGGATTTTATTTCGTCCCGGGTCGCGTCGAATTTAAGGCCCAGGGATTGATAATGCTGCATGCGGGGGCGCTACCATGCGCCAGTTTCCCGAGATAGCAACCTTTGCTCTCGCCGCTACATGGCGGGGCGCGCGACGGGAACGGGCATCATCGGGCCGCTTTGCTTCCACTCGAGCTTCGTTCCCGGAGGCAGCAGATGCACCGCGCGGGCGATATCCCAATTCGTCAGGCGCAGTCCGCCGAGGCTTTCCTGCGCGCGCATGTGGTCGGGAATGCTCGTGCCGTGCAATCCATAGGGCAGGGGCTCGGCGCCGTCCGCCTTGGCGAGATTGACCCAAAGGATGCCGACCGGATTATTCGGGCCGGCGGCGAGGGTTTGCTCCACGCGGGCGTGCACTTTCGTGGGCGGGGGCGTGGCGGAGGGGTCGTCGCGGCCGAAGATGCGGGTGGCGGGCTGCGGCTTCACGCGCAATTCCTGCTCCGTGACGAGACAGGGGCGCGGAATGGCATCCCGAATCACCCAGGGATCGCGTCCTTTCAAACCGGGCCGGGCCATCGAGAGCGGCATCACCGCGACCAATGCGCCGCCGCGGGAAATTTCCAGCCGCGAGAGATCGACCACGGCCGCGGTGACGGATGGTTGCGCATCGGCCGGCGGCTGCAGCGGCTCGGCCAGCGCGCGCTCGATCGCAAAAGGAATCACGTTCGGCACGCGCAGCTCGGTGCCGATGGTCGGCACATCGCGAAGCTGCGCGTTGAGATGATGCAGATAGGCCTCGTCGCAATGGAAGCGCTCGGCGATGAACTCCCAAGGCGTGCGGTAAGCCAGCATGATCGCGGAAGTCAGGTCGTGATAAGACGGCTTCGCCTGCGGCTGCACGATGGACGAACCTTTCCGGGATTTTTTGCCCGCGGGTTCGGGAGTGCTTCCGGCTTCCGCCCTTGCCGCGCGAGGTGGCGCAATAAATCGAAAGTCTTCCACCTTGAGCGTGTAAATGGTGACGGGATCGCCGGCGGCCTGCGCCATCTGGAGAAGTACGGCGGGATCTTTTGCATTTTCGTGGCTGTCTCGATAAAGCTGCGCGGTTTTTTGAAGCGCCGGGCTGTCCTGTCCGTCGATCGGGCCGCTCGAAAAGCCCTGCCGATCGAGGAAAACCTGCAGCGCGAGGTTGTCATTCTCCGCCGGCGCCGGCGTCTTTTTTACGGGCGCGGCCGGGTTGCGGGCGACGGCGGTTGGCAGGACAGCCGGAGCGGGGGCACGAGCCCGCACTTCTTCCGGCGATGGAATGCGCAAGACCTGGCCAACGCGAATATTGCTGGTCGTGAGACCGTTGACCTCCTTGAGCAAATCCACCGGCACCCGGAATCGCCGGCCGATCAAAATCAGCGCGTCGCCTTTTTTCACGGTATAAGCGCCCGCCGATCCCGAAAACCCCGCCGGCGCGACCGCAGTCCCCCGGGGAATGGTCGAAGTTCCGGGCAGCGATTCCGCCCGCGCCATGGTCGGAGGAACCGGGATCGCCGGCAAGGGAAGTCCCCAGTTTCCCGGCGGCGAAGGCTCGACTTTCCAGATCCATTTTACCGCCGTCTCGAGGCCCGGTTCCACGCGCGGAGCGGGCGGAGGGGTTGTCTGCGCGCCGGCGCGAAATGCCCCCGCATCTGCCAGCGCGAGAACGACAAGAATTCTAGCGAAAGGAGAAAGCATGATGGATCAAAACGAAAGCGTTCCTGAAATCCCTAAAGCGTAACTTCGCCGGCGCAAGCGCGGAGTTTGCGGAGCGGGTCCGGAAAAGCTTTCCACGATTTCCCTTGTGGATTCGCCGATCCGTGGTTTGCTTCACCTTGCAGAGCCCCTTTGGGCGTAGGTAGATTAGCTAGTAGTGTTTGCAGAGTGGCTTCGGCCATGACCCTTCCTGTGGCGATTCGAATCCGATGACCGGAATCCGCGGCGAAGACTCAGCAATTTAAATAGAAAACACTAGTTATGGGTAGCAAACTCTACGTTGGAAATCTTTCCTTCAACACCACCGAATCCGAACTCAAGAGCCTCTTCTCGCAGGCTGGCACCGTGAGCGAAGCCGCTCTCGTGACCGATCGCGAAACCGGCAACTCGCGTGGATTCGCGTTCGTCACCATGTCTTCCGACTCGGAAGCCCAGGCGGCGATCTCGCAGTTCAGCGGCAAGGACCTCGACGGCCGTAATCTTACGGTCAACGAAGCCCGCCCGCGTGAAGAAGGCGGCGGCGGACGCAAGTTCGGCGGCGGCGGCGGAAACCGTGGCGGTGGCGGTCGCGATGGCGGCAGCCGCGGTCGTTACTAATCTCGGTTGGTAAATTTCAAGCAGACGCCCGGTTGCAAAACCGGGCGTTTCCCTTTTAGGGGACAGAGCCCGGAAACCCGCCCGCGGATTTATCGCTTACGGCCGCTTGCTGACGGGCAGCGGCTTCGGCTTTTCCTGCTTGGGCTTTATGACTTCCTTGCGATGACTGTGATTGCCTTTGCCCATAATGCTCCTTGGTTTTCCACCAGAGTAACGAGTCGGTCAACACCGGCCAACTCGAAATTCTTCAAGCTCCGCCCGGCGTGCGCCAAATCAATCGCACCGCATCCAGTCGCAACGGCGCATCCTTGAGACGCGTCGCCAGATCCTCGATCTGCGATTCGACCAGCGCGATTTCCTCGTCGCGAATGTGGTCGTTCATCTTTTGCAAATCCCGCAGCCGCTCGGCCTCACCGCGAAGCAGCGTCTGCATTTTTTCGGTCGCCGTCCGCACGACCGCGATCGCACGCTCCCCCGCGTAGTCCCGACTTTTCTCGAGCATGTCGGGCAGGACTTTTTGTTTGATGCGGCGGTTGTCGAGCAGATGCAGCACCGAGCCGGCCTGAAGATCGCCGGATTCCGGATTCACGTCGGCGGAAACGTCCTCGCCCCTGGCATCGACGACGATCCGCAGCGGTGTCGGCGGCAGGAATCGATCCGCGTGGAGCGACGGCGGCGCGACGGGCTCGAGCACGTAGATCGTTTCGAGATACATGCCCTGCTCGGAGCCGCCCGACCACATGGCGAAGACGCTGTTTCCTTGCTCGGAGCCGAGCAGCAGGTCGATCGCGCCGGTGACGATCGGATGATCCCAGGTGAGAAAGCCGATTTCCTCGCGGCTCAGCGCCTTCGCGCGATCGCAGGTGAGCGCGAGCCCTTCCTCGGGCAGCTCCGGGAACGCATCCGTCGTGAGATTCGCCGGAATCGCCAGATAGGTGCGCGCCGACAACTCCTCCACGTGCACGCCGAAATGGTCGAACATGCGCAGGAGGTAAGCGTCGAGCGAAAGGTCGCGATCGAGCGCGGCAATCTGCCCGACAATCTGCCTCGCGACTTCCGGCCGGCACGAGTTCATCTGCAAAAGACGATCCTGTCCTTGCGCGAGTTCCTTCGTGATTTTGGCGTGGTATTCGCGTGTCTCGGCGAGGAATTTTGCGAACTCTGAAGCCGGCTTCCCGCCCGCGATGAAGCCCTCGAGCCGTTGGCCGAATTTTGCGACGAGCTCGCGGCCGCCTTCGAGGGATTTTTCAAACGCATCGAGCCCCTCGTGATACCAGCGCGCCAAAACTTCGAGATGGCTTCCGCGCGGAAACGGCACGTGAATCGAGATCGTCTCGGTCTGCCCGATGCGGTCGAGACGGCCGATGCGCTGTTCGAGGAGTTCGGGATTCGTCGGCAGATCGAAAAGCACCAGATGATGCGCGAACTGGAAATTCCGCCCTTCGCTGCCGATCTCGGAGCAAAGCAGAATCCGCGCGCCGTCTTCTTCCGAAAACCAGGCGGCGTTTCGGTCGCGCTGGAGAAGCGTGAGGTCTTCGTGAAAGAGTCCGATCTTGAGGCTCAGCCGTGCTTTCAAAGCCTTGTCGAGCGCGAGCACTTTTTCGCGCGTGCGGCAGATGAGCAGCACTTTGGCCTGGCGTTTTTTCTGCAGAAATTCCACGAGCCACTCCATGCGGGCGTCTTTCGCGAGCTTGTAGGAACGGCCTTCCGCGGAGTTGTCGGCTTCCAATTCCTCCCTCAAAGCCGCCTCGGCGAGAGGCTCGAGATGAACGCGCCGCTTCGGAAAGCCCTTCATCGTCGCGCGGGTGTTTCGGAACATCACGCGACCGGTGCCATGCTGGTCGAGCAGCTCGCGAATCAGCGCGTCTTTTGCGGACGGCTCCTTTTTCTTCAAGGCCGCGAGATGCTGTCCGAGCCGCTCGGGATCGGCCTGGCAAAGGCTTCGGATGGCGTTGAGGTCCGTGGCGGCAAGCGATTTTCCGTCAAGCAGCCTGGCCGCAACCTTCGCGGTTTTCCGATATTCCGCGCGTTCGTTTTCGAACTTCGAGAAATCGCCATAGCGATCGGGATCGAGCAGGCGCAGGCGGGCGAAATGACCTTCCGTGCCGAGCTGCTCGGGCGTCGCGGTGAGCAGGATCACCCCGGGCACGACGGCGGCGATGGCCTCGACGACCTGGTATTCCGGGCTCGCGATTTTCGGCGTCCACTCGAGATGATGCGCCTCGTCCACGACGACGAGATCCCAGCCCGCCTCGACGACCTGCCGCGCGCGTTTTTGATTTTGCGCGGCCAGTGGCAGCGGGCAAAGAATCACCTGGTCGTCGAGAAAAGGATTCGCTCCGGCCTCTCCGGCCTCGATGGACTGGCAGCGCTCTTCGTCGAAAATGCTCACGAGCAGATTGAACCGTCTCAACAACTCGACGAACCATTGATGGACGAGCGGCTCGGGGACGAGGATCAAGATGCGCCCCGCGCGCCCGCTGCGATGGAGCCGGTGGAGCACGAGGCAGGCCTCGATCGTTTTTCCCAGCCCGACCTCGTCCGCGAGAAGCACGCGCGGGAGGGCGCGCGCGGCGACCTCCTGCGCGATGTAAAGCTGGTGCGGAATAAGGTCGATGCGGGCGCCGACCAGGCCGCGCACCGGAGAGTTGCGGATTTGATGCCGGCGGCGGTGGGATTCGTAGCGAAGATCGAAGACCTCGTTCCCATCGACCTGTCCGGCGTAGAGCCGCTCCTCGGGTTTGCCGAAGCTGAGCGTGTCGGAGAGATCCGTCTCGGGCAATTCTCGGCCGCCGCCACGATATACCAGCACGCCGTCGGCGCGCAGCTCGACGGACTCCACGAGCAGCGCTTCGTCCGCGTGCGTCTTGATCGTGTCGCCGGGTCGAAATTCCACGCGCTTGATCGGCGCGGAGTCGGTGGCGTATTGGCGCAGCGTGTTGCTGGCGCGATAAAGCAGGAAGACGCGGCCGGGCGCGGCATCGACGACCACGCCGACGCCGAGCTCCGGCTCGGACTCGCTAATCCAGCGCTGGCCTTTTTGAAAGACAACCATCGGATCAGGCGATCACAAAGGCGCGGCCCGGCGAACACAAAAACGAAATCGTGACAGCGATGCCTCCAAGTCGGAGTTGGAGTTTGTGGACAATGCAGGTTAGCGTTTTCACCCCATGAATGATGAGCCGTCTTCGCCCCCCGATCTTGCCGCGATCGATCTGTCCCTGAGCTTTGCCCCGGCCTGGGCGAAGGAAGCGGATTCCGGCGAGCGGCTCGCGAAATTGGCCGCGAAACACGGCGGCGGAGATCGCCCCGAGCGCGGCGGCGGCAAATGGCAGGATCGGGGACCGAGATCCGATCGCAGGCCTCCCCGGCGTGACGGCGGCGGCACGGGCAAACGACCCGGCGGCGGGCGGCCCGAGCGCCACGATGGCCGGCGCGAAGAACGCCGCCCGGAGCGCGCGCCCGAACCCGCGCTGAACGGTTGGGAAATTCAATTCATGCCCGACCGCCATGGCGTGGACGGACTGGCCAAACAAATCAAAACCTCCGCGAAGGCTTATCCTCTTTTCGATCTCGCGCGTTTGGTTCTCGAAAAATCCGAGCGTTATCTCGTCGGCTTCAAGCGCGCGGCCGAGACCGCGACGCCGTTGTTCCAGCTTAAATCCGACGGCAGCCTGTGGTTGAGCGAGGCCGAGGCGGTGACGCATGCGCTGGCCACACAACTCGATAAATTTTATCGCCGCGAGCGGGTGGCCGTCGATCCGCCGAAGGGCGTCTATCCATTCGTGGCCGTGTGCGGAATGAGCGGCGTGCTGCTCGGGCCGCCCAACTACCACGACTACCAGACAAAGATTCGCCAGCTGCACGCCGAGAAGTTTGCGAACATGCCCTTCGAAGCCTTCAAGAGCCGCATCCGCATGGAGCGCGACGAGGCCTTGATCGAAAAATGGAAGGAAGAGCAAAGCGCGCGGGACGTCTTTTATCCGATCGATCTTTCCGAGGCGACGAAGCCGCAACCAGTCCCCGAGCCTTCCGCGGCTGAAGAAGCGGCGGCTTCGGTGGAAACCGCGGAAAGCGAACCGATCGAAGCGCCCGTCGCGGAATCGGAGCTGGTCGCGGAAAATGCCGAGCCGCCGACGGAGCAAACCGAACCCGCATCGGAAGCACCCACGGAGCCCGTCGCGGAAGCCGTTGAAGCGAGCGCGGAACCGGAGGAACCCGCATCGGAACGTGCGGGGGAGCCGGCGACCGACGCGCAAAAGCTCAGCTCGGTCGCCGAGGTGGAGCGGCACTTTCGCGAAAACCATGCGGCGAAAGCCGTCGTTCGCATCCGCGATCGCGTGATGGTGCCCGGCCCGGCCGCGCTGAACGAATCCGCCTCCGCGGTCCTGCGGCTCACTCGCGGCATGTGGGAGGAGCTCGAAAAATTTCCGCTGCCGCTGGCGCACATTCTCGGCCAGCAACTCGCCGCGAAGGGCGTGCAAATTTTCAAGACGCAGGACAACATCACCCACGTCGGCGTGGCCCGCCCCCATTATCTCGACGTCGCCGCCACGCCCGTCTCGGATGCGTTGCGCAACATGCTCGAGTATATCGAAGGCCATCGTTCCGCACCGCGCGCGGAGCAATGGAAAGCCCTGGTG
Source organism: Chthoniobacterales bacterium (assembly GCA_015655545.1). Classification (GTDB taxonomy): domain Bacteria; phylum Verrucomicrobiota; class Verrucomicrobiia; order Chthoniobacterales; family JAATET01; genus JAATET01. The sequence goes on along the minus strand of JAATET010000031.1, from coordinate 43,514 downwards.
GAATTGCGCCCCTTGCCGGCCGGTAGCTCCGAGACGCTGCGTGAAACCGCGGTGGCGGCCGACCTTTTCTGGCTGCTGCGCGAGGGTCACGTGATCGATTTTGCCAAACGCGGGCTCGAGGCGGCCGGCGCCCAAAACCGCCAGTGTCCAAAGCGCCACGACCGCGCAACGAAAAAGCTCCGGCAGCGACTTCCGCGCCGCACGCTCCCGCCGAAATTGCTCCGGCCGAATCTGCACCGATCGAGGCCGCCGCGGCCGGAGAAGAGCCCCTGGCAAAGCTTGCCCGGCAGCCCGGGCAATAGCGGTCGCTACGCGATCCGCGGCGTGTCGATGCCCAGCGCGTCGGCGAGATCCTGAAGGTGATCCTGTTCCTCGGCGATAATTTTGCGGAGAGTTTCCCCGAGCGCGAATTCGCCCATGGCGTCGGCCTGCCGGATGCGATCGCGGTAGTTGAGGATGGTTTCCTTTTCGTTCTCGAGGTCGAACCCGAGCATCTTCTTCGGGTCGCTGGAAATTTTCACTTCCTTCGGTGCGTTGATCGGCGTGCCGCTGAAGTAATCGATCTGCTTGGTGATGAGCAGGGCATGATTGAGCTCTTCGGCGGCGTGCTTCTCGAGCTCGGCGGCGATGGCCGTGTATTCCGCGCCCTTCATCGTCTGGCTGTAAATGACGTAGGCCAGGATTGCCTGAAATTCGCGGGCCAGGTCTTCGTTAAGCAGTTCGACCATGCGCTCGCGGGTGATTACAGTTTGGTCTTTCATCAAAAACAGTTCGCATGCCGGCCCGAATCCGGCGGGGTTTATCGGTGTTTTAAATGCCGCTCTGCGCTAGGAAGAACCCATGAAGGAAGTGGTGGTGCATTCGGACGGAGCCTGTCGCGGGAACCCGGGTCCTGGCGGGTGGGCCGCCGTGCTGACGTATGGCGAAATTCTCAAGGAACTGAGCGGCGGGGTGCCGGCGACGACGAACAATCGCATGGAACTCCAGGCCGCCATCGAAGCGCTCGCCTCGCTGACCCAACCGTGCCGCGTGAAGTTTTATACCGATTCGAAATACGTGCAGAATGGCATTTCGCAATGGCTCGCGGGCTGGAAGCGCAACGGCTGGCGCACCAAAGCCAAACAGCCGGTCAAAAATGCCGACCTTTGGCGCGTCCTCGACGCGGCGGCATCGAAACACCAGGTGCAGTGAGAGTGGCTGAAGGGGCACGCGGGACACGAGGGAAACGAGCGGTGCGACGTGCTCGCCAATGTGGCGATCGATAAAATCCAGGCGGAGTTTTCCCAGGAGGAATTGAAGTTGCGCCTGCGGGAATTTGTGGAAGCGAGCGCCAGCGGGCCGCAGTCGATGCTTTTATAGGCTCGCCTAGAGGATGTCCTGAACTTCTACAGGAGGCAACGGAGGGAAGTGAGGAAGGAAGGGAATTTTTAACAGAAGGATGCAAAGAAAGGCCCGAGGAATCATCCCCTTCGCATCCTTCGCATCCTTCGCATCCTTCTGTTAATACTGGTCTCCGTTCTCTCCGTTTCCTCCTGTTCATATTTCCAGAAATTCTCGACTGCCTCTAGGCAGGTTCTTCGGACACCGTCATCGGAAGCAGCGTCGCGCCTTTGATGAGGCGGCAGAATTCTTTTTTGGTGACGTGATGATGTTTTCCGTCGCGCAAGTGGATGTTCTTTTGCGCTTTGTATTCCACCTTCAGGCGCTCGAGACGGACGATTCGCAAATAAACGTCCCCTTGTTTCCAGATTTGATCCTGCTGCAGTTTCACCGAATTTCACTTTAGGATTTCGTAACAAGGAATCGATGGAATTATATAAGTGGCGACCGAATCTTACTGGCGATGTGTCGATAGTGAGGACTGACCCCGTTCCAGAACCATTCCCCGAGAAATAATCGAAGAAGTCTGCTGAAACTGATAAAGGAAGCAGCAACCAAGAGCGATTTTGCAGGTAGGAAAGCGAATCCTGGTAATCTTGAGCTGAAACAGCGCGCACATAGAGTCGCTGATTTTGAGGCAGGTTATCGCTGTCCACCTCGTCATTTCCTAGCTTTCCATCTTTGTTTCGATCCAGCCCGATAACCACTCTAAATAGCTTCTGGTGGACGCTTCCCGAAGGGGTGAAAGAAAGCTCCGTTTCCCCTGAAGGATTGGTAACGGCCACGTCGTCCAAGATGGTGTTCGTCTGCAAATCACGCACCCCGCACAGGGCGTGCATGTCCCCCAAACTCGGAGTGGATGTTTTAACGATGAGTTCAACTTTTGAGCTAGTTGGCTCGACCGCTACATAGACGGTGTTGTTAATCTGGTCCGCGGGAAGACCGATATCGTTGGCATAAGGAGGACGCTTAGGCGAAGGGGCTCGATTCCATCGTTGATCCTTTTCATCGACCTCCTTTAAATCAATGGGGACGAGCAGAACCAGACGATTAGCGAGATTTCCGCCACCACATGAACACCGACACACCCGTGATTATCCCCGTCAGAATCACTGCGGAAACGATAGAGAAGCTGGAAGCTGGCTTTTCCGTGGCGGTCGTCGCGGTCGCACTCGGTCGCGGTGTCGATGCTACGGCTGACGGGGACGGCTTAGGCATTTCCAGTGGCGGTGTTGCCACAGCCGAAGCTAGAGGAGTTCTTATCGGAGTCGATGCTGGCAAGCCCTCCTGCAGGGCTTGGAGATAAGTTTGGGGTTCAATAGTAATTCCGTAATCTTTGGCTAGTTGGACGGCACTTATGGTAGTAATCACGTTGTCACCATTTATCGCATGAGAGCCCGAATATTTATCAAGAAGTTCTTTGCCTTCGAGTTTTCCAGTGATTGGATCCCGTCTTATCTCTCCAATTTGTATCTCTTTGATCTCCGAACCATCGAAGATGTGTGCCAACAACATCCCTTCTCCAGCACCTCCCGGCCAGAAGCTTACAATCCCATAGTCATCAGTATCGTTGATATGTCCAAGGTAAAAACCACTTGAGCTAAAAGTCATTCCGCCTATGTCTTCATAGCCGATTTTTGTTTTCCGATATACAGCCCAAGTGTTCCCCTGTTTACCGTTTTTATCCCTTGCTAATGAGAGCAACATTTCCTGTTGACCGTCATTATTTAAATCTATGTCTAATCGAAGCAACCTGTCATCAGAATAGAAATTTTTACGACCATCGTAAAATGTAAACTTAGATAAATAGTCCTTTACAGGATCGGTGATTGATCCGTTGCCCTTTACTATCAAAGCAGGGCTGACGAGCATGAATAGACTTAAGAAAAAAAGTTTCATTCTTGGTATGATGCGTGGCCCTCAAATTCGTTGTAAATAACCTCGTAAACATAGTTGTTCCGATTTTCGGCCGGCTATGGGGTCAGTCCTCATTGTTGTCTTAAAAGACTGGAAACATACGTCCAACGTCCCATGTGGAGTCGGTCCGCAATCCAAGCTAGGCTCATAGTGGTTTGGGATCGCAGTTGCTTGGCAATGGCGACTTTTACCGGGTGGCTCTTTTTCTCGTGCGCAAGCCGATCTGCTGTCCAGTTTGCCTTGGCAAGACCTTCCGCAATCAATCTGTCGGCCCGCAGTGACATCACCTCGCTCCGCATATCGGCAGAGTGGTGCGGCGTGATTTTTCCCTCGAGCCTGTCCAGCAACCGGGCGACAAATTCTTCGCTCCCGGCGCGCCATCCCCGCAACAGGCTTCGATCACTCGCCTCAGCCTCTGGATCATTCCGAATGGCTTCCACGCATCGCGCGAATTCAAGCCGTCCCGCATGGTTATCGATTTGCACGCCATGCTCGCCGAGGACACGATCCACCCTGAGCCAAGGTGGACGCTTCTTTTGCAGATAGGCCCGATAGCTGCTCCACGGGTAGGCTTCCAAAGGCTCGCTCTGGCTGATCAATCCTGCACGGGCGGGATTGAGATGCACGTAGTCGCTCACCCGACGCAAGTAATGGTGATCCGCGTCGTCGACAACTACAGATTTGTAGCGCCCCGCAAACAGGTGCCCGCGCAGTCGATGCCGTGCATTGAACCGGATCGTATAGGTGCCCAGGAGCCATTTCATTCCCGCCACTAGATTGCCGAGTGGAGTTTCCACCACCAAATGAAAATGGTTCGACATCAGGCACCATGCGTGAACCTCCCATCCGCATTTCCCGCAAGCCTCCCCCAACGTCTTCACGAAAGATTTTCTGTCTTCGTCCCCATGCACGATGTTCTCCCGCCGGTCCCCGCGGTTCATCACATGGTAAATCGCCCCTTCGTATTCAATCCGCGCCTGCCTCGGCATCCTCGCCCTTTAACTTCTCATCCCTCTTTTGTCAATAATGAGGACTGACCCTTTTTCTTTTTCTTCAGAGTTTAAGAAGCTTGTCGTGATTCTCTTCAAATCTTTGGCACCTCTGTTGCTATGGTTGCCGTCGCTCAATCGGGCCTGTCCCTCCTGCGATTTCTCCAGATTCAGACACTCCAACGATAATTTCCGTATTGGAAAGTTTATTTTCCCACACGTATTGATACCATATTTCCCCTGTATTACCTTTACTTGTTCCTGTGAATTGCGGCCCAACGAACTTATCCGCTCGTTGATTGATCATTTCGCAATCTTTTTCAAAGCGCTGTTGTGCATACTTTCGAGCTTCCTTTTCATCAATCTTAAGTTCGTGGCACCCCGTTAGGTAAACCACTCCCATTGCTATCTCAAATAGAAACCGCCATTTAAAGAAATTCATTTCCAAATAGAGCCAGAAGATTTTGAGCCGACACTCGAAATAGAACTCGTGAAATTAAATGGAAATGCCCCATTCCCAGATTTATTTGCAGATCCAGTTCTTCTACCAGAGAAATCAGTAAACGCATCAAGCGGATCGGCAATAAAATGGGCTGCTATCGTTTCTGTATTTCTCACCGCAGTTTTTAAGGTCCACGGCTTAAGATCAAAATCATAATCGTCGCGAACGCTCATTGTGGAAGGATTGACTAATACCGTTCCATGGACAACAAAATCCCCCGGCGAAGTAATCGGAAAGGTATAAAACTTTTGTCCGGGTTTCAATTGACTAAAGTCTAGAGTATTAGGATTTACGTTGATTGGCTCTCGACCTCCCGAACGGAAATTTTCATTGGCTGCTGAAAGACGCCCACCTGAAAGCGTGAGCGTATCTGCAATAGAGCTTAATACACTTCCATAAGCGTTCGACGTTCCTCTCGCCGTAAAAACGAGCGTTGGATCTCCTTTCCCAATATTCATTCCATCTTCCCCAAATTGGACGCCCCACAATCCACTCGGATCAACAAGGCTGATAGGATTGCCTGAAGCATAAGCATAAAAGTTCTCCCCGCCCGCAAATCTGCTGGGGTCTTCATTGAGGAACCGACGCAAGTAGCTTGAATACCACCGAGCCCGCATCTGATGTAGCCCCGTCACCGAATCCGTCATCACTCCATAGGCCCCTACGAAGAGAAATGGCGTGGCATTCGCATTGGCCAATTCTCCACTCGTGCTTTGCAGGGTGCCATACGGGCTGTAGTCCGCCCTCCCTGTCACCGCGCCGGTGCCGTCGGTCAACGCCACCGTGCTCCCCACCTGATCGTAGTGATAGTAGCGCACGCTCCCATCCTGCCTCACTTCATAGACAAGGCCAACTCCATATACGTAGCGCGTCACGTTTCCATTGGGCGCCACCTTCGCCAGAATGCGCGGGCTCTCGCCTCCGTTTGGGTCAATGATCCACCGTGTCGTTCCCGCCACACTATCGACCGTCTGAATGAGATTCCCTTCCGCGTCGTAGGTGTAGCCGGCCGTCTGCCCTCCGGTCCGGACTACGCCCGTGAGTTGATTGCGCGCATTCCAGGTAAATGTCCCGCTCACCCCCGAGGACGTGCCGCTCGATCCCCATGGGCCGTCCGGCAAACGGCTTCCCTGCAGGTTGCCATCCGCGTCGTAGCTCAACGTCGCTCCGGCCACCGACGTGAGTCGATTGTCGTTGTCGGGAACCGCCGTCCACGCCGGCTCCGCCCACGCCGTCGCCTGCGGATAGATCAGGCGTTTGTCGATTCGTCCCGCCGCGTCGTAATGGAAGGATCGCACCGCCAGCGGCGCTCCGCTCGCCGGCCTCTCCTCGACGGCCAGCATCTCCCCCGCCCAATCCCAGCTCAATCGCCTCTTCGTCCCGTTAGGCCGGGTCACTCCCGTCAGCTTCCCTTCCGCGTCCCATGAATAGGTGGTGATCCGCCCCGCCCAATCCGTCATGCTCGTCAGCCGGTCGCGATTGTCATACGTGTAGGTCACCGTCGCCGATGGCACGCTTCCGACCGCCGGATACGTCAGCGAGGTCAGGTTGCCATCCTTGTCGTAATCGTAGCCGGTCGTCTCGTTGTTCGCGTTCTTATAGGTCGCGACCTCCCCGCTGCCATAATAGGTGCGCGCGAGCACCGCCGCGCCTTGCGTGACGGTGAGCAGTTGGCTCGCGTTATCGAGCCCGTAATTGATCGTTCCCACGGCGTCGGCACGACTCGTGAGGCGTCGCCTCCCATCGTAGCCGAACGTCGTCACTTGCGTGGAGGGCTCGGTGATGTGATCGAGCAGCCCTCGCGCGTTATATGGGCTCTGCGTCGCCCGGGAGAGCGGGCTCGTCGTCGTGATCAGCCGATCCTCCTTGTCGTAGACGAATGACCACGTTTTCCCCCGGCGGTCGATCCACGTCGTCTTGTTGCCGTTGTCGTCGTAGCCGGGAGTCGCATAGTTGCCCAGGCCGTCCTCGTCCCGCACCACCTGCCCGCGCTCGTCGACGGTCGCCTTGGTCTGGATATTGAGCGGCGACGGGCTCTGCACGATCGTCTTGCGGAGGTCGTCCTGAAAGATCGTGGTCGTCGTCCGACCGATGGGATCGGTGAGGGCCGTCTCCCGCCCCAGCGTGTCCCGGGTGTGGTGAGTCCAGAGCGTCAATAACGTGGCGGTCCACTGCACACGGTCGTTGATGTCGTAGAGGCTCCACGCCACGCTGCCGTCGGGCAGGGTCGTCTGCCCCGGCTTGTGCGTCACGGTCTGAAACGTAAAAGTCGCATATCCTCGCGGATTCCATATCCCGAGCAGGTCGCGCTTATTGTCATAGCTCATGTAGCTTGTCCGCGAGCCGCTACTCGAGCCGGGGGTGGTCGTGCTGGTGACTTCGCGGCGCAGGTTATACTCGATGAGCGTCTGCCGGGTGAGTTCATCGGTTCTGGTGGCGGGATCCCCAAAGGCGTTATTCACCATGCTCTCGCCGGCGCCGCCGGGATAGGTGATCGAATTCAACGCGCCCTTGGCGTCGTAGCCATAGCTGGTCGTAAACCCGCCCTCCGTAACCGAGGCGAGATAGCCAGCCCCCGGATCGGCGGGTGGTTTGTAGGTGCAGGTGACGACCCGGTTTTCCCGATCGGTAATCTGCTGCGGCTGATGCTGCGCATTGTAGTTTTGGTAATAGGTGTAATTACCGCGCTTGTCCTTCACACTCGTGAGCTGATTGCTGCCATCGTAAGCATAGACCGTCGTCTTCCCCTTGGGATCGGTCTCCACGGTGAGGTTATGATTATTGTCATAATCGTAGAGCATCGTCTCGTCGACCGTGGTCTCGACGATCCGTTCCTTTTTCCGGATGCGGTCCTGTGCGTCATAGGTGGTCAGCAGGCGGTGGCCGAACGCATTGTCCACCTCGACCTCACGATTGCGGCCATCGAAAAAGTGAAGTGTCGACGCTCCGCCCGGCTCCTGCTCGATGGTCTGCCCGGGAGAATAATAAAGGTGCCAGCGTTGGGCCGGGTCGCCCATGGTATCCTGGGTCGCGACCCGTCCCTGGGCATCGTAGACATTCGAGACCACGACATTGCCGTCGTGGTTTTTGTAATTTGCGATCAAATGTCCGGAGACATATTCGAAATTATCGGATTTGCCTTCCGGATCGGTGAAAGCGGTCAGATTTTTTGAACTGTCGATCGTGAAAGTCACGCTTCGAGAGCTATTGTCCGCAACCGTGTTCAAAACTGCCGCCGCACCCGAACCAATGTAATTAAAAGTCAAAGTCCGCCCATAAGCGTCCGCTACGGTTCCAAGATCGCCATTCGTGTTGTAGTTAAGCGTCAGCTTCTTCCCCCAAAGGTCTTCAATCTCTGAGAGCCGCTTATTCGCATCGAATTTCCAAGTGGGACCGTTGCGCTCCACGAGTTGATAGTTTGCCGGTTTGGTCAGCACCTGGGTCGCCCCCGGAGGCGCTGAGTAGCTGCCGTCCGCCTGCTTGTGGAACTGCCAAATCTGGTTTCCGGAAACGATGGAAACGGCACTGCCCGTCAACTGATCCACCATCCAGTTCGCAATCAAGGCCGTTCCCAGCCAGTCCTTCACGGTTGTTCGGTTGGCGAAGACATCCAGCGCCGCCACGACGCCCGCAAGCGTTGCCGCCATCTCGATGGGTGTTTTTTTCCCAAAGGCCCCATCGACATCCGCCATTTCCACCGCACGCACATAGTAGCTGTGGGTCCAGCCGTAGCCGATCTTGGCGTCGTTCTTGAGCCTGTCCCCCCCATCGTAACTAACCGAGAAATTGAGTCCGCGAACAAGGCCATCCCCAGCCGTGAGCAATTCCCTCTGGTGCGTAAAGTTACCGGTCGCGAGATTCACGGGATCGAGACCGTAACTCACCTTCAATGTCACCGGGTTTTTTTGAAACAGATTTGCCTGAGCATGACTTTGAGTCAGAACGGAACTGGGGTTGGTCTGAACATTGGGAAGGGTTGAAAAACCCCCATTGTAAGTCTGACCAATGATCATTTTCCAATACGACGACCCGACCGCATTCCAAAGAATCGCGGCATAAGCAGACCCATTCCAAGCCCACCCGGACTGGGTTATGTGACCATTCTTGGGAAGCAAAATACTGGCACCTTCACTAATAGCGCCGTCGAGTTGCGCGAGGTCCCCGGCTCCATAGGGAGAAAAGATATTAATTAGCGGTATCAATTGCGACCGCACTGAAGACCAGTTACCGGGATTCGCCAGAAAAATGGGAATCGATTGTTCATTGGCCATTTTAAGCACTTTTACCGTCGAAACAGCCGTCACCGCCTGCATCTGGTCCAGCACGCCATGCTCCATGGCGCTCATGATAAAGCTGTAGGCCGATTCCGCTGTCAGGGTATTCGCTGCGCCGGTGTCGGGCACGCGCGAAACATATCCGGTGTAATTGAAAGGCAAATCAACATATACAGCATTTCCTGATGTCGTCGGTTCCTGCGCCGCCCGACCAAAGCGATAAAGAAATGTGGACGATAGATTTTTTAGATTTCCTATTAATCCGTGGGCCGAATCGGTCTCGAGCATCCATTGCAGGCCTATGATATTCAGCGTCTCCAAAATCATTTTGGGATCTTGATCGCCCAATCCCTGCTCCTTATAGCTTGCCAATTGCTGCTGGCGCGTATTGAGATAATCCGAGGATACATCGAAACCATAAACGAGCGCATAACTTGCACCCGCCTTTGCCTTCATAACCTTGCCGATCAAGTTGAAAGCTGGATTTATATATGGAGAACCCGCATGAGTGATATCGACTACGATATCCAGGGGCGTTCCGACTGTCGTGGTCGACGCTGCTTGAACGATCTGGGTATCATCCAGTTTTAACGTAACTTTATTGCTCTCGGAGACCAATCCGAGACGCCGTCCCCTTAAACTTGCCATATTAACCGCCCCCCAAGTGACAATGGGACTGGTGTGGCCGGTGTCGGACGAAAGAAACACCTGGATCTTAATTGAGGCGTATCCCACGTAAACCGTTTGCCCACCGGTGGTGGTCGTGGACAAGTTATCCAATAGGTCATTCGTGGTCATCACCGACGTGATTGGAAATGTAAGACTCTCGCTTGAAAGAGGTTTCCAGCCACCCACGATTTCATCGACGGTTTTATTAAAATGAGAATTTTGATACGTCGTTATGAACTGAGCGGCGCAACCAGAAAGATAAGCACTTAACCCGGAATAACTCAGCCCCGTGATGGAATTGGTTCCCGTTGTTCCAGCGCCCAAACTGCTCAACAAGCTTGCTCTATTGTAATTCATCAGTGACGCAACAGCGAGTCCAGCGACAGGTTGAATTAACTTAAAGGAAGGATCGTAGCTTTTTAAGGTGCCATTCACGTTCGTTTGCACCCACACTCGCGCCATCCCTTTGCTATTTGCCAAGAAAGAGCCATCCCACCATCCATAAGTCGGTTCGCCACGCAGCCAAACCAGTTGATCCAGAGAGGTATTCCCGTTGCCGACGTCCTGCACACCATCGGCACCCAAGTAATGATACCAATCGACATTATTCGCGGCAGATATCGGCAATTCTCCCCAGCCCCAGACATATTGACACGAAATACCCGCAGCCCGCCAAAGAGCGACAAGTAATGCGCTCTGGTCCGCATCATTTCCACTACGCTCCAGATATGTGAGATAGGCCCCCTTTTTGCAGCCGTAATACTGCACGTAACGGATGTTTTCACGCACCCATTTGAAAATTGATTCCCGATCATTCTTCAATCCCGCGGCTAGGGCGATTAATTCTGGAGTGCGGTAATCGGCGTCGCTGGAGGCTGTCGAGGACATCGCATTGGTGCGATTGCCCATTAAGACACACGATGCCAGGATGAGCAAGGCGACCAAACAACTTTTCCTATCAACGGTCTGCCGGTCTTTCATACAGATGTTCCCCTAATTGCTGTGCACCAAGTTGCCACCCGCATCTTGCGTATAGCCGAGCGCACTTCGGCCGCTCACAGCCGTGATGCGGTGCGCCGCGTCGTAGCTAATGTTTTCGGTCTCGGTCGCGTTGTTCAGATGATTGGAGACGGGATTCAATCCGAGTTGATACGCCGCCAGGTCGCTAATGCCATCCCCGTCCGTGTCGTGAATGCCATCGCCGTTCAACGTGGTCAGTGACCCGCCATATTGCAGTTCCCACCAGTCAGGCAACCCGTCTGCGTCGGAATCGGTCACATCAAAACTAAACACTAGTTTCAACTGACCAATATTCGCAATTGCGTAATTTTCCGAAGCTGGTGTCGCCGAATTCCAAGGATAATCATAGCTCCATTCTGTAGCGCCTTGGTATGCCAAGCTAAGTTTCGTGTTGTAACCAACGGCCATGAGGCGGTCGTAAAATGGCTTAGCTATCGCTTTAAGCTGACCAATATTGATCGGGGCATAGTCTTCCGACGTATGTTGAAAACTGGCGACCATGTTGTTAACCGCCGTGCCCGCGCCACCCACGCTCGCCAGTGTGGCATTTAGATAAAGCGCGGCCTTGGTGGCAACGTTCTTGAGCTGGCCTTGATTTACGGGCTGATAGTTCTCGGTGGTGCTCGGAGTCGTATCCATGCACTGCGTCACACCGGATCTCCACCAAGCAGGCTCCGCTGCGTCCAAATGACCGCATGCCAATAGGCACGCCAGTCCGGTCAATAAATTGATACGTCGCATGGGTTGGTTCCTTCTAATCGCCGCCGCCGTTACCAAAAACACCCATCACGATGTCGCCCTGGCGTTTGGCGATGCGCACGGTGCCGTCGCGCCGCACTTCGAAGCCATTCTTTCGATCGCCGGTTCCCGTCCCGGTGCCCACGATGAAGATGGCATCAGTATTGGCCGGGACCGTGGGATTCCCGCCCAGCTCATTGTATTGCCCCACCACCGTCGAACCAACCGTGACCGATTGGGCGTTTATGCCAATCGCCGTGGAATAACTGCCCAGGGCCAGCCCCCCGAGGGCCACACTCTGGTAACCATTGGCGGTGCCCAAAGCGGCGGCAAATGTGCAATAATTGGTCGCGGTGCCAACGGAAACCGCCGCGGCAAAGCTGCCCGTAGCCTGTGAGCCCCAGCCGGCCGCAAAGGCTTGGTGCCCTGAGGCCATAGCGGACCCGAGCGCTATCGTGCTGTAGCCTGATGCGATGGAGTTGGCTCCGATTCCCATGGAGTAATCGCCGATATTGGCGTCGTCCCACCGTCCAGAATCCACCCAGCCGACTCGGAGGGCTGCCTTTTTCGGATACCACATGAATCGCGCGCCATCTCCGGTGGTCGGAAGACTCCCGCTGCCGAAGGTGCCGCCAAAAAGCACGCCGCCAGGGCCGGTAGTCTTCAGGTTTGGCGCCGCGGCGTTCGTGCTGGTGATCTGCACATCGGTGGTAAAAACTTGCTGCGCCTGAAGCACGCCGCAAAGCATGCCCATGGATAATAGGAAGGTGGTTTTGATCGGGTTCATCGGTTACTCGAATTGGGATTTGGTGAGCTGGACGGGGGATTAGAGAGATTTTCGAGCAGGAGGGCGGTGGATTTTTCCATCGCGGTGGCGGATGTCCCGCCTCCTGTCGCCATGGCTTTTGCGAGCTCCGTGAAAAGACGCTGCTTTTCTTCGTGAATTGCGACCAGTTCCGGAATGGGACGCTGGGGTGAAGACTCGGGGCTTTGGCGAGTGGCTTCGGCCGCCACCATGAGCGCATGGTTGATATGCCATTCGCTCCACTCGGCATTCAATTCCTGGTCACTTGGACCCGTGGCCCTTGCCGGCTGCCCGGAAACATGACTGGAAGGCTCGGATGTGCTTAACTCCGCTTCCATCGCAAGCCTTATCGAGGCTTTACGGTCGTAATCCGCGGAAATCATTTTTTCCAGGGAAGCCAATCGTTCGGCAGGAACGAGCGAATTCAATCCCTCCGGCGTCGGAAAAGTCTCCGCGGAACCAGTCTGGAAATTTCCGGCTGAGGTCAGAGGCTCAAGTCCGAAGAGGTGATGCGGGGTGGTGAAGGCGAGCGTCGCCAATGCCCCAATCGTAGAGAGGTGTATCCCCTTCCTGAAGAAATTCTTATTATGCGCCTTCATTTTATTTTGAGGGGATAACCGCACATAGCAGATGTAAAAAAACGGGAATCTGGGGGGTATTCGCCATGGCGCTCGTGGGCTGTTTTTTAGAGGGAAGCCAAAGCCTCCGGATTAGAACGAGTTGATTTGTCAGGAGGCAAGACCTTTTTACTAAATGCATGCTTTTTTTGATCCAGATCATTACTTTTATGAAATTCCTGAAGGGATAGCGAAGCTCCGATCCAGAGAACCTCCGGCGTTGCAAGTCCCGAGAGGGCTAGGGACGAACGGCGCCAACTCCCTCTCTCTAATTTCAAGACAGTTTGCGGGCTCCCGTCGGTGATTTTGTAGAAATCGCTCTTAGTTGTGCGGTTATTGGCGAATCCGTGATATAGGTAGGCATGAGTTCAAAATTCAGTTCCTTCTCACGTCGTGGTCCGGATAACGTAACGGAGGAGCTGGTGGAGGTTTTGTCCGGTCCGAAGTCGTATGAATTCAAGGCGCTTTTTCTGGAAGTGCATGCGGCCTTAAAAGCTCGTAACGTCGCCGGCGGCGGCGAGGAAATGCTGCGGCTGCGCTCTTACGAAAAATTGCAGACTCTCGTGCAGCATGGCCAGGTCAAGAAGACCGGCAAGCAATACAAAGGCGTGCGGAAACCGATCCTTCTGCTGGCCGAGAGCCTGAAATCTTTGCGCGAAAATGGTCCGGTTTTCACGCCCCGGCCCCCGTATGGGGCTCCGGAGAAAGCGATCGCAACCGCACCAGCGCCGAAAGCCGCGGTCGCCGCGAAAGCGCCCAAGGCGAAGGCCGCGCCAAAAACTCGCGTGGTGAAAAAAGTCACTCGTGCAGTTTCTCGCTGAAGAAACGCAGCAGCAAGCTCGTGCATACGTGCGCGAGGGCGGGATTGTAACGCGGGCCTTCGTCGCGGAGGAACGCGTGCGCGGCATCGAATTCGTGCCATTCGAAATCCGTGCCGACTTCGTTCAGCCGCGCGGCGATTTTCATCCGACCCTCGAGCGGGACATGCGGATCCTGCCGACCCCACACGAAGAAAAAGGGCGTCGCCACACCGGCGAGCCGTTCCAGGGTATTGTCTTTTTTTCCGGCGCCGAGCGAACCGGTGTGAAGATCCGTGGGATAGAAAGCCGCGACGGCATGAACGCCCGAATGCAGGCCGGCGCGCACCGCCAGGTGGCCGCCAAGACAAACGCCATACGCGCCGATTTTTCCCGTGCCGCGTTCGTGCGTGGAAAGAAATTTCACGAGGACGGCGGCATCTTCGTCATAGGACGCGAGTTCCTTCGTGGTCTTGAGCGAATTCCCGCGATCGGAGCCTGCCTGATCGTAGGCCAGCACGGAGCCCGGCGGCTCGAACTCGTGATACACCTCCGGCACCGCGACGAGATATCCCTGTCCGCTCAACGCCGCCGCCATGCGGCGGATCGGCCCGGTGACTTGAAAAATCTCGGAATAGAAAATGACTCCGGGATGGCGGCCCGCGCCGGCGGGAACGAAAAGATGCGCGCGCATCGGCCCGCGCGAAGTCGGAAGGTCGGCGAAGGTTTCAATAATGGTCATGGGATGCCACTGCACTCGCTTTCCGAAAAGTGTCGAACCCAATCGGGCGCGGCGGCCTCGAAGGATAAACTCGCGCCCGTGAGTGGATGGCAAATCTCCAGCCGCCAGGCGTGCAGGCACAGCGGAGGCGCCTCCAGTGGAAGCGTCATGGCCTGGCCGATCTTTCGCGCGGGCAGGTAGGCGGGATCTCCGCAGACCGGCAGGTCGAGCTGCCAGAGATGCACGCGGATTTGATTCGTGCGGCCGGTGAGCGGACGCGCCTCCAGCAAGGCGGTGCCATTTTCATATCGATGCAGCACTTGAAATTCCGTGCGCGCCGGCTGGCCGTTTTCCTCGTCGATCCGCCGCGCGCCCGGGCCGGTCGGCTCGGTGCCAATCCGCGCGTCGCAGGTGAATGAATCCCGCGCGGGATGCCCCCGCACCGCGACGAGATAGGTCTTCTTCACTTCGCCACGCTCGAACTGCGGCTGCAACAACGCCGCGAAATGGCGCGTGCGCCCGCAGACGACGAGGCCGGTCGTATTCGCATCGAGGCGGTGCGCGGGGCGGGGCTTTTGCGGGGCGTAGGCCGCATTCAAGATGAATTGGAGCGTATTGCGATTGAAACGTCCGCAAGGATGCATCGGCAGCGGCGCCGGCTTGTCGATCACGACGACGGCCTCGTCTTCGTAAAGAACGCGGACGGCGGCATTCACGGCCGGCTCCACGGTCGCCGGCATCAGCCGAAAGCAGCGCTCGCCCGCGCGCACAATCTCGTTCGCCTCCAGCAAGCGCCCGTCTTCCTTGGCGAATTGTCCGCCTTCGCAGAGCTTGAGCCAGTCTTCGCGCGACGCCTGCGGAAAGATCCCGCAAAGCAGATCGATCAACGTCGCGCCATCGAACGCGGCCGGCACATTCAACGGACGGCGGTTGTCATAAGGCTCCGCGCCCGGCAACGGAGTGGCGGCACGGCGAAGGGATTCGTTTCGCCGCGCGAGATTCCCCGCCATGCGGTCGGCGAGGATTTTTTCGCAATACGGGCAGGACTTTCCCGGCACATAGCGGGGATCGCGCTGGTCGGCGGCATCGAGCGGAGTCTGGCAGACGAAGCATTGCTACGAATCCGTCTCGCGCAGCGCCGGATCCACGCCGACGCGCTGGTCGAAGACAAAGCACTCGCCGTCGTAATGCGCGCCGCCGACCTCCTCGAAATATTTCAGGATGCCGCCATCGAGCTGGAAAATATTTTGAAACCCCCGCCGCTCCATGAACGGCCCCGCCTTCTCGCAGCGAATCCCGCCCGTGCAAAACATCACGATCGGCCGCTGCTTCATCGCGGCCGGCAGCGCATCGACCGCGGCGGGAAACTGGCGGAAATGATCGATGCCGAGCGTGTGCGCGCCCTGGAACGTGCCAAGCTTCACTTCGTAATCGTTGCGCGTGTCGAGCAGCGTGAGCGGGCGGCCTTCGTCGAGCCATTGCTTGAGCGTGCGCGCCGCGAGCTTCGGCGAAGGGCGGGCCGCGGGATCGATGCCCTCCACGCCGAAAGCGATGATTTCTTTTTTGATGCGCACCAGCATGCGCGTGAACGGCTGGTGATCGCTCTCGCTGATCTTCGGGGAAAGATCGCCCAGTCCCGGAGTCTCGCGCAATTCCGCGAGGAGCCGATCGATCTCCGCAGCCGGGCCGGCAGCGAAGAGATTGATCCCCTCGGTGCTGAGCAGGATGGTGCCTCGGAGCCCCCCCTCCTTGCATCGCGCGATCAGCCGCTCGCGCAACGGCTTCAAGCCCGTGAGCGGAGCGAATTTGTAGGCTGCAATGTTCGTGAAGACAGGCATCGGGCGAAAATCGAATAGAGAAGCGGAAGCCGCGCCTGACAAGCCGGATTCGCGGGAAGGCCTGGATTGCCGAAGTAGAGCTCGATTCCTCCCTTTCGGCCCGCACCGAAAAAAATACAGGCCGCCGCGACGAATGCCACGACGGCCTGTTGTTCCCCCCAGAACAAGGCTTAAGGTATGCACCTCCCGTGCCAGTGCAACAGGATTTTTATAAAGAATCTCAAAACCGGACCGGCCCGAGGTTTGCACCTCGGGCCGGTCCTTGTTTTCAGGGGGGGAAATCTGCTGAAAAGTTAACTCATTCCGCGCGACTTGCAAATCAGAAATTCTCCCTGCCAAATTTTCAGAAGCCAACGAGCACTCTCTCGAACTCCCGGTCCGCTACCATACCGCCTCCGGGACTTGATCTCGCGCCTCCGGCACCAGGGTATTTGCAAAAATGGGCAATCCCGTCGCCGCCTCGACGGTGGAGACGCTCGTCAAATATGTCTCCATTTTGGTGGAGGCAGCCCCTTGCGGGACGATGAAAGCCAGACAATCGCCATAGGACCGGCGATAGACACGGTAGAACGCGGACGGCACGATGAGGCTGCCTGCCTGCGTCGGAGGGGTCGTGAAGACCGGGCCCGTCACGATCTCGATCCACTTGTAGGTCGAAGCGTATTTCACCTCGAGCTCCGCCAGCTTGGACCACGGTCCCGCCAACGTCGCCGGGTCGAACGCGCAGAGATTCGGCATGAGGCTCGTATTCGCGCCCGCTTGCTTGCCAAAATAAAGGCTGATCGATCCCGGAAAAGCCATCGTGCCGGCGGAGTAGCCCGCATTGTGAAAGAGACGCGGATCCGGCGTTTTCACTTTCACCGGCTGCGGGTAGCGCTTCGGCTTGGCGCCCTGCACCATCGCGTATTGAACGGCAGCGGGATTTCCCAGCGCCGAGGAATACACCACCGTAAATCCGGGATAAATGACCGTCGTCACTTTTCCGTAATTCGGCGGGCTCCACGGGATCGGCGTCGGCACGGACGCCAGGAGAGGCATATCGAGCGCCGATGTCGTGGCGCTGGCCGAGACCAGGGGAACCAACGAAGCATTTTCCAGCGCAGAGACGGGAGGCGTCCCGCCGGGGGCTGCTGCGAAAAGCGGTTGCGGAGTCGGCGTCGGAGTGACCGCGGCCGAAGTGACCGAAATCGCACGATCAGCAGGGGTTTCCGCGACTTCATGATGCCGTGAATAGGCCACCACCCCGAATGCGATGAGCACTGCGGCAAGCGCTCCGAGCAGGTAAATGGAAAAGCGGTCCATCGGCAATCCGTGAGCATTAGTCCGTAACTAAAGGCCGTGACCAGCCAGAAATGGCGGCCGGCACCGCTCTGTGCTCTTTCCGCCTGACAGCCTCGGGCTGATGTGCATCTTTATCCACCTCCAAAACATCGTGTCGAAAGGCCATCCCGGGATTCCTTTTGCCTGGAAAATCTCTAGTCTCCGACCATGGCGACGACCATCGAGACTTTGACCTCCGAGATCCGCGATTTTCGGGACGCGCGCGACTGGCTGCAATTTCACAACCCCAAGGAGCTCGCCGTCGCCATCACCGCGGAGGCGGGTGAATTGCTCCAGCATTTCGTCTGGCAGAGCGCCGAACAATCCGAACGACGCGTGACCGAGCGCCGTGCGGAGATCGAATCCGAAATCGCCAATGTGGCGATCCTGCTCCTCGAGCTTGCGGATAATTGTCGCATCGACCTTGCCGCCGCCATCCGCACGAAACTCGCCCGCAACAACGAGCGCTATCCGGTCGCTAGGTCAAAAGGCTCGAACAGGAAATACAACGAACTGTGAGCGACGATGCTCCGGCCCCGCACCGTCGGCGACCGCGCTACGCCGGAAAAAATCCCCGCCGCTTCGAGGAAAAATACAAGGAGCTCGATCCGCTCAAATATCCGGAAATCGTCGCGCACGTCATCGCATCGGGCAAGACACCCGCCGGAATGCACGTGCCGATTTTGCTGCGGGAGATTCTCGATGCGCTGGCTCCGCAACCCGGCGATGTCGCGGTCGATTGCACGCTCGGCTACGGCGGCCACGCGCGGGAAATTCTCCCGCGAATCGCGCCGGGCGGACGACTGATCGGAATCGACGTCGACCCGCTCGAGCAACCGCGCACCGAAGAGCGTTTGCGGGCACTGGGTTTCGGCCCCCAGGCATTTCTCGCGCGGCGGTCAAACTTCGCGGGGCTGAAGCGCGTGCTGGCTGCCGAGGGTTTGTCCGGCGCGGACTGCATCCTCGCCGACCTCGGCGTTTCTTCGATGCAGATCGACACGCCGGCGCGGGGATTTTCCCTAAAAAATCCCGGTCCGCTCGACATGCGCATGAATCCGAAAAAGGGCGAATCCGCGGCCGCGTTGCTTGCGCGGGTGCGGCCGGAAACCCTCGCGGAACTCTTGACGGAAAACGCCGACGAACCGCGCGCCGCGGTGCTTTCGTCAAAGCTCGCGGGCAAAACCTTCGCGCTCACGACCGATCTCGCCGCCGCGATTCGCTCCGCATTGCCGAACGTCTCCGACGACGAGCGCGATAAAGTCGCGCGTCGTGTTTTCCAAGCGCTGCGCATTGCCGTGAACGAAGAATTCACCGCGCTCGACACGCTCCTGCGCCATCTGCCGGAATGCCTGAACCCGGGCGGACGGGTGGCAATTCTCACCTTTCACTCCGGCGAGGATCGTCGCGTGAAAAAATCGTTCCAGGCCGCGTTGCGCGCGCGGCAATATTCCTCCATCGCGGAGGATGTCATTCGTCCCTCCGCCGAAGAATGCCGTGCGAATCCGCGCGCCACTTCGGCAAAACTCCGCTGGGCAAGACGCTGAAAATACGATCTGCAGCGCGTTCGAAAAAATCTGCTAGCATCGTCCCAATGTCCAAACCGAGCACGGTCGCCGCTCCCGCCGAATTACTGGCGTATCTCTTCGCCACGATGCCCGAGGTAAAGAAAATCAAGATCCGCACGTGGTTGAAATTCCAAGCGGTGACGGTGAATGGCCGCCCCGTCACGCAATTCAACCATCCGCTCGTCCCTGGCGATATCGTGGCGATTCGCTCCGACCGCCACGCGGTGCCGAAGACCCTGCTCGGCGGCGGCATGAAGGCGTGGTTCGAGGACGCGCATTTGATCGTCATCGACAAGCCCGCCGATCTGCTGAGCATCGCCAGCAAGGACGAGGGAGAGAAGACCGCCTATTTTCAACTCACCGATTATTTGCGCCAGGGGAACGGCCGCAGCCGCGAGCGGGTGTGGATCGTGCACCGGCTCGACAAGGAGACTTCGGGCCTGATGGTTTTCGCGAAGACTCCCGAAGCGAAGCAAACGCTCCAATCCGGCTGGGAGGACGTGGAAAAAACCTACGAAGCCGTGATCGAGGGGCATCTTCCGGAAAAAAAGGGCACGTTCGAATGCGACCTCGACGAGCGGAACCGCCACAAGGTTTTCGCCGCTAAAAAAAGCGAGCACACCCGCCACGCGGTGACGCATTACCAGGTGCTGTCCGAGAATCGCACGCGCTCGCTGGTCGAGCTGAAGCTGCAGACGGGGCGCCGTCATCAAATCCGCGTGCAACTCGCGGAGGCCGGATGCCCGATCGTCGGCGATGAGAAATACGACGCGAAAACCAATGCCGCCAAACGCCTCGCCCTCCACGCGACCGCGCTGCACTTCCCGCATCCGAAAACCGGCGAGGAGATGAGCTTCACGTCGCCCATGCCGAAGGCGCTCGTCGCCCTCGTCGCGAAATAACGCTCAGCCGCTTGTTTCGAGAGCTCCAAACTGCAGCTCGACCAAACGCCGATACGTCCCGCCCTCGCGCGCGATGAGTTCGTCGTGCGTCCCCGCCTCGATCACGCGGCCTTCCTCGATCACATAAATCCGATCCACCTTGCGGATCGTTGAAAGGCGGTGCGCGATGATGAAGGCGGTCCGGCCCTCGAGCAGGACGCCGAGCGCTTGCTGGATGAGATGTTCGCTCTCGGAATCCAGCGAGCTCGTCGCCTCGTCAAGGATGAGGATCGAAGGATTTTTAAGCAGCGCGCGCGCGATGGCGATGCGCTGGCGCTGGCCGCCGGAGAGCTTGATGCCGCGGTCGCCGACGAGCGTGGCGTAGCCTTCCGGAAATTTCTCGATGAACTCGTGGCACGCCGCCTGCCTCGAAGCGGCGAAGACTTCGTCGCGCGTCGCGTTCGGCCGGCCGTAGCGGATGTTTTCCTCGATCGATCCGCCGAACAGCAGCACTTCCTGCGGCACGATCGCCATGTTGCCGCGCAAGTCCTTCAGCGAATATTCCGTCGCCGGCCGGCCATCGATCAGCAGGCTTCCGGACTCGGGTTCGTAGAAGCGAAGCAGGAGTGAAACGATGGTGGACTTTCCCGCGCCGCTCGGTCCGACCAGGGCGATTTTTTCACCGGCCCTCGCATGCAGCGTGAGCTCGTGCAGCACCTGGCTTTGCCGCCGCGACGGGTAATGAAACGACACGTTTTCAAAGCGCACATCGCCGCCCAGCCGCGGCGCATCGTCGCCCGCCGGGGCCGCCCCGCTATCGATCTCGGGATTTTCATCGAGCAGTTCGCGCACGCGCTCGGTCGCGCCGAGCGTCTTTTGCACCTGGCTGAAAACATCCGCAAACGAGGCCACCGATCCGCCCACGAAAGTCGTGTAGAGAATGAACCGCGTGAGCTCGCCGAACGTGAGCTGGCCCGCCTGCATGAGGTGCGCGCCATACCAGAAAACGAGCACGATCGAGCCAAAGATTCCGAAGATGATGAACGACACCATCGAGGCGCGCAGCCGCGCGGTCTTGATGATCACCTTGAGAAATTCCGCGAGGCAATGCGCATAGCGCCCCAACTCGAAGCGCTCGTTGCCGAAGGCCTTCACGTTCGCGATGCCCTGCAGCGACTCCTCGAGCACCGTGCCGCCATCCGCGAGCCGGTCCTGCGCGTCGCGCGCGTGCCGGCGGATGCGTTTTCCAAAAAGAATCGCCACCAAAATCAACACGGGAAATGTCGAGATCATCAAGCCCGTGAGCCGCAGCGATGTGAATGCGACGAGCGCGATGCCGCCGGTCATCAGCAGCGTCTGCCGCAGGAATTGCTGGATCGTCATCGTGAGCGTGTCCTGGATCAAAGTGAGATCCGTCGTCAGTCGGCTGGTCAGCTCGCCCACGCGCCGCCGCGCGAAAAAACTCATCGGCTGCCCGATCAATTTCCCGAACGTTTCGCGGCGGAGATCCACCAGCGCGCTCTCGCCGCAGCGGTAAAACCAGTAGGTCGAGAAATAGGAAAAGAACGCCTGCAAGCCGAGCGTCCCGAGCAGCACGAGGGCGATGAGATCGATATTCGCCGTCCATCCCGCCGGCGTGCCCGCGGGATGATGCGCGATCGATCCGTCGAGGAGCAATCCGGTGAGATAGGGAAACGACAATCCCAGCGAAGTCGAGACGAGCAGCGTGGCGATCGCGCCGGCGAACCGGATGCGATACGGGGCGAGATAGCGAAAGATTCGCGCCGCGCGCAGGAGCGATTCCGGCTTCATGCGCGCCTTCGTTTCCAGCTCCGGGTTCATTTCGGACGGATCGGCGGCGGGAGCGTTCGGTTGCGACACCGGCCGACTTTAACAGGCGGCCGTGCAAATCAAGTCCCGCTTCGCGAGCCGATGCGTTCGATCGCCGCGAGGGATTCGGCGAGATCGATGTCGGGACGAACGCGGCGGGAAAATTCCCGCGCCCGCGACGCCATGGCTGGATCGCCCAAAAGCCCGCGCAGACTGGAGATGAGCGATGCGCGGGAGAATCGGTTGCGCCGAAGAACTTTCCCGACGCCAAGGCGGCGCAAGCGCTCGCCATTGTCCGGTTGATCGAAGCCGAAGGGAATCACGAGCGAGGGAATGCCCGCGCGCAGGGCCTCTCCGCAGGTGCCGATGCCGCCTTGGTGAATGACCGCGGCGGCGCGCGGCAGCACCGATTCCAGCGGCGCGTAGTCGATGGCGATCACGCCCTCGGGCAGCGTGGCGGGCAATGGATTTTTTCCGGACAGCAGAATGGCGCGCCGTCCCAGCACGCGGGCGGCTTCGGCGGCGGATTGGTAGAAATTCTCCGCGATGTGAACGACCGACGAGCCGAGCGTAAAAACCAGGGGAGGCTCGCCCGCGGCCAGAAACGCCTCCAATTTTTCCACATTTCCGGGGCGGCTGGGTTGCGCAAAGAAGGGAAAGCCGGTTTGGACGACTTTGGCAGGCCAATCCGGCTGCGGCGCGGCCAGAAAATCCGGGAACATCGCCAGCACCAGATGCGGCGAATGCTTGCCGTCGAAGACCGGGCTGGGTCCGGCGGGAAAACCGAGCTCGCGGCGGAAGGCCCGCAGCGGCGCGCTCCAGCGCGAGGTCACGACGCGGCCCAGCGCAAAAATCAACCGATGCGGCCAGGTGCCAAAATGGCGAAGGCCATGCAGGGCGGGAACCGGCGCGAGCACGCACGGATCGCAGGCGGACAGGAACGACGTCGGCGCCAGAATGACATTCGTCCATGGAATCCCGAGTTTGGCGGCGACCAGCGGAGCGACGTAAAGCAGCTCGCCGACCACGAGAAAATCCGCCGCCCGGCCAGCCTCGAGCAGATCCGCGTAGGTCTCGCGCACCCGTGGAAAAACCTCCTCGCACATGAGATGCTTCGGCCCGCGGCGCGGATGGAACAATTGCTCGAGCACGACGGGATCCGGCTCGAAGTCGGGCCGGATGCGATGAAACTCGAAGCCCAGCGAGGCCACGTATCCGCGATACGTCTCGGAGGCGGCGATGACAGGCACGTGCCCCCGGTCGCGACTCGCGGCGGCGAGCGCCAGGATCGGATGGAGGTCGCCCAGCGAGCCGAGGGAGGCGAAAACGATGCGCATGAACACACCATTAGTGGAGATCGGCGACTGACTCCGGCGAGCGTTTTCGAGCTGCGGACGAAAATTTTCTTCCGAACGCATATTTCTGCGGAGAGGATTCCCGCATGCAAATCTCCACCGGCAAAGTGGTCAGCATCGACTACACGCTCACCGACGACAAAAAGCAGGTCCTCGACAGTTCCGACGGCGGCGATCCGCTCACCTATCTCCATGGGGTGGGGCAGTTGATTTCCGGCCTCGAGAAGGAACTCGACGGCAAAAGCGCGGGGGATTCCCTCCAGGTGACGATCAAGCCGGAGGATGGCTATGGCGTGCGCGACGATTCCAGCCTCATGGTCGTGCCGAAAAAGAGCATCCAGGGCGTGGGCGAGCTCAAAATCGGCATGCAGCTCCACGCGAGTGGCGGCCACGGCCGGCAAGTCGTCACGATTACAAAAATCGAGGGCGATGAGGTTACACTCGACGCGAATCACCCGCTTGCGGGCGCGACGCTGCACTTCGACGTGACGATTCGCGACGTCCGCGACGCCACCGAGGAAGAGGTCGCCCACGGCCATGTCCACGGCCCGGGCGGACACCACCACTAGACTTCGTCGGCGGCGGCGCTTTCCGTCTTTGGAGCCGGAGCGGCCTTCGCGCGGTAGAAGACCGCAGTGTGGCCGACCTGCTGCACGAGGCGGCTGCCGCTTTGCTCGGCGAGTTGTTTGGAAAGAGTTTTACGCTCGTCCTTGAAGTCCTCGAAGCGGAGCTTCACGAGGGCCAGGCGCTGCAGCGTCTCGTCGAAGGCGGCGAGAAATTCGGGCGTCAATCCGGCCTTGCCGAGGCGGATGGCGGGCTTGAGCTGTTGGGCGCGGCTTTTGAGCTCGCGCAGATTCGGTTCGGCATCCGGCATGGTCCGATTCACCATGACGGCCCCGGCCTTTCACGGAAAGTTATTTGAATGACGCGTCGCAAAACCCATTCCATCCGAACGTTGAAGCAGGCCCGGGCCTTCGTGCTCGAGGTCGGGCTCTGCGGGATCTTCTCGGACGCGAAAGGACGCATGCCGAGCTTGTGGGATGCGACCGATCTGCCGACGCGACGCCCCGGTGAAAAAGGCTGGGGCCGGCGCGTGACCGCGATCTGGGGCTGGAAGAACGAGCTGCCCGCCATTTATCCCGACGAGATTTTTTACGGCAAAATTTCCGGCGGGCTCGCGGTGCTGATGAGCATGGATCATCTGCGCGCCAGTCATTATCCGAAGCACCATCGTCCGCTGAAGGAATGCAGCGCCCTCGCGCAGAAAATTTACGCCGTTCTCCGCCACGATCCGTATCCGACGGCTGTCTTGCGCGAGGAGCTGGGAATGAGCCGGCGGCCCGAGCGGAGTGCTTTCGACCGCGCGCTGCAGGAGCTGCAGATCACGCTGAATATCGCGCGCCGCAACAGCCTCGAGGATGCGAACGACACGTGGGTGCTTTTCCGCGAGCAATACCTCGATGTCGCGGAAGCCCCATGACGCAGCGTCCGCGGGCCCCTTCGCTTGTCGCCGGCCGGCATGCTGCTAATGTGTTCGCAACTCCGATGCCTCCACCACGCCCGCCCGATCGATGGTATCATTACCTTCGTTACCCGAGAATTTTTCTGACCATTATTCTCTGCACGCTGGCGGTGGTGCTGCATGTGGCCTTCGGCCTCTACGTGTGGTGCTTCGAAAAGTAGCGGCTTGCTTTCATGGCTCCGCGAGGTAGCGTGGCGGCAGGTGCCAAAACCTTAAAGCCCGCTTTCGGAAACGGAGGCGGGTTTTACTTTTTACGAAAGGTTTCGTGGAAAATCGGGCCGCCTAGGATTTGTCCGGCGGGTTCCGCGCGACGGCAAGTTCATTGGTCCAGAGCCGGGCGAGGAGCTTCTGGGTCCAGGGATGATTGTTGAGATATTCGGCCCGCTCTTCTTGCGTGGCATGGCGGAAGATCTCCGCGTAAAAATCCGGCTTGGGGTCGCGCTGCTCCTTCGATGCGATGCGTGTCGAAGCCACCGCGCGCTCGCAGACTTCGCGGAGCAATTCGGGCCGCCGGCTTTCCAAAAGGGCAAGATACCGTTCGGTATCCGCGGACAAGTTTCCATGGACGATCCAGGTGCGGTTGATCCGGCGGGCTTGGTCGATGGGGGATTCGATCACGGGGAGAAGCCTTTTGCGGATTCGGCGCGCTGTCAATCGCACGACCACGGCGAAAAACGTTGCCGAGAGCTACAAGAGGCCTTCGCTACGGGCGTGGCGGGCGGCATGCAGGAGGCTGAGCACGAGGGCGATCGCCTCGTTGGCTTGATCGACAGGCGATTTCGCGGCGGCGAGTCCGACAGTGATTTCCACCGGCTGGCGGCTGCTTTTTGGAATCGGCGTGAAATTGCGCGCGTAAACGGGGGCGCTCGGGTTCGCGCGCCATTTGAAATACGGATCCGTCGCGGCGTAGCGCTCGAGCGCCTCGGAGAAGACGTTTTTCTGGGGCTTCGTGGGCAACCAGGCCTCGACATCGGCGGAGAGGGCGCGTGGATTTTGGCGGAGCAGCAAGACGAAATCGTAGTCGTAGCGCTTGAGCTCGTTTTCGAGCACGCGGACGTGGTCGATGGGCGATTCCTCCCAGCAGGTTGCCTGGCCGGCCTGTTCCGTGGTGGCGAAAACGCCTTCACGATGGGCGGCAAGATTCGCGACGGGATAGGCCGTGACTTCGGTGCCGGCGGCCAGCGGCGCCACGGCTTCGAGGGCGGCGATGAGCCGGGCGAGCGCATAGGGGGTGACGATCTCGGTGCCGACCCAGCCGCCGACAAGCAGGGCGCGGACGGGGGCGTGGTCGCTGTTCGTCCCGCAGACGTGGAAATACGGAATCATCTTCGCGCGGTCGCCCGGTTGATTGATCCCGTAACCGACGACGAGGCTCGAAGAATCGGCCGCTTGTTCGACCAGGGGAGCGATGAGCTCATCCACGGTCGTTTGCCCGGAGGCAAAGCGCTCGGAAATCATGAGGTCGGTGTGATTGATCATGGCAGTCGAGACTTTCGATTAAGGTGAGCGGCAACGGAGGAATGCGCAAGTCGCATAGGGGAGAAATCCACGTTCTCTCGCAATCGGATTTGCATGAACTTTTGGCCTTATGGCACGCGCACCGGAAGAAAAGCTTCTGGAACGGCGAGGCGGGTGAGATGGTGAATGCCGTCCTGCGTGGCAGGCACCTCGGTCGCAGCGCTCCATTCATGATCAAGACCTCGCCATTATTCGCTCCGGCGCTCGATCTGGCCGTGCGGGTGGGATGCGAGCTGGTCTATGAGACGAGCGTGCATACGCCGATCCTGCTGGCTTTCAAGCCGAAGCAGGACGAGCGGCAATACATTCGCCAGGAGCGCGTGAGTTTTGAGCCGGATTTGTCGGCCACGCAGTTCGAGGACGACCACGGCAATACGATCTACCGCATGGAGCTGGTGCCGGGGCGCAACGTGCTGCGCTACGACGCGATCGTGCGAGTTTCCAGCCTCCGCGAGGATTTCAACCTGCTCGACGAGCCGGTCCCGCCGCATCTGCTGCCCCCTTCGATCCTGCGCTATACGCTGCCGACGCGATATTGCGATTCCGACAAACTGCTCGACTTCGCGTGGCATCAATTCGGGCGGCTGCCACACGGTCTCGCACGCGTCCAGGGCATCTGCGACTGGCTGCATGAGAATATCGAATACCGCACGCTCTCGGGCAGTCCGTTTCTCTCCGCGCACGACATCATCATGCGGGGCTACGGCGTCTGCCGCGACATGGCGCATACCGCCATCGCGCTCTGCCGCACCTTCAATCTCCCGGCGCGCTACGTGAGCGGATACGTGCCGGACATCGGCTTTCAAAATCCCGGCACGCCGGAGGACTTCCACGCCTACTTCGAAGTCTACATGGGTGGCAGGTGGCAGGTCTTCGACGCGCGCTTCAATGTGCCCCGCACCGGGCGCATCCGCATTTCCACGGGCTACGACGCGGTGAATTGCGCCTTTACCACGCTCTACGGTCAGGCGGACCTCACCTATTTCGAAGTCTGGTCTTACCAAATCGATCCGCGAGAGGTGCAGGTCGGGGATCCGGTCGATCTCTCGAAGCGACTCTGCGGCCAGCCCGAGATCCGGCATCCGGCGGTTGTCTGACGGTCCGCACCTTCGCCTTTCGGCCAAGCGAAATTGCGATGAATGAACTCGTGTGCCCGCACGTTAAGAGACCTGAACACATCCACGATCCATGAAACATACATCTGCATCCGCGTTGAGATGCGATTTCTCAAGCACTCGTTCCGAAAATCCGAAACCCGCTCCGCCCCGCCAATTTTCTCTATTCAATCCCATGAAAATCCAGCTCATCCGCTTGCACGAAAAAATCGCGCCGAGCCTCGCCCTGGTCGCGTTGTTCGCGACTGCCCCCCTCCACGCGCAGACTGCCCCGCCGCCTTCCCAAACGTCGCAGGAAAGTTCCGCACAGACCCTCTCCGCCGACGATCTGAACGATCTTCTCGGTCCGATCGCGCTCTATCCCGACGCACTCGTCGCGCTCATTCTGCCGGCCTCCACAGTGCCGTCCGACATCACGCTCGCGACCCGATATTTGAACCAAAATGGCGACGACGCCAACGTCGATGACCAGCCTTGGGATGAAAGCGTCAAAGGCCTCGCACGCTATCCCGACGTCCTGAAATGGATGGACGACAACCTCGAGTGGACAAACTCCCTCGGCGAAGCCTTCGTCGAGCAGCCCGCCGACGTGATGAACGCCATTCAGGCTCTACGCGGCGAGGCCAAGGCCAAGGGCAATCTCACGAACACTCCGCAACAAACCGTCGTCGTCGAGAAGCAAACTCAGGAAATCCGCATCGTGCCGACCGAGCCCGACGTGATCTACGTCCCGCAATACGATCCCGAGATCGTCTATGTGCGTGACTACCAGCCCGACTACGGCCCCGTGCTCGCCTTCGGCGCCGGCTTTGCGGTCGGAGCCTGGCTGAACTACGACTGCGATTGGGGCGGACGCGGCGTCTACTACGGCAACGACTGCGGCTGGAATAACCACAACCGCTGGAACGACCGCGGCTATCGCGACGGCAACGTCAATATCGTGAACACCACGGTCAACAACACAAACATCAATAACTTCACGAACAACTCAAACGTGAACCGCTGGCAGGCCAGCCCAAACAGCCGTCGCCAGTTCACCCAACGCCAGCGCCAGAATCTCGGCAATGCCCGCATCGCCCGGGCTAACGCTCAAGTGCGTCATCCGAACGCCCAGAATGGCCAGCACGCCAACCGTGCAGCTGCGCGTCCGGCCAGAGTTCCCAAGCCAGGCCATATCAACGTGGCCAATCGGAAAAATAATAACGTGAAGCATCCGAATGCCGCCGTGCGCGCTCCGGGCGCTGGCAACAACGGCGCCAATGCCGGAAAGAATCAGAACAACAAAAATCCGAATAAAGGCCCGAACGGAAACGGCAGCCAGGCCAACGGAAAGAACAAGCCCGGAAATCCGAAGCGCCATAACCAGCCCACGACGGCCGCGCCAGCCGTCAACGGCCAGTCCGGACAGAATGCCGGCAAGAACAAGCATCCGAATAGCTCGAACAAGAGCCCAAGCGTCCGGGCTCCCGGGCAGAACGCAGACAAGCCCAAGCACAAGCACAAGCCTTCCTCAGCTCCCTCGAAATCAGGCGGGAATAACAACCCATCCAAAAAACCCGCGAACCATCTCGACCGGCCTAAACAGCAGCCGTCCAAACCATCGGCCGCGCCGCAGAACAAGCCCCATGTTCAGCAACAGCCTAAACCGCAGCAGCATCAGCAACAGCCGAGACCGCAGCAAAAACAGCCTAAACCGCAACAGGCCAAACCCCAGCAAGCCAGGCCTCAGCAGCAAAAGCAGCCGCAAGTCCACCAGTCGCAGGCCAAGCCAAAGCCTCAAGGCGGCGGTTCCGGCCAGCAGCAGGGCAATGGCGGCAACAAGAAAAAGAAAAAGGACAAGAACTAGTCCTCACGGCGCGCAGCCCCAAAAAAACCCGCGCGCCGTCCTTCCGGGTCAGGCGGGTTTTTCATTTCTCGCGCGCCGCGCGAGCTCTTCGACCTGATCGCGGGAAAAATATTCGGCGAAGGTTTCGCCGGCTTTTGCTTTGGGCAGTTTGTCCATGACGCGGCAAAGCCAGGCCGGAGGAACGGCAGGATTCCACCGCGGAAAAAGTCCGGCGAGATCGCTCAACGTCTTGAGTCCGATGAACAGGCCGAAAAAAGCTTTGTTCATGCCCGTGAAAGCGGCGGCCGCGAGGCCGAAAACAATGGTCACATGCACCAGCAGGACGCGGCTTAGATTCACCGCCGTCAGACATTCGATCCATGCGAAAGGCCGCTGGCGCAGGCTCCAGAGGTCGATCAGGAAATTTGTCGCGAGCACGGCAAGCATGAGTTCGCAGCCTTGGAGCAACTCTCGCCCGTTGAGCTCGACCTCGGCGCCATGCCCCCTGGCGGTGAGCACCAAAAAAATCGCCGCCAGAAAAATGCCATGCGCGAAGGAGAAGATGAGGCTGATCGGCAAAAAATATGCGAGCAGCGAGCCGTTGCCTTTCGACGTCCCCTGGCGCGGCTCGTAGTGGATATGGCCCTGCCGCGGGGCCAGTCGTCGGTGGAGCACGATCCGCAGCGCAATGAGCAGCGAGGCGGCGACATTTTCGAACCAATAGACGCCGAGCGTCGTGCCCGCAGACCAGCCGCCAAAAAAGAAGCCGCCCGCGGGGATGAAGTTGATGCCGAGCGCGGCGAGAAATTGCCAAAACTTTTGGAACATCGCGGAGCGCATCCTTCGCGAATCGTCCGCCGTCAGCAAGCACCGCCCCGCGGCGATTTTGCGTGGCCGACTTCACGCGAGTGTGTCACACATTTTCCGTGCGGTTCCCTCTGCTCGTCGCGATCGGTTTTTGCCTCGGCTCCCTTTTTGCCGCCGAGTCCGGAGCGCCGATTTTTCGCACCTGGACGGACGTGCAGCAGCGAAAAATGGAAGCCGCCCTGGAGCGTGTCGATGGCGACAAGGCCGCGCTCAAGGGGCGCGACGGCCGCGAGGTGATCGTGCCTTTGGGCAGCCTGTCCGAGCCGGACCGGCGCTGGATCGCGGAGCAGTCGAAACCCGCTGCCGCCGGCGGCGAAAATATCGGAAGCCCCAATCCCCCTGCCGAGACGGACTGGCCGCGCACGGTCGGGCTGAACTCCACGCCCGTCGTCCAAACGATCCGCGAGGATGCGGCGAAAAAGGAATTCATCTACGAGTCCGAGCACTACGAATTCGTGTGCGATTCGATGCTGGGTGCGAATCTCGTGCGGGAATTCAGCCGCGTGTTCGAAGCCACGTGGCTGGTGAATTGCCTGCTCCCGCTCGATTTCAAGCCCGCCCCCGAAAATCAGCGCAAAAAATTCCAGGCGCGCATTTTCACACATGCTTCGGACTATTATGACACGGGCGGGCCGAAAGGCTCCTCGGGCGTATACACGACTCGCGCCAAGGCGCTCATGCTGCCCCTGGACAGCCTTGGAGTGAAGATATTCGGCTCTCAAGTGACTGTGGATTACAGAGCCCAGGACTACGCCACGCTCGTTCACGAGATCACCCACCAGATGATGAACCACTGGCTCGACCGGCTGCCGGTCTGGTTCATCGAAGGCTCGGCGGTCTATGTCGAGCTTGCCAAGTATGACAACGGTCACTTTTCCTTCCTGCAGCAGGACAAGCGCCTGCGGGCATTTTTGTCCCAGCAAGGCCCCGAAGGGCGATTCCAAATGGTGCCGCTCGAAAACTTGATGACCATCGACAGCCAGGCCTGGATGGCGGCTTTGACCGAGGGCAACGAAGCGTCGTTGAACTATGCGTCCGCCGTCGCGCTGACCTACTATTTCTACCATCTCGATGGCGACGGCAAAGGCACGTCGATCAAAAACTACGTTCGCGCGGTGGGCAACTTGCGGCCCGGGGAAAATTCGGAGCCCTTGGCCAAAGAATATCTTCTCCGCGATCGCGATTACTCCGCCTTGCAAAGGGATGTGCAAAAAAGTCTGCGCCGCATTGGCATCGGCGTGGAGTTTCCCGGGGCGAAAAAATAATTTCGGCCCGGGTGGTCGCGTCGAACTTGCTGAATTTCCCGCCGCCGCTCATTCTGCCTGCGTGAAACGACCATTCTCCCTATTCTCTTTGTGCGCGCTTGTTCTCTTGCTGGCCGGCTGTCTCGCCACGCCGGTCGATGACTCCGGCGGCATGGGCGCCGTGACCGTGCCGAATACCAATGTCACCGCGCTCATTTCCGCCGCGCAAACCGTCTTCGCCCAATACGGCTACACGCCCGGCCCGATGAGCTACCCGGATTCCATCTCTTTCGACAAACCCGCGGGCGGCTTTGGAAAATTGCTCTACGGGAGCTATGGCACCACGACCTCGGTGCGCGTGAAACTCGTGATGACGCCGCTGTCGGGCAACGACTACCGCCTCGGCACCCGTGTCTCGCGCGTGACCGATGCCGGCGAAGCGGGCTTCGAGGAAAATCGCAAGATGCTCGGCCTTTGGTCCGGACAATTCGGGCCGCTGTTGCAAAAAATCAAGACGCAGGCCGCAAACTCCGGACCCATGTAGCCATTACGGCGCGGCCCTGAGGCGCAGGCTCACCTCGAGACCGGCCGGCCGGCGATGCGGCAGGAAACGCCACCGACGCCCGACGCCCCACGCGACCAAGCCGTTTCGACGCGATTTTCTACGACGCCAGCCGCGCGTCCATCGTGATGGTCGCGTTGAGCAGCTTCGAGATCGGGCAGCCGGCTTTCGCCTTGCCCGCGAGATCCTGGAATACCTCCTCATCGACGCCCGGAATCGTCGCCGTGACGTCGAGATGGCTGGCCGTCACGGCAAACCCGTCGTCCTGCTTCTCGAGCGTCACCGTGGCCGTCGTCTCGATTTTTTCGGGCGTGATGCCAGCGAGGCCGAGGATCATGGAAAAGGCCATGGAGAAACACCCCGCGTGCGCCGCGCCGATGAGCTCCTCAGGATTCGTGCCCTTTTCGCCTTCGAAGCGCGTGCGGAAGGAATAAGGCGTCTCGGACAGCGCGCCGGAGCCGGTGGTGAGAGTGCCTTTGCCCTCGGTGAGAGTGCCGGTCCAGACTGCGGATGCTTTTTGTTTCATGCGCGAAAACCTCCCACGAATGCGCCCCGCCAGGCGAGCGCATTCCTTGTCAAAGTCCGGAAGATTTCTCCGTTCAATCGATCTGCCAGGGCGGCTCCGGCTTATGACTGGCGGAGGGCTGCCGCTCGGGGTGTTGCTTCTGCTCGGGATGCTTTTCCTTGCCGCCATGCTCGACGGCGTAGCGGGTCTCCTCGGCATGGTCTTCGGCTTCGGTATCGATCTGGCGTTCGCGGGATGTTTTGGGAGCGTTCATAACTGGGATTTTCGCTCAATTTCGCATCGTGGCATGGTCGGGGCCAGTCGGGGATTTCCTTGAAGGATCCATCAGGGACGACGCGGCTGAACTTGCGCCGCCTCGTCTCCGGTGCAGCTTGACCGCTCTTTATGCGCGCCGGAAATCTGTTCGGTTTTTCATTTTTTTCTCCGGGCTTCTTGCTTTCCCGCCAGTTTTTGTCGAGCGGCGCCGGATGAGTGAGCGAATGCCATTTTCCATCAAAGGGACGGGGTGCAGGCCAGGCTCAGGCCCGGAAATGCGAAACGAAGCGCCATGCGAAATGGATACGCCCGCGGAGCGACTTCAGACGCATTTTTCCAGGGCACAGCCATGGATCGGGCGAAATACGAAGCTAGGGAGAGGTAATTATGCCCACCATCCTGATCATCGTTCTCATCCTGCTGCTTCTCGGCGCGCTGCCCACCTGGCCCCATAGCTCCCGCTGGGGCTATTACCCGAGCGGAGGACTGGGTCTCGTGCTGTTGATTCTCATCATCCTGATGCTGCTGGGGCAGATTTAGCGCGAGCGACGCGATTTCGATTTGCCCCGGCGGGAACTCCTTTTAGCGTTGGGGAATGGACTGGGTCTGGCCGATTATTCAAAGCCCCTTCACCTGGGGGCTCGCTTTGGGCCTGTTGGTGGCGGGGTTTGTGCTCAAAAATGCATTTACCGCCCGCGGGCATTTCAGGCGCGAGATCGCGCGGTGGAAAGCCGAGACCGCGGAGCTGCAGCGCCACATCAATACGCATCTCAAAATCACCGCCAGCGGCAGCGAACGGCTGGAAAACGAACTCGCCGCGCTCAAGGAGCAGAACGAGACGCTGCGGGTGAACTTCGCCGCGCTGCAAGGCAAGCCCGGCCGCGCCGAGGCGCGGCAGCTGCAAATCCATGAGGCGGCCGTCGCCCGCATGCGCGAGCAGGCTCCGGGCTTCGCGCCCGCCTGGGAAAAAGCGTTGCGCGAGGCGAATGCCGAGCAGGATTCCGCGGAGAGCGGCCTGTCCCGGTTGGTGCGAAAAGTTTTTTCCGGTCCGGCAGCGAGCGGGCCGGCGGAATCCACGCCGTTGATTTCGCTGGGTGAAAACGCGCCGCCATCCGGCGACCGCGCGAATCCCTGAAACAGAGCTCGAAATTCCGCCTCCCGATGAATCTGCGAATCGTGGTGGTCGGCGGTGGCGCGGCGGGGTTTTTCGCGGCGATCGCCTGCGCCGAGGCCGCTCCAAACGACGAAATCGTGCTGCTCGAAAGCGGGCGGCAATTTCTCACCAAGGTGCGTATTTCCGGCGGCGGCCGCTGCAATGTCACCCACGCCTGCTTCGAGCCGCGCGCGCTCGCGGGGCGGTATCCGCGCGGCGGCCGGGCACTCATCGCGCCGTTCCATCGCTTCCAGCCGCGCGACACGATCGAGTGGTTCGCCGCGCGCGGCGTGACGTTGAAAACCGAGTCCGACGGCCGCGTGTTCCCGGCCACGAATTCTTCGGAAACCGTCGTCGATTGCCTGCTCCATGCGGCGAAGGAAGCGCGCGTCCAGCTGCGGCCCGACGGCGGCGTGACGAGCGCGAGGCCCGACGAAGCAAACGGGTTCGCTCTCGATCTCTCGGATGGCACGGAGCTCGCTTGCGATCGCCTGTGCATCGCCACGGGCGGCTGCCGCACGCCGGCCCACGGCCGCTGGATCGAGGAACTCGGGCATGCCATCGAGCCGCCTGTGCCTTCGCTGTTCACATTCCATGTGGAGAGGCCGTGGCTGCGCGAACTTCCGGGCGTCGCGATCGAGGACGCCGAAGTCTCCGTGCCGGGCGAGCGACTGCGGGAGCGCGGGCCGTTGCTCGTGACGCACTGGGGCGTGAGCGGCCCGGCGGTGCTGCGATTATCCGCGTGGGGAGCGAGGGCGCTGCACCGGCTCGATTACCATTTCCCCTTGCGCGTGAGTTGGCTGCCGGATCGGAAGGGCGAAAGCCTGCTGGGCGAATTCCAGTCGCGGCGCACTTCGCAGCCCGGAAAATTTATCCGCAACAGCCCGGTCGATGCGCTGCCCGCGCGTTTTTGGGAGGCTTTGGTGCGGGAAGCCGGCATCGGACCCGATGTGAAATGGACCACCCTGCCGCGGAGCAATGCGCTCGCCCTGGCGGAGCGGCTGACCCGAACCGAACTTCCCGTGACCGGCAAGAGTCTGAACAAGGACGAATTCGTAACCTGCGGCGGGGTGCGGTTGCGCGAGGTGGATTTCAAGACGATGGAGAGCCGCGTGCAACCGGGGCTGTTTTTTGCGGGCGAAGTGCTCGACCTCGACGGCATCACCGGCGGCTTCAATTTCCAGGCCGCGTGGACGACCGGATGGATCGCGGGCCAGGCCATGGCGAAAACATGAAAACGGATCGCGAGAAAATCCGCCGCGCGCTCGCCGAGGTGCGCGCCGTCTATGCGGAGCTCGCGCGGCGGCCGATCGAACGGAATTGCACGCTGCTTACGGAATGCTGCCATTTCAAGCTTACGGGCCTGACACCGTATTTGACGAAGGGCGAAGCGCTGCTCGCGGCGAAAGCTTTCCGCGCCACGGGCCGCAAGCAGTTTCCCGAGCGCACGGACGGCGCGTGTCCGATGCTCCATCCGGAAACCGCGCGCTGCATGATTTATGAGTATCGTCCTTTCGGCTGCCGCACGCATTTTTGTCCCGCCGCGGGCGGCCCGTATGCGCGTCGCGACGTGCTCGATCTCATCCGCCGGCTGGAGGCGATCGATGCCGCCCTCGGAGGCGACGGGGCGCGGGCACTGCCGGGCGCTGTCGAGGCGGCGCTCCGCGAATAATCTGTGCGGATATAGCCCCAATCCCCATAGTGACGGATGCCTTTTCTCAGTCTTGGTCTCGACGACCGCATTTTTAAAGCCGTGCAGGAAGCCGGCTACACCGAACCCACGCCGATCCAGGCCGCGGCCATTCCCGAAATCCTCGCCGGACACGATCTCATCGGGATCGCGCAGACGGGCACCGGAAAAACGGCCGCCTTCACGCTGCCCATGCTCGATCTCCTGGCCCGAGGCGCAGTCGGACGTGCTGCTGGCGGCGCCGGCGCCGGGCAGGCCCGCACCCGCACGCTCGTGCTGGCGCCGACTCGCGAACTCGTCGCGCAGATCCACGAAAACGTCGCCGCCTATGCCAGGCATCTGCCGCTGCGCGTCGCCACGGTCTTCGGCGGCGTGAGCGAACGCCCGCAAATGCAGGCGCTGCGCACCGGCGTCGATCTCGTGATCGCGACGCCCGGCCGCTTGATGGATTTAATGGGCCAGCGGTGCGCGGATTTTTCCGCCTTGGAATTCCTCGTGCTCGACGAGGCGGACCGCATGCTCGACATGGGCTTCCTGCCCTCGATTCGCAAGATCGTGAAAGCACTCCCACAGAAACGCCAGACGCTGCTTTTCTCGGCCACGCTTTCGAAGGAAATCGAGTCGCTCACGCATGAATTCCAGCGCCACCCGAAGACCGTGCAGATCGGCCGCCGCTCGAACCCCGCCGAGACCGTCACGCAGATCGCCTACGAAGTGCCCAAGCACCTCAAGCCGGCTTTGCTCGTCCATCTTCTGCAGGATCCGCAGATGAATATGGTGCTTGTTTTTTCGCGCACGAAACACGGCGCGGACAAGATCACCCGCAAGCTCGACCAGGTCGGCATCACCTCGGCGACGCTGCATTCGAACCGTTCGCAAAACCAGCGGCTGCGCGCGCTCAAGGCCTTCAAGGACGGCGAAGTGCGCGTCCTCGTCGCGACCGACATCGCCGCGCGCGGCATCGACGTCGATGGCATCTCGCACGTCGTGAATTACGACTTTCCCATGCATTCCGAGGACTACGTGCACCGCATCGGGCGCACCGGCCGCGCCCAGGCGATCGGCGACGCGATCAGCTTCATTTCGTCGGAAGACTACGGCCCGCTCAAGTCGCTCGAGAAATTCATCGGCCGCGGCATCACGCGCAAAAAAGCGGAAGGCTTCGACTACAACGCAGCCTCGACGGAGCCGCGGGAACACGGCCAGCCGCGGCCGAGCCATCAGCGTGCGAAGCCGCCGGTGCCGCGCGATCCGCCAGCGCGGGGCGGTCAGCGGCGAGGTGGCGGCTGGCGCGGTGGACGACGGTAGTTTTCAAACTATTTCGCGTGGCGTGCGACCGCGAGCCGGCTGAGGAAGAAAGCGTCATAAGCGGCGAAATGCCTTGAGCGGCGGCTAGGGCGGGCGAAAATGAACGACCGCACTAAATTTCCCATCCCATGAGTTCCTACGCACACCCCGAGGCCCTGGTCAGCACCGAGTGGCTGGCCGAGCACCTGAACGAGCCGAATACGCGCATCGTCGAGAGCAATGAAGACGTGCTGCTCTATAGCACCGGCCACATTCCCGGCGCGGTGCACATCGATTGGCGCTCCGATCTGCAGGATCAAACGGTGCGCGATTACATCTCGCCGGAAGGCTTCGCCGAGCTCTGCGCGAAGAACGGCATCGACAAGGATACGACCGTGATTTTTTACGGCGACAAGTCGAATTGGTGGGCCACTTACGCGCTGTGGGCCTTCCGACTTTTCGGTCACGAGAATGTAAAAATTCTCGATGGCGGCCGCGATAAATGGGTCGCCGAGAATCGCGAAACCACGCGCGAGATCCCGAGCTTCCCGCCGACGGCATATCCCGTGCCGCCAAAGCGCCGGGACGATGAGATTCGCGCTTTTTACGAGGACGCGCTCGCACAGAGCCAGGCAAGGAAGCCGCTCATCGATGTGCGCTCGCCAGGGGAATTCATCGGCGAGGTCACGCACATGCCCGAATATCCGCAAGAAGGCGTCTTGCGCGGCGGCCATGTGCCCGGGGCGAAAAGCGTGCCGTGGAAACGCGCGGCAAATACGGACGGGACGTTCAAATCGGCGGACGAGCTGCGGGACATTTACGAGGGCGAGGCGGGCCTCAAGCCCGGCGAGGACGTCGTGGCGTATTGCCGCATCGGCGAGCGGTCGAGCCACACGTGGTTCGTGCTCACCTATCTGCTCGGTTACGAAAAAGTGCGCAACTACGACGGCTCCTGGACGGAGTGGGGCAACCGCGTGCGCTCGCCGATCGAGAAGGGCGCGTAGTTTTACAGGAGGCAACGGAGAAAACTGAGAGCTTCCCATTCTCCGTTCCCTCTGTTTTCTCCTGTAAAAATGTATCCGCCGAAACTGCAGCAGATCGTTGATTTGTTCGAAGCGCTTCCCGACCTGGAGAAGCGTGAAACGCTCATCACGTATGCGGATCAGGCGAAGAGCCAGGGGCCGCGCGAAGGCGAGACCTTCGATCTCGAAGATGTGCGCAAGGACGAGGAATGCACCGACACGGTCGGCGTTTTTTTGAAGGTGAATCCCGATCGCACCACGCATTACCGAGTGACGCTCGGACCGCAGGTGCAGACACTGACCAAGGCGATGACCTCGATTCTTTGCAAGGGACTCGAAGGCCGCACGATCGAGGAAGTGCTCGAAGTGCCGGCGGATTTCGTGCCGAAGATCGTCGGCGCGGATCTCGTGCGCCAGCGCAGCCAGACCGTCTATTACATCCTCACTCGGATGAAGAGCGCGGCGACCGTCTGGCGAAATCGCGATCGGGCGGCCGCTTTGGAATAGCCGCCGAAAGCGCTTCACGTCTTCCATGCGAGCGGCTACACATCGGGCCATGAAGCGTGCGTTTTCCCTCCTCGGAATTTCTTTTCTTTTTGCGGTCACCGGTTGCGTGACGAGCCAGCCGAAGATCGTCGCCGTCGCTTACGATCAAGGCGATCTGGCGCGGGTGGAAAAGGCCAGGACCTATCACTGGTCGCTCCCCGGCGCTTCGGAACTGAATCCCTACAACAATCAGGATCTCTATCTCAATCTGGCCAAGTCCGACATCGACGCTACGCTCGCGAAAAAGGGCTACAAGCTCGTGGCCAAAGGCGGCGATCTCGAGGTGAGCTTCATCATGCTCTACAAAGCGGGTGCCACCACCCAGGTCATCGACCAATATTTTGGAACGAATCGCGCGCCCGAGCGTCATTTCATCAAGGCGGTCAATAGCGTTCCCACAACGAGCTACGAAGTGGGCACGCTGGTGGTCGACGCCGAGGATGCGATCGATCATGAATCGCTCTGGCGCGGCGCGGTCAGCTCGCGCGTCAATCGCGACAAGCCTTACGAAGCGCAAAAGACGCGCATCAATCGCGCGGTCGCGCTCGTGATGTCGGGCTTCCCCGCGGCGAAATAGCTATCGGCGCCTGAGCCGGTCGATGCGGGCGGACACGTCCGCATCCGCGCCGCGCATTTCGAGCGCGAGCTGTTCGGAGGAAATCCACGAGCCGCCGAAAGTCTCGACCGTCGTGCGCTCCATGTTGTCATCGGTCGCGACGACGATTTCATATTTCGCGGAATAGGCCGCGACGATGCGCTCGATCACGGAGTCGGCAGTCTTCGAGCTGCCGGAATAGAAGACTTGAATGCCGCCGGGATTTTTTTCTTCGGTGCTCCGGTCTCCCTTGCCGTCGAAGACAACGCAGACGTGCGTGCCGGAGGAATCCTGGTAACGGGTCAGCAATCGCGCGAGATGCTCACGCGCGGAGGCGGTCGTTTTGGCGTGGAGCGCGCGCAGCTCCGGCCATTGGAAGATCATGCTGTGGCCGTCCACGACCAGCACGCGCGGACGAGGAGCGGACACGGGGGCTAGCCTTCGATGGTCTGGATCTCGACCGGCTCGACCTTGATGCCGAGCTCTTCGAGCCAGGCGATGGCGCGCTTGATTTCCTCGCGCTCACCATCGAGTTCGAGCGAGACGAGCCCGATTTCCTCGGTCACGCTGGCCTGCCGGACATTCGTGACCAGGGCAAAATTTTTGCTGAGCTCGTGGATGACCGGGCGCTGGATGAGCCGCGCCGGATACATAAGCCAGAGTCGGGTTGATTGTTCGGCCATGGGAAAAATTTACAGGAGGAAACGGAGAGAACGGAGGAAATTCCTTGTCTCTGTTGTCTCCGTTTCCTCCTGTTCAAAATCTAGCCGCCCGCGATCGCGGGGACGATGCTGATTTCGTCGGTGTCCTGGACGACCGTGGCTTTCTCTTCGAGGAAGCGGATGTCCTCGTCGTTGACGAAGATGTTCACGAAGCGGCGGACGTTGCCCTGCTCGTCGCAGAGGCGGTCGTTGAGACCAGGGAAGGTCGCGTCGAGATTGGTGAGAATCTCGGCGATGGTCGCGCCCTCTACGGTGACGACTTCCTGGTCGCCGGTGAGTTTGCGGAGCGGGGTGGGGATTCGGACTTGAGGCATAAGATTAAACTGTGGCGGTTTCGAGTTTGGCGAGGTCGGCGAGTTCGCCGGCCACGAGGGCGTCGAATTCGCGCAGGCTGGGTTTGATGACGCGCGGCGCGCCACATTTTTCGTGGATGGCTTCCTGCGTCTTGAGGCCGTGACCGGTGATGCAGAGCACGATGGATTCGTCGCGCGGGATCTTGCCCGAATCGATCAATTTCCTCGCGCAGGCGACGGTCGTGCCGCCGGCGGTTTCGGAAAAAATTCCCTCGGTCTCGGCGAGCAGCTTGATGCCTTCGATCACTTCCTCGTCGGTGCAATCCTCGGCGCTGCCGCCGGTTTCCTTCATCGTGCGGATGGCATAGTAGCCGTCCGCGGGCGTGCCGATGGCGAGCGACTTCACGATCGTTTGAGGATTCGGCACGGGCTTCACGATGTCGGTGCCCTTCTTGAGCGCGGTGCTGATTGGCGAGCATCCGGCGGCCTGCGCGCCGTGCACGCTGAAGGGCTCGGCGTCGATGATGCCGACCTTCGCGAACTCGGTGTAGGCTTTGTGAATTTTCGTGAGCAGCGAGCCGCTGGCCATCGGAATGACGGTGTGCCTGGGCGTTTTCCAGCCGAGCTGTTCGACGATCTCGAAGCCCATCGACTTCGAGCCTTCGGCGTAATAGGGGCGCAGGTTCACGTTCACGAATCCCCAGCCATATTTGCCGGCGATCTCGGAACAAAGGCGGTTTACCTGATCGTAGGGACCCTCGATGCCGATGACGTTCGTGCCGTAGACGAGCGAATTGACGACCTTGCTGCGCTCGAGATCCGACGGGATGAGCACGTAGCTCGTGAGGCCGGCGGCGGCGGCGTTCGCGGCGACGGAGTTCGCGAGATTGCCGGTCGAGGCGCATGCGACGACCTTGAATCCGAGCTCGCAGGCGCGGCTGAGCGCGACGTAGACGACGCGGTCCTTGAAAGACAAAGTCGGGTAGTTGACGGTGTCGTTTTTGACGTAGAGCTCTTTGACGCCGAGGCGCGCGGCGAGACGGTCGGCCTTGACGAGCGGCGTGAAGCCGACCTGGGCGCCGACAGTCGGCGCGCCATCGATGGGCAGCAGCTCGCGGTAGCGCCACATGCTCTTGGGCCGCGACTCGATGGCGGCGCGGGAAATGGACGCGCTGATCGCGTCGTAGTCGTAGGCGGCTTCGAGCGGGCCGAAGTCGAATTCGCAAATATGGATCGCCTCCTTGGGATACAGGCGTCCGCACTCGCGGCACTTGAGATTACTGAAGAATGGTCTGTCGCTCATGATTTTCGCATCGCATCGAGAGCGGTGGAACGAAGGGTGAGCTTGGACGGACCGGCAACGGACTGTCGCATCTCATCTTCCCCCTTGGCTTGCGCCGCGGAGCAGGATTTGGCACCTGACGCCCGCCGACACTCGCGCGTCGTCGAACCGGTTG
Source organism: Chthoniobacterales bacterium (assembly GCA_015655545.1). GTDB lineage: Bacteria > Verrucomicrobiota > Verrucomicrobiia > Chthoniobacterales > JAATET01 > JAATET01. Next base: position 2,097 of record JAATET010000031.1, on the reverse strand, counting down.
CCGTGGCTTCATCGGGCCTTGTCCCTCTGCCACTCTCGATAAGATGCCGTGAAATTAAGCCGGCACGCCGATGCGTCAAGGCTTTTGTAGGTCAGCCGTCTTTCGAGATTCCTCGGATCGCTGGAGTTCCCCCTCCGGCCGGCCGGTGGATCGGGGCGGATCCGATTTATGAGCGATCGCTTCCACTGGCAACTTCACGCTTGGCATTCGCGGGCCGGCATGTAGATTCACCGTCCCCGCGCGTTCCGCGCGGATCGAGCATCCCTAGCTCAATGGTAGAGCAGTTGACTCTTAATCAATTGGTTCCCGGTTCGAGCCCGGGGGGGTGCACTTCTATTAATCAGCGACTTACGCAGATTTTTTCCCTGACGCGATTTTCTGCCGTTGCATTTCCCCTGCACTTTTGGGTCTGACAAGTTTTAAACGCTTGCTTCGGGATTTGAAGGTTGGGGGAGGAGAGCAAAGTGAGCTTGCCAGCAGTCATCATTTCGAATCGAAGATGACAGCTGCATCATGCTGGTTTCGTTGCCCCCTCAAATTCACGCCAAAGCATTACTGTCTTTTCTCTCGATGCTATCCTCCGTGGAGGAGCAGAAAAAAATTGAGTTGGACTTCGGTCCGTTGCGACGGATTTCTCCAGGAGGTCTTATCGCTCTGACAGCAATAACCACCCGGTGGTTGCGGCAGCATCGCGAGGTTACGCTCCTCAATCTGGGACAGTGTTCGATCACCGGATATTTACAACGAATGGATTTTCTCCGGGCCTGCGGCGCCGAATTGCCTGAGCGGTTTCAACGCCATGATTCAGCCGGTCGTTTTGTTCCCGTTCGCGCATTGACTCACAATGTCGAGGACATGGGTCATGAGCTGGCAACATGTTTGGCTCCCGGCGGCGAGGACTACGGCCATCCAAATGCGTCGCTCTATGACCTCGCTTGGTATGTCTTCACGGAAATTGCGAACAATGCCCGTCAGCACAGCGCAGGCATCGGCTACGCCGCCGCGCAGGTGACCCGCGGAGAAGGCTTGGTGAGGATAGCCGTTGGCGACAACGGAAACGGAATCCGGAAAAGCTTTCTTGATGCGGGTTTGGAATGGGCCGGCGAGTCCACTGATTGCACGGCAATCCTCAGGGCTCTTAAACCAAGAGTATCCAGCAAGGGACATCCCACGAATGAGGGTGTAGGTTTGACGCTGGTGTCCGAGCTCGTTCGCCAAACACGCGGATGGCTCCTCGTTGTAAGCGGGAATGGAGTTGTTATTTTGCGGCCAGGCTCGGAAATTCCCGAGTCACAAATATTGCCAGATAACGGCCACTATCCAGGCACCTTGGTTGTGGCCGCGTTTCGTCAGCAAGATAGTAACGATTTCGCGCAACTCCTTCATGACGCGAAGGTTCGGGCCGGACTCTTGTCAAGCGGGAAGAGCGGTGCTACATTCACCTGATGAAGTTGGATCTCAACCTTGCGGAGGAATTTGGCTCCGGGTTGGCTGATGGCGCAATGGCTGCGGAATTTCGGCTGAGCCGCATGGATCCTTACGCCGACATCTGCCATGAGATCGTTCTCGATTTCTCCGGTGTGCGAAGTGCCAACAGCTCATTCATCAACGCACTGATGGCCGGGTTTGTAGAACAACACGGACCGTCTGTGCTTGAGAGAATGACCTTCAAGGGATGCAATCCCGTCATACGTCTCCTTGTTGAGTCGGCTGTTTCTCTCGGCATCGAGAAGCATCAGTTGTTGGCTTAGGCCCTCAAAGCCAAAGGCCGATCAAGGCCGCAACGAACAATAACTGCTTCCCTTCGTTGTTATGCCTCCCAGCAAACGCCCCGTTCCTGAGATTGATTGCGTGATGGTCTCGTTCGACATGCTGCCGACGAGTGACGAGGGATTTATGCGAATGGCGCGACATGATCTCGCCCGAATGAAGAACGTCACGAAGCAGAAAAATGCAGTGACGCGCTCGAATGCATATCCAACACGATCGTGATCCATGCATCGGTGACTTCCCGGCTTCCCTCCTTCACCGCCTACACGGGAATTTTTGTCGAGTCGATCTGGACCATCAACCGGCGCTGCCGCACGGCACGGCGAC
>JAATET010000068.1 GCA_015655545.1 Chthoniobacterales bacterium | reverse complement strand
CTGCTGCTCGACGAGCCTTTCGGCGCGCTCGATGCCAAGGTCCGCAAGGAACTCCGCCGGTGGCTGCGCGAGTTTCAGGACCGGATCAAGCTCACCACCATCTTCGTCACGCACGACCAGGAAGAGGCCTTCGAAGTCGCCGATCGCGTCGTGCTCATCGAGAAAGGCCGCATCCAGCAAATCGGCACGCCCGACGAAGTCCGCAAAGCTCCGGCGAATCAATTCGTCGCGGAATTCCTCGATATCCCCTTCCCAATCGCGGGAGAAACAATCGCCCTTCCGGTATAATGTTTCGGCACAGAAAACACTTTGCAACGCCCATAAATACGACTAATTAGATCGTCTATGATTTGCCAGCGGCTCCGGCTTGCTTTCCCAGGGAGGAAACGAATTGGCGGGAGGAATTCCCTTTTGCGAGTGGCTTTCCACTCCCGCCAATTCACTCCTGGAATCGTTTTCGAGAAAATCTCCCATCTCCATTTCTCCTCCATCGTCATCGCATGAGCACAAGCCCCGTTCCCGTTGATACCCCCACCACGCGCGAGCAACCGAAGCCCGACGACCGCTGGCTCGAAGTGGTCGAGCGCCAGGTGAACGCGCTGCAGTTCGGCTCCGTGCACATCACGGTGCACGAAGGCCGCGTCGTCCAGGTCGAGACGAGCGTCCGCGTCCGCTTCGACAAGACGCCGTAGCTCGCCGCGCACCACTCACCGTTCGCGGCACATTTGCGGGAGGGACCGCGGGCGCTTCGGGGAGAAATTCCCGTGCAAGGCTGCGCACATCGCGGAAGACATACTCTCACCCCTCGCCGGGGAGATTTAACGAGGGACACACGGCCGGGCCGGCTGTCCCGACCAACGAATTGGCAGAATGCGTGGCCCCCGCGTGCGATTTTTCCGACGCTAGAAATTTACGCCCATGTGGAGGCCGAGGATATTTGCATTTTCCACGAGGCCGGTGCCGTTGGGGCGGATGATGTATTGCCAGAACGGCTGCACGTAAGCGAACTTCGTGAGCTGGACGCGGTAGTCGATTTCGACCGCCGCTTCGTAGGTCTGATGGACTGACGTTCCCGCCTCGTTCTCCGCCTCGATCTTGTAGTAGCTGTAATTGCCGTAGGAAAACGCGACGCCGAGCTGATCCTGGTCGCGGGTCGGGATGAGGCCCTTGTAAATCAGGCCCGAATAAAAGAAGAAGGGCGTCACGTTGTCATACTTCGGGGCGTAGGTGACCAGGTTGATCATGTAGAGACCCTGATCGCTCAGTTTCGCTTTCTCTGTCTCCACCGTCTTGTATTCCTTGAAGGATTTCCCGTCCGCGACAGCTTTGCCGTCGCCTGGTCCCTTGGCCAGCGGAGCCGATTCCTCCTTGGCCGGCTCGCGGAAGAGCATCTGGTCCGCCTGCCAGTAGAAGCCGTATTTGGCGTCATAGGTCTGGCCGAAATACGAGGTATTCTCAAGGCCGTAGTAATAGCTGCCGACGACATATTTACCGGGCAGCTTGGAGGCGCCGATCTTTGGAGTCAGACCGGTTTCGGCAACCGCGAAAAGTCCGTTCTGGTTCGGATCCTGCGCGTAGCCTGCGAAATCGAGACCGTGGTTCGAGTAAACCGTGGCTTCCGGAATCGCTTCATAAAGTCCCGCCATCGCATAATACCAATCCGTCGGCTTCACCTTGAGGAATCCACCCCATGCGGCGTAGCTGCTTCCCCACGAGATGTTCGCGCCGAGACCCTTGGCGGTGCCGATCGAGTTGTTCGTAAAAAGTTTCGAGTCGGGCGAATCGAGGAAGAATTCATAGGGATTCTGCCAGCCTCCGGAGATGGTGAGAAAATCCTTCACCCCGAAAAGCTCGGGCGTTGTGTAGGTCAGGTAAAATGGCATCAGGCGCCACTCGGTGCCGCTTTGGTAGCGCGAGGGCTGGAAGAGGCTTGAGGCACCGACGTAATTGTTCGGGTTGTAGCCGTCGCGGTAACGCACGGAGCCGTAGGCGGTAAGGCCCTCGAGCGCCTCGCTATTGAACAATTTCGCGAAGTCGAGTTTCATGCCGAGGACGATTTCCTCGTCGAACGCGCCGCGCGCCACGTTGTGCCGGCCGGTCGCATCCACACCGCCGCCGGTGATTCCGTAAAATGTGCCACGCCATTTACCGTCGAAGGTGACGCCGTGATCCTCGAGCGTGTCGCGCACACCGAACCAGTTGCCGCTCGCGTATTTGCCATTCCACCACTGCTCCAGGGCGGAGGAAGATTCTTTGGTTTCGGAAGTCGCAACCACGCTGCCCGAGTAGGCTGGCGTCATTGTAATCAAGGCCAGGCCGGCGGCGGCAAGACCGTGTCGAACTGACTTGCGCCAGCTAGGAAGAAGAGGGGTAATCATTCGTTTGTTTGTCTGTTGTTGGTCAACTCGGCATCGAAGATTTCGATTTCTTGCGAAATAGAAACTCCGGAATAGCGACTTAATTAGTGGTGGTTTAAAATCGAAGCAAGGCTTTTCGCTCGAACAGAAAAAACCCCGGCTTCCGCGAAGGAAGCCGGGGTTGATAGTTTTCGAAAACGCGGAGACTTAGGCGACTCCGGCCACTTCAGGCTGGGAAGCCGCGTCACGATCTTTCATCGCGGCCTTGCGGCTGAGCTTCACGCGGCCCTTATCGTCCACGCCAATGCACTTGACCCAGACGGAATCGCCCATCTTGACGACGTCCTCGACCTTGTTCACGCGGAACTCGGCGAGCTCGGAGATGTGCACGAGGCCATCCTTGCCGGGCAGGACTTCGACGAACGCGCCGAATTCCTTGATCGAAACGACCGTGCCCTGGAAGGTCTCGCCGACGGTGATTTCCTTGGTCATGCCGTTGATGATCTGCTTGGCGCGGGCGAGGCTGTCGCCGTTGTTCGAGTAGATGTGCACGGAGCCGTCGTCCTCGATGTTGATCTCGGCGCCGGTCTCGGCGACGATGCCCTTGATGGTCTTGCCGCCAGGTCCGATGAGCAGGCCGATCTTGTCGGGGCTGATCCGGATCGTCTCGATGCGCGGCGCGTAGGCGCTCATCTCGGTGCGAGGCGCGGCGAGGACGGTGTCCATCACGTCGAGGACCTTGTAGCGGTCGTCGCGGGTGCGGTAGATCGCCTCTTCCATGAGCTTCAGCGAAATGCCCGGGAGCTTGAGGTCGAGCTGGAAACCGGTGATGCCCGTGCGGGTGCCGCAGAGCTTCCAGTCCATGTCGCCGAAGTGATCTTCCGAACCGATGATGTCGGTGAGGAGCGTGTAGCGGGTCAGCGAGTCGCCGCTGAATTCGGTCACGAGGCCGCAGCTGATACCGGCGACGGGCGTCTTGATCGGCACGCCCGCGTCCATGAGGGCGAGCACGCCGCCGCACACACTGGCCATTGAGGTCGAGCCGTTGGACTCCATGACTTCGCTGCTGATGCGGATCGCGTAAGGGAACTCGTTCACGGGCGGGATGACCGCGAG
>JAATET010000061.1 GCA_015655545.1 Chthoniobacterales bacterium | reverse complement strand
CGCAACACGCTGAGCATGATGTGCGCGAAATCCTGGCAGACGCCGCGCTTGGTTTTCCAGACGATCGGGAGCGGGGTGTAATTATCCGTCGTGCCGGGTCGATAGGCGAAAGTCTGGTAGATCGCCGTGTTGAGCGATTCGAGCCCCTCGCGCAGGGAAACGCCGGGCGCGAGGTGTTGCCGCACCCAGGCCGCCGCGTGACCGCCGACGGGCACGTTTCCCGTCGGTTGCAGGTAATCGAAATAATCGAGCAGCACCGATGAGAATAGCTGCCTCGCTTCGGCGACGGGCACGCCGAGGGCTTCGGCGGGCAGCTCGGGCGCGTGGGTTTCGATGAGCAGGCGGTTGCGAATCACGAGCCGGTCGTGGCGGAGCGTGTGCGAGAAGAAGCTGACGGGATTTCCGAACGTGTCGGTGTAATGCGTCATCGGCAGCTCGGGCAGGATCTCGATGCGGTGGCTGAGAATCTGCTGCGTCGCGGTCTGCGGCGGCGTGAGGCGCGCCTCGAGGTAGGCCTCGATGGCGGAGCCTTTGTAGTGGTAGTCCGTCGAGTGGGTGATCTCAAATCGCATACGATAATCCCTTGAGCAGCGGCTGCTCCGCTTCGCGCATGTGGATCTGGTGGTTCAGGAACCCGTCGGCGACGAGATCGTGAATGGCGAGCGTGCGATCGAGCACGCCTTCGAGCCGGGTCACGAGATCGCTTCGCGAGGCGGGGCGCGCATAGCCGGCCTCGATTTCCAGCTCGGCAAGAAAGCCCCAATCGGGCTGCAGCAGCTCGTTGCGCAAGGCGTCGATGCCGGCGAACGCGCGTTGGAGGCCGGAGGAGGACTCGGGCCGCGATTTTTCGAGCAGATTGCGGCATTGCGCGAGGCAGCGATTGATCGAGCGCGGCACCATGAGATTCTGGCAGAGCATCTGGAGCACCGGGCCGGGCTCGATGCGCATTTGATAGACGCGGCGGTAAACATCGCGGCAATTCAGCAGCCGCAGAAAGGCCGAGAGCTGGATTTCGCGCGCGTGCTCGCCGGCCTGGCCGGCGGATCGCAACTGCGACCGGATCATGGTGGTAAGCGCATTCGCGGTAATGACCGCGCGCTCGATATTCGCGCCGACTTCGCAGAACCGCCAGCCGTCGTCGGCGATCATCGTGGTCTGTGCGACGCCGAAAAATTGCGCGGCGAGATCGGTGGCTTGCTCGCAGGCCCGGCGCGTGAGCATCGCCCGCTGCGCGTCGGTGAGCCGCGCGGCTTTGCGCGGGCGCTCGAAGATCGACCGCAGCGCGCTGAGCGTGCGCGAGGCTTCATTGCTGAGACATTCCTGAATCGATTCCGCATTGCGGGTGGCGCGTTCGATGGAGCTGCCCACGGAGCCGCTGCCGGGTGGGTCGAAGGTGAGCCGGTATCGGCCCGTGCTGCTGGAAATGCTTTCCCGTTCGCCGCTGCCACGCTCGAGCGGAGGAAGCATGCGATTCCATACGGGGCGATAGAGCATGCGCTCGGTGGTGTTGAGCTCCTCGGTCTCCAGCGCCTCGATCACGGCGATCATGCTCGCGAGATTTCGCGCGCGTTCGATGTAGCGACCGGTCCAGTAGAAGGCCTCGGCCACGCGGCTCGTCACGTGGCGCGAGGGAGCCTGCACGTCGCACAGCAATCTCGGGCTCGCGTCGCTGGCGGTGCCGGATGCGGCCTCGACCCAGGTATCCTTGCTGCCGCCGCCGAGTTCCGAGGCGGTAAAAAAGGATCCCTCCTCGGCCACGCGGGTGAGGGCGCCGGGGAAGACCACGCAATCGTCTTCGCCGCGGTAGAGCGCGAAAAGGATGTGATCCTGATGGCGCGTGCGGGGCTTGCCGCCTTCGTAGCACATGGTGAGGGCCGAGGAGCCGCGCGGCTGGGCGACGAAGCCGGCGGGATTCTCGAGAATTTCGCGCAGGAGGGCGTGTTGCTGTTTTTCGTTGAACGGTTCGTTCTCGTCGGGCGAAAGAATTTTTTCGCCGTAGAGCGGACGGACGATGAATCGCGCGAGGTCGTTCAGCACGAACTCGCGCTGGTCGAGATCGCCGAGCCAGTAGGTATCGAGATCGTCGAGCAGCGGCGCTTCGTTGAGGTAGTAACGAATGAGCGTGTGCGCAAAGGGCAGCATCGCGCGGTCGTCGGCGAGCTGGGAGCCGACGGCGTTGATGACGGAGACGGTGCCCTGGCGGATGCATTGCACGAGGCCGGGCACGCCGAGCAGGGAGTCGCGACGGAAGACGAGCGGATCGAGCCACGTGTCGGAAATGCGCGAGTAGATCACCTCGACGCGCTCGAGACCGGTGACGGTTTTCAAATACACGCGGTCGTTCAGCACGAGAAGGTCGTCGCCCTGCACGAGCGGGATGCCCATGCGGCGGGCGAGGAAACTGTGCTCGGAATACGCCGCGCTTCCCTGGCCCGAGGAAAGCAGCACGACGGTCGGCTCGGCGTCGCCGGCAAAGGAGCGCAGGACTTCGAGGATTTCCGTGGGCGCGTCGCCGATGGAATGCAGGGAGTAATCTCCGAATGCCTGCGGCAGCACGCGGGCCATGGCGCGGCGATTCTGGATCATGTAGGACATGCCCGACGCCTGGCCGAAATAGTGATGCTTCACGACCATGCGTCCATCCGGCGCCCGGCCCACGGCCATGCCGCTCAGGTGAAGAAATCGCCCGCCCGGCGGCTTGAGCGCGCGCGCCGCACGTTGGAAATATGGGCTTCCGAGCACGGGATGCAGCGGCACGATGCCCTGGCGAAGAATCCGCTGCTCGCCATACACGTCGCGCAGGAAGCACTCGTAGGCGTGAAGGCGCTGCGCCATGCCGTGCGCGAGCATGCGCCATTCGCCGGCGGTGAAAATCTGCGGCATGAGATCGCAGAACCAAGGGCGTTTTCCCCACGGTCGATCGCGCGCGATGTCGAAGGTGACGCCCATCTCGCGCATCGTGGCCTCGAGCTGCTCGTCGGTGCGCTTCAGCTCGCCGCGAGTCGCCGTGGCGAAGCGTCGAAAAAGCGGCGCGTAGATTTCCCGAGGCTGCCCGGCGGCGTCGAGCAACTCGTTCCAATGCGCGCCCTCCTTGATCGTGGCTCCTTGTTTCGCCTGATGCACCCGGAGACGCTTTTCAGGCAACCGGGGTGGGTCAAGCGCAAACCGCGCAGAATGATCGCATTATCCACGACCGAACAGACGGCGCAGAAATTCCACGTCGCTGAAATTCGCACTTTTCCCGAATCGAACGATCACGAGTTTTCGTGACGGGACGATGTAACAGCGCTCGCCGCCGGAGCCGACCATCGCGAGGAGGTCGGCGGGCGCGACGTTCGCAATGGACGAGTGCCGCCACTCCTCGGGGGAACGGCTCCGGCCCAGCGTGCCTTCGATGGAGAGCGGGTCGGCGCCGGCGCGCGAGGCATTCGCGTTCAGCCAAAAGCTCAGGCCATACATCGCGTTGGCGGCGGAGCCGGTGAAGGCGCCGTCGAAGGCGGAGGGAGGCAGCGTGGGCAGGATCCAGACGCGGCCGCGATTGCGGATGAACTCGCCGATTTTCGCAAGATCGCGGGCGGACAATTTCGCGCCGGCGGAGAAAAAGGGATTCCCTTTGCGGTCGCGCCGCCATTCCTCGACGGCGTGGATGCCGAGCGGCACGAGGATTTTAGCCGAAAGGTAGGTGAGCGGATCGGTGCGGCGCGCGGAGAGTTTTCGCCGCAGAATTTCTTCGAGCAGCTCGTAGTTTCCCGGCGCGTAGGCAAAGCGCGTGCCTGGCTCGGCGACCAGCGGCAGCGAGATGGCAAGCCGGTTTTTGTCCCGCACGCCGCGGGCGTAAATCGTGTTGTAGCCGGTGGCGAGACCGGAAGTCTGGTCGAGCAGATTGCGGATCGTGAGCGTGCTTTTTCCGGAATCGCCGCGCCATTCGGGAATCGTTTTCGATACGGGCTCGTCGAGGCTGAGCAGCCCTTCGCCGCGGGCGGCGAAGATCGCGAGGGCGGCGAGATTTTTCGTGATGCTCATCACGAGAAACGTGCGCTCCGGCGTGGCACCATTCGCGTAGGACTCGTGGATGGTCCGGCCGCCTTGCAGCACGAGGAGCGCCTGGCCGCCGCATTGGCGCGAGTAGGAAGCGGCGGACGCGATCTTCGAGTCGGGCAGCCGCAGCGCGGCGGCGGATTCCATCCCCTGCGCGAGCGAGGGGATCGCGAGCAGCAGCAGGGCGGAAAGGAGGGAGTTCATGCCGTGTCGGCTTCGGGCTTCGGCGGGCGGTCGAGCAAGGCGCCGAGGGCTTTGCGAGGAGATTTGTTTTCGTGCAAGACGGCATGCACCTCGGCGGTGATCGGAGCTTCGATGCCGAGCCGCCGCGCGCATTGCAGCGCGCTGTGAGCGGTGGGCACGCCCTCGGCCACCATTTTCATCGAGGCCTGGATTTCCGCGGGCGTCTCGCCACGGCCGACGCGCTCGCCGAAGCCGCGGTTGCGGCTGTGCTTGCTGAAGCAGGTGACCATGAGATCGCCGATTCCGCTCAGTCCGGCGAAGGTCTCGCGCTTGCCGCCGAGCGCGACGCCAAGACGCATCATTTCCGCCAGCGCGCGGGTGACGAGCGCGGCTTTCGCGTTGTCGCCCATGCCGAGTCCGTCGGATGCGCCGGCGGCGATGGCGAAGATGTTTTTCAATGCGCCTCCGAGCTGGATGCCCTCGACATCTTCGCTCGTGTAGGCGCGGTAGGCGGAAAACGAAAACAGCTCCTGCAGCGCGGGAAGAAGCGCGGCGTCATGCGATCCGATCACTCCCGCCGCGGGCACGCCGCGGGCGATCTCGGCGGCGAGATTCGGACCGGACAGCACCGCGAGACGCCGGCCGGGAAGACAATCCTCGAGCACCTGGGTCATCAGGTAGCCGGTGTCGGACTCGATGCCTTTCGTGCAGGAAACCAGCACGGCATCGCCGCGCAAGCCCGTCGCGGCGAGGCGTGCGGCCACCTCGCGGTAGGCGCGCGAGGGGACGACCATCACGAGCAGATCGGCCTCCGCCGTCACGCCGAGATCATTGGTGATCTCGACATTTTCCGGCAGCCGCACGCCGGGCAGATAATCGGCGTTCACCCGGCTTGCGCGAAGATTCTCCGCCGCTCCGGCGGTGTGAGTCCAAAGGCGAACGGACGGCTGCGTTTCGGCGAGCTGAGCCGCCAGCGCGGTGCCCCAGCCGCCGGCTCCGATGACGCTGATTTTGGAAAACATTCGGGGAGAGAGTCAGGATTTGCGCTTTTTCTCAAAGCGGGGTTCGGTGCCGTTGGCAAGGCGGGAAATGTTGGAGCGATGCAGCCACACGACGAGCACGCACATGCACACGCCGACGACGGCGAGCGCTCCGTCTCCGCCACGCAGCCAAAGGACGACCAGCGTGCCGCCGAGCACCGCGGTCGCGACCATGGAGGCGATCGAGACAATGCGGACGGATAAAAATATAATCACCCATGCCGAGATCGAGAGCACGAACACGGGCCACGGAAAAAGCGCGAGCGCGATGCCGCCCGAGGTCGCGATGCCTTTGCCGCCTTTGAATTTAAGCCAGACGGGAAAGGTGTGGCCGGCGAGCACGCAGACCGCCGCGAGGATGGCGGCGCGGGTCGGATCGAGGCCGAACGCCGGTGCGGCGACGAATCTGGCCAGCCAGACCGCCACGGCGCCTTTGCCGATATCCAGCGCGAAGCAGGTCCAGCCGCATTTTTTGCCGAGCACGCGCATCGCATTCGTCGCGCCGATGTTGCCGCTGCCCTCCTTGCGCAGATCGATTCCGCACATGCGGCCGAGCAAAAATCCGCTCGGAAAAGAGCCGATCAAATAAGCTCCGAGCGCGACGAACAAATAGAACATGCGAACATTTCCCTAAGGCCGGCCCGACACGACAAGAACTTTCGCGGGAATGAAATCGCGCCCGCCGCCTCACACCTTTATCCGAATCATGAAAGCACTCACCTTGCTCGCCGTCTCCGCCGCATTTATTTTCCCATTTATGAAGACCGACCAAGCTGCCGACCTCCCCGATACCGTGACCGTGCGCCTCCTCGAGGCCAATGGCGACCCCGGCCGGGCGCAGACCGTGCCGACCGTAAAAAAAAGCGATTCCGAGTGGGAAAAGCAACTGGGGCGCGAGGCCTACGCGGTGCTCAGGGCCAAGGGCACGGAGCGCGCGTTCTGCGGCACGCTGCTCGATAATCACAAGGAGGGCGTCTATTTCTGCGCGGGCTGCGATCTGCCGCTTTTCAGCTCGCGGTCGAAGTTCGACTCCGGCACGGGCTGGCCCAGTTTCTTCCAGCCTTTTGCCAAGGAAAATATCGCGGAAATCAGCGACACGAGCTACGGCATGGCGCGCACGGAAATTTTATGCGCGCGCTGCGGAGGCCACCTCGGACATGTCTTCGACGACGGCCCCGCTCCGACAGGCCTGCGCTTTTGCCTGAACTCGGTCTCGCTGAAATTCCGCTCCTTCGACGAGATCAAGGTTGCGGCCGCCGCCCAAAAACCTCACTGACTCCGCGCACGTAACGCCGAATTTCGAGGTCTTCGTCCTCTTCGAGAATACCAGCGAGTTCGAATTGCGATTCGAACTCGGGCAGAAACGTGTCGGCGGGCGGCGTGAGCTTCACCAGCGTGAGCAGCACCTCCGAGCAGCGCGGAAGCAGGGCGCGATAGATTTCCGCGCCGCCGATCACGTAGATTTTGCGGCCGTCCGATGGCTCGACGATTTCGTCGATGCTCGCGGCGCGGCGGATGCCTGGAATCTCCAACGGATGGCGGGACAGCACGATGTTCTCGCGGCCGGGCAGCGGCTTGCCGATGGAGTCGTAGGTTTTGCGGCCCATGACGACGATGTGTCTCAGCGTCGTGCGCTTGAAAAATTTCAAGTCCTTCGGCAGGCGCCACGGGATGCGGCCTTCGTGCCCGATGGCGCGATTCCGCGCCATGGCGGCGATGGCGATCATACCGAGATCGGCGCCTTGATGGCCGGATGCGGGTCGTAGCCTTCGAGCGTGAAATCCTCGAACCGGAAAGCGTGAAGGTCCGTGATGGCTGGATTCAAGCGCATCCGCGGCAGCGGGCGGCATTCGCGCGAAAGCTGCTCGCGCGCCTGATCGAGGTGATTGGAATACAAGTGCAGGTCGCCGAACGTGTGAACGAAATCCCCGGGCTTGAGACCGCAGACCTGCGCGATCATGAGCGTGAGCAGCGCGTAGGAGGCGATGTTGAACGGCACGCCCAGGAAGAGATCGGCGCTGCGCTGGTAAAGCTGGCAGCTCAACTCTCCGTCCTGCACGAAAAACTGGAAGAGCGCGTGGCAGGGCGCGAGGGCCATGCGGTCGAGCTCGCCGGGATTCCACGCGCTCACGATCAGGCGGCGGCTGTCCGGCGTGCGCTTGATCTGTTCGACGACGGTGTCGATCTGGTTGATCGCGCGTCCGTCGGGCGTGCGCCAGTCGCACCATTGCGCGCCGTAGATGCGGCCGAGATCGCCATTTTCGTCGGCCCATTCGTCCCAGATCGTGACCTTGTGCTCGTGCAGATAGCCGACATTCGTGTCGCCGCGCAGGAACCACAGCAGCTCCTGGATGATCGAGCGGGTGTGGACTTTTTTCGTGGTGAGCAGCGGAAAGGTGTCGCGCAGATCGAACCGCTCCTGCGCGCCGAAAACGGAGATCGTGCCGGTGCCGGTGCGGTCGGTTTTTGGCCGGCCTTGCTCGAGCACGAGGCGCAGGAGACGATGGTATTGCTGCATGGGAAAGACGGGGAATCTTTTCACGAGTTCCTGATTTCCACATTCAAAAAACGTCGTATTTTCGGACTCATGCTCGAAGTCACGATTCTGGCCAGCGGCAGCGCGGGGAATTCCGCGCTCGTTCGCTGTGGCGGCACGAGCATTTTGCTCGATGCGGGATTGAGCGCGCGCAAGCTCACCGAGCGGCTTTCGGCCTGCGGCGTCGCGCCCGAGTCGTTGAGCGGCGTGGTGCTCACGCACGAACATGGCGACCACACCGCGGCGCTGCGCGTGCTGTGCGCGAAACGCGAGATTCCCGTTTACGCGAATCGTTTGACCGCCGCCGCGCTCGAGACCGGCTCGATGCAGGGCCATCGCAACTGGCGCTTCTTCGCGAATGGCACCGCGTTTTCCGTGGGCGAACTCACGCTCGAGGCCTTTTCCGTCCCGCACGATGCCGCCGATCCCGTGGGATTTTTGATCCGGAATTCCGAAGCGACTTTCGGCCTGCTCACGGATCTTGGCCATGCCACGCAACTCGTGATCGAGCGCATGCGCGAGGCCGACGCGCTGCTCATCGAGGCGAATTACGACGAGGATTTGCTCCAGCGCGACACGAGGCGGCCGTGGTCCGTGAAACAGCGCATCACCTCGCGCCACGGTCATATTTCGAACCGCGCCGCGGCGGACGTCATCGCGCAGCTCGCCGAGGGGCGGATCGGCTCGGTGCTGCTCGGCCATCTCAGCCGCGATTGCAATGCGACGCCCCTGGCGGTCGCCGCAGTCGCCGCGCCGCTCGCCCGCGCGGGCCGCGGCGAGGTTTCTATTTATTGCGCCGGACAGGACGCGGTGAGTCCGTGCTTTCGCATCGTCTCAGGCGGGCCGTTAAAAGCGGTAGATGAGGTAGATCCAATTCGCCGCCAGGGCCAGGACGATGGCCAGGCGCAAGGCGCGGGCCTCGGACGCGGTGATCTCGACCACGCGAAGACGCGGCATTCGGAAAGCGGTCACCGCCGCCGCGTAGATCATAAAAACTCCCGCGCCGGCGAGGGAGAGAAACACGAGAGGATTCCATGCGAAAGCGGCGCCGACGTGCCCAGCGAGCAGATTTTTCACGGAACGCGTGCCGCCGCAGGTCACGCAGGGCAGGCCCGTGATGGCGTGAAAAATGCAGATCGGCGTGGGAAACTTCCACGCCAGCCAGACGGCGGCGCATGCTCCGCTCGCCGCGAGCACCGAGAGCCCGACGAGCTCCGGATCAAGCTCTCCGCCAGCCAGCCGCCGCCGCGTCAGACGCATCGCGAAACTTATTTCACAAATTGGCTCAAGGCGGGGATCGACATGGCCGTGCCCACGATGGTCATGACGAGACCGCAGCACAAAATGCCCGGCAGAATCACCGCCCAGACGGCCTTGCCGGTGGAGGTGCCATGCACCTCGCGAAACCCGACCACCAGCGCGCAGGCATTCCAGACGGCCTGCACCAGACTTCCGCAAAACGGTATCAGCAGGAAAACCGAAGTCGCGCCGTTGGAATAACAAACCACGCGATAAGTCGCTTCGAAGGATTTCGGATTCGCGCCAACCAGCATTAGGCAGCCGTGCAGGATTCCCGCACTGATGAACGAGCCGACCGCGATGAGGAGGGGCAGGAGGATGGCCACCACGACATAAATCCCGAGCGTGACTTGCAGGCTGAGCTCTTCGGGACCGCCCGTTCTCGGCCTAAGGACTTCGAAAATGGTCGAATAGACCATCGAAACCAGCGCGCAGATCGTCTCGAGCAGTATCAGAAAGATCAACGGATGCCGCAATCCGCCCGTCGGCGGCATCGCCGCGAAAGTCTCCCGCGGCTTGCTCAAGAGCTCGCGCACCGATTCGTAGGCGCGGGAAAACAGCGTGCCCGATTCGCGCTCCCACGCGGGCGCCGGCCCGAGAGGCGGCGTCTCGAGCCCCGTCAGCGGCGAGCCGGGAGCGAGCGTCGGCGGCACGATTTCCTCGGGCGCCGGAAGATCGGTGAAATCGGAGAGCGGCTGCCACGATTCCATGCCTTCGCGCCAGGCCAGATCGGTCGGCAGAAAACGGCCGCTGGCCAGACCGGCGGTGATATCCTCCGACGTGAATTGCCCCAGATTCTGCCGCTCGCGGTTGACATGAATCATGCTCATTACCGCTGCGTAACGAAACCGCCGCGATGGGTCAAACTCCATTGATTCCCGGAGCACACCGCGCGAAAATGATTTCATGCCCACCATCGCCACCGATTCCCTGCCGCCCGGCACCGCGGCTCCCGACTTTTTCCTGCCCGATGTCGTGAGCGGCACGAAAATCTCACTCGGAAATTTTGCCAGCCAGCCCGCGCTGCTCGTGATGTTCATCTGCGCGCATTGCCCGTATGTCGTCCACGTCCAAAACGAGCTCGTCCGGCTCGCCCGCGACTACCAACCGAAAGGCGCCGCCTTCGTCGCCATCTCGGCCAATGATGCCGTGAAATATCCCGCCGACGGTCCGGAGCAACTCCGCGTCATGGCGACGGAATGCGAATTTCCCTTCCCCATGCTCTACGACGAAACCCAGGAAGTCGCCCGCGCCTACACCGCCGCCTGCACACCGGATTTTTTTCTCTTCGACGCGCGGCGAAAGCTCGTCTATCGCGGCCGTCTCGACGAGAGCACGCCGGGCAATGGCCGGCCCGTCACCGGCGCCGATCTCCGCGCCGCGCTCGATGCCGTGCTGGAGGGGGCGCCGGCGATTCAGCCACAGATGCCGAGCCTCGGCTGCTCGATCAAGTGGAAGTGAATCCTCTTCCACTTCCTCATCCTCTTCCTCCTGATATGGCTGCGAGGGAGAGGAAGGAGCCTTCAGCATTATCAGCGCGTCGCCGCCCATGCGAGCATGGTCTGCGCGTCGTTGAAAATGTAGGCCGTCCGGCTGCCGAGCTGCACGAGGATGACGTGGCGTCCGCCCGCCGTCGCGCTCGTGATGAGGCAGCGACCCGCGGCGTCGGTGTAGCCGGTCTTCATGCCATCCACGCCGGGCACGACGCCGAGCAGCTTGTTCGTCGTGCGGAGCACCTCGACGCGGCCACTGGGAAAGCGGAACGGATACGAGGTCTGCCGCATGATTTCGCGCAGTTCCGGCCGATGATAATCGCGATACGCGATTCGGGCCATGTCGCGGGCCGTGGAATGCTGGGCGGCGGGCAGGCCGTGCGGATTCACGAAGTGGCTCGAATAAGCGCCGAGCGCCTCGGCCCGGGAATTCATCAGGCTTCCGAAAGCCGCCGTGCTGCCGGCGGCATCGCGCCCGAGCGCGGCGGCGGCGTCATTGCAGCTGTGCACGAGCAGCGCGTTGAGCAGCTGCCGCCGGGAATACACCTGGCCCGCGCGCACGCCGGCCTTCGTCGGCTCGACGGCGGTATCCGACGCCGCGATCACGATATTCCCATCGAGGTCGCCGCGCTCGGCGACGATGAGCGCCGTGAGAAGCTTCTGCGTGCTCGCGACCTGGCGCGGCTCGTCCGCATTTTTTTGAAACAGCGTCCGCCCGGAATCCGCATCGATCAGGATGGCCGACTTCGCGTGAATGGCCGGCGCGTCGAGCGGCCAGAGATCCGTCGTGCCCGTGGGCCGCTGCGCGACGCCGCTCACCGGCTCCGCGGGCGTGCCGGAACTGCGCAGCACCGTGCCGGGCGGCTGCCGTTGCTCGTGCTCGACCACGCTGCAAGCCGTCAACGCCAAAGCGACCGCGATTAAGGAAATCCGATTTGCCATCGCCCGCGGGTTTTAGGGATGCCGGCCGCATCGGCCAATAAAAAACCGGTCGCGCGGAAAAGCACCCCGCCCATGATTCGCTCGCGCCGGACGGTGCGTTTCGCTTGTCTAGCAGGGAAGTTCCCATGAGCCACCCGGAAGGAAAATCCAGATTTGCCGCGCCGGCCCTCGCCATCTTCCTCCTCGCGGCGGGAGCGCTGGTTATTTTTACCGCCTTTCGATTCGACGCGAGCGTTCGCGAGACGGTCGTGGCGGCGCAGGGGAAAGCATGGAAAAAAACCGTCGGCTACGATCTCAGCGCCGCCGCCAGCCGATACGGCGATTGGCCTGAATTGATGCTGCTTGGCGGCGCGGGGCTGCTCGGGGCGTGGCGCGCCCGCAGCCGCGATTGGAAACGCATCCTGATCGCCGCCATGGTCGCCTCGACGGTCGCCGGAATCCTCGCGAATACGATGCGCCTCACCACCGGCCGCACGCGCCCGCGCGAATCGCCCAAAATCGCGCAAGGCTGGTATGGCCCGCTCCACGACGGCCACCTCACCTTCGGCAATTCGAAATACAATTCCTTCCCGTCCGGCCACACCGCCACGGCGGTCGGCTTCGCCGGCGTCATTCTTTTCGCCCGGCCGCTCGCCGGCTCCCTGGCGATGGCGGTCGCGCTCGGCATCGCCCTCTCGCGCATCCTCCTCGGCGCGCATCATCTCTCGGACATCACCGTCGCCGCCATCCTCGCGCTCGCGACGGCATGGTTCTGCTGGCGCATCGCGGTGCGGCGCGGCGACGCGATCGCCGCGTGGGCGGCAAATAAATTCCGTCGCAAACCGTGAGCGCCCTTGCGTCTTTCCTCGAGCGCTTGCCGGAAAAGCGCGGATTTTTTCTCGGTCTCGTCGCCTTCCTGCTGCTGATCTTCGCCGCGGGAAATCTGCCGTGGCATCTCGATAATTACGACCAGGCGAAGCAGGCCTACGTCGCGTTCGAGATCTCGAAGACGGGCAAAATCTGGTTCCAGCAAACGCCGCAGGAGCGCGCCGCGTCGAAGCCGCCCCTCATGGGCTGGGGCTCGGCGGCGCTGCACGCGGCGGGCATGCCGTGGGATTTCGCCTGGCGCATGCCCTCGTTTCTATGCGCGCTCGCGCTGCTGGCCCTGCTCATCCATGCGGGTCGCGCCGCGCTCGGGCAGGCCGGAGCCACGCTCGCGGCCGCGGCATTCGGATTGAATCTTCTCACTCCCCGGCTCGCCACCCTGGTGCGCACCGACATCATGCTCGGGTTTTTCATCTTCCTCATCGGCTGGCTGATCCACCGGAAGCTGCGTGCCGCCACGCCCTGGACGACCGGCGAGCAATGGGCCGTCTTTGGCTGCATGCTGGCCGCGCTCTTCACGAAGGGGCCGGTGCTCTACGCCTTCCTGCTGCCCGGCATGGCGGCGTTTGCCTTTCTGGCGCGCCGCCCGGAATCGCGCAAGCTCGTCTGGAGCGGCTGGTGGACGTGGCTGCTCCCGCTTGCGCTCTTCCTCGTGTGGCTGGGCGTCGGGCTGCGAACCAATCCCGCTTTTTACGGCGACGTGGTCGATCGGGAATTTTTCTCGCGCTTCCAGGAAAACACCCGGGATGACGAGCGCGCGCAACCGCTGTGGTTTTACCTTCCGCATGTGCTGCACAAATTCGCCCCCTGGAGCCTGCTGCTGCTCGGCCTCGCGTTCTGCTTCCCGCCAGTCCGCCGCGGCCTGCGCGACCGGCCGCCGCTGCTCTGGCTCGTGCTCTGGTCGATGGGCGGGTTGCTCTTGATGACGTTCATTCCCGCGAAACGCGTGGATCGCATTTTCCCGATCGTGCCTCCGCTCTGCCTGCTGCTCGTGGAATGGTGTGCGCTGGTCTGGCAGGATCGCCGTGCGCGCATTTCCGCGGGGGCTGCGGTCCTGGCCGGGATGCTTTTTGCCGGCGGGTATTTCCTCGGGCTCGTGCCCGTGAGCTACCGCGATCACACCACCGCGCTGGTGGAATTTTCCCGCCACGTCCGCGAGCTGGCGAGCAAACACGGAATCGAGCAAATCACCCTCCCCGGCACCCGCGACGAAGGCCTGCTGCTTTATTTCGATCTGGCGAATTTTTCGGACCGATCCGACGCATTCAAGCAATGGAAAAACGGTGTCCCGATGGCGCTCGTGCTCTCGGATCGAACGACCAAAAAATTTCGCGAAGCTTTCGGTCCCGTCGTTCCCGCGCTCGACTCCGGAGAGCTGACCGACAAAAACGAGCGCCGCTATTTCCTGTTCCTGCGCGACTAGGCCAACTCCGCGGCCATCGCCTCGAACGCGGCCCGCCGATCCGGCGCAGCCAATATCGGACGCCCGATCACGAGATAATCCGCGCCCGCGGCGATCGCTTCCGCCGGCGAAAGCACTCGTTTTTGATCGCCGGGATCCGCGCCGGCCGGACGAATGCCCGGCGTGACGATTTTCGGCCCCGGCCCGATGGCGCGACGCACCGTTTCGATTTCCAGCGGGCTGCAAACGATGCCGCCGATGCCGCACCCCGCACCCAGACTCGCCAGCGACGGCACCCAATCGGCCGGCGTGTGCGGAATGCCCACCGCCGTGAGCGTCGCCGCCGTGCTGCTGGTGAGAACGGTGACGCCGAGCACGCAAACGCCGGGAGCGGCCTCGACGGCGCCGCGGATCATTTCCGGACCGCCGCAGAGATGGATCGTGAGCATGTCCACGCCCAGCTCGGCGGCCGAGCGCGCGCCCGAAGCGACGGTATTCGGAATGTCGTGAAACTTGAGATCCAGGAAGACCCGGAAGCCCCGGGCCCGAGCCATCGCGACGACGGGCGGCCCCTCGCGCGTAAAAAGCTGCATGCCGATCTTGCACCACGCCGCGGCTCCGGCGAGGTCGTCGAGCACGGATTCCGCCCGGGCGAAACCGGGCACATCGAGGGCGACGATGATTTTTTCTTTAGCCGAGGCGGTCATTGGCGGAGGATGCGCGCCCGATGAAGCTGCGAGCCCCTGCGAAAGTCAACCTTTCGCTCCGCATTCTCGGCAAGCGGGCGGACGGATTTCACAATCTGGAATCACTCGTCACGCCCATCTCGCTCGCGGACGAAATTTCCGTCGCAACCAGCATCGGCCAGGGCGTGCGCGTGCATTGCGACGACCCGGCCGTCCCGCAGGACGATTCGAATCTCGCCGCCATCGCCGCACGGCAGTTTCACAGCCACACGGGCATCCGCTTCGACGCGCGCATCGGCATCCGCAAGCGCATTCCCTCGGGCGCGGGCCTCGGCGGCGGCAGCAGCGATGCCGCGGCGGTGCTGGTCGCGCTCGATTCCATTTTCGAAACGCACCTCGGCCCCGACGGCCTGGAAAAAATCGCGGCGAACATCGGCTCGGATGTTCCCTTTTTCATCCGCCGTGTTCCCGCGTGGATGCGCGGGCGCGGCGAGGAAATCGCGCCGACGGATTTTTCGCAAAAAATTTCGCTCCTGCTGCTCAAGCCGCCGTTCGCGGTGGCCACGCCGTGGGCCTACAAACGGTGGAGCGAGTCGATCGAGCTGCCCGGCGTCGATTACGGCGTGCAGCGGTGGGCGGATCTCGAATTCGTCAACGACCTGGAGCGGCCGGCTTTCGAAAAATACACGCTCCTTCCGGTGATGAAGGCCTGGCTGCGGAGTCAGCCGGAATGCCGCGTCGCGCTGATGTCGGGCTCGGGCTCGACGATGTTCGCGGTGTGCGCAAGCCGCTCCGCGGCGCGGGCGGTCTCCGTGCGGGCGATCGAGCATTTTGGCAGCTCGATTTGGACGGCGGTGTGCGACGCGCCGGGATGATCCTGCCCGTGACGATTTCCGGCTCACAAGTTTCGTGGCCATCCCCGTCGCAAATTTACTTCGAGAGCTGGATTCGGTATTCGCCCGGCTCCATCATTTGATTCTTCATCGGGAGGCAGCCATCCTTCCCAAAGGTAAACTTCACGGTATCGTCCGGAGCCCAGGTCCATTCATAGAGACCTTTGCTGTCGGACTTGAATGGGATTTGAGTGTTCAGGACATTCGGATGCCGCACGTTATAGAGCGAACGCTTGTGGCGCCAGGTTTGAAGGCTCACCCCCACGTTCGGAACTGGCTTTCCCTCCGCATCGACGAACTGAATTCGGATCGGCTTTCCAGGCTGCAGTTTGAAGTCCTGCGGCGATAGGGCAGGCGCGACCACGATTTCTCGCATTTCCGGCGACCAGCCGGGAGCAATGACCGTCACGGTCAACGGACCCGCCGGGAGAGGTGGAAACTGGTAGATTCCCCGGGCGTCCGTGTGAACCTCCTGGCTGCCTTCGTCCCGATAAGGATCTTCACCCCACACGACGACCGCATTGGGAATCGGCATTCCCTTGGGATCGGTAATCGCGCCCGAGACGACAATGCCTCGCGACATCACAATCTTCGCGGTTTGCTGGCGAAGCTGCGCTTCGATGACTCCCTGGGCCTTCTGAAGCGTGCCCCAGTTCTTGTCGTTGATGTAGCCGGGGTGGCTGACCTTGATCCGAAGGCCCTCGTCGCTGCCCGCCGGGACATTGTCCAGCGACCAGAAGCCGCGGTGATCGGTGATGCGCGCGTCGCTTCCATCGGCCAGCCAGGTGCTGACCATCACATGCCCGGTGCGGTCATTTCCCGAGTCAACCATGACTTCGACCCTGGCTCCCTCGAGAGGCTCGCCGGCTTCGTTCACTACGAACCCGCCAATTTGCGTCCCTTTGCTCAAGGTAAACGTGAACTGATTGGGAATGGTGGTCTGGGCGCCTTGTCCGGGCTCCCAATTCACAAACAAAGGAACGTAAGTCTCCTTGCTGGCCCAGAGCCGCAAGATGTCGATCGTGTGCGGCAGTGAAACGGTGGCTGCCCCGTCCACATTTGTAATGAAGTCGGCATTCGCTTTGAATTTTTCATCAGTCCACACGGAGCGATGGACTGTGACGCCAGCCACCGGTTTGCCGTTCGAATCGACCACGCGGACAAGGATGCGCCCCTTGTCCATAATCTGGGGTTTGTTCGCGCCGGTCGCGCTGGTCAATAAAGGCAAGGGGGCCACTCCCGGGAGCAATTTCTCGATCACCGACGCGGGATTCTCCGCCCCGGCCGCCGCCACGCGCCCCTGCTGGTCGATGATCCATACGCTCGGGATGCTCTGGACACCGAAATCCCTGGCGAGCGGATTGTCCGGGCCTTTCCCGTCGAAGTATTGCGGCCAGGACATCTTCTCCTTCGCGATAAATTTTTCGAGTGCACCGCGATCCGAGTCCAGGCTGATCCCGATCACCTCCAGGCCCTTGCCGTGCCAGCGATCGTAGATGGCCCGCAGCTCCGGCAGCTTCGCGATACAGGGCGGGCACCAGGTGGCCCAGAAATCCAGCAACACCACTTTTCCTTTGAGCGTGGAAACGTCCACTTTCGCACCGTCCACGGCCGTGAAACTCACCTCCGGCGCGGGCTTTCCTTCCGCCGTTAAACGGAAAAGCGCTCCGTCGATCAGGGCCGACTCCTTGCCGGCCTTCGCCAAAGACCGCGCCTGCTTGAGCAGCCGGAGCGCTTCCGCGCGATCCTCTCTTTCGAAATAGCCTGAAGCCTGAAAATAGAGGCTTCCCAACTCGGGTGTGCCGGGAAATCGCTTGGCGAAAAGAGCCAGGAGTTCAGTCGCCGCCTCCGGGATATCCTCACTGTTTCCGGGAACGGGGACGATCTCATCGAGATTGCCGCCGCCCGACATGATCCCGATCATGTTCAACTGGTAGCCAAACAGGAGCACGGCGTCTTCCGCGGAGAGATCGCGCCGCCGCAAAGTCTCCGAAGCCCACGCCTGGGCCTGCCGGCCAATAGGACCTTCCGAATTCAGGCATCGCAGGGCGGAATCAATCATTTCCTTGCGAACGGACGGCGCCCGTTCGCTTTTCGGGAAGCGGCTCAGAAACTCCTGATCGGCTTCGAACAACTTCCACAGCCGCGGATACTCCTTGGCCCAGAATGCCGCCCAAACCTTGGCCGCCGCCTTCGAATAGGCGCGCGTGTCCGTGAAGTCTTCGGGTTTTGGAGGGCTTTGCGGAGGCGGGGTTTCCACCCGCAGCGGTTTCAGCTTTTCCAGCCATGCCAACTCGTCCGCCGGCTCATTCGGACTTTTGGGCGCGGAGGCGGATGGCGATTTCACCGGAGCGGCCGGGTCCTGGGCTCGAACGAACTTGATCGCTCCGCACGCTAGGGCGAGTCCCATCCCCGCCGCGATGATGAACGCGGTCTGTCGGCGCGAAGGCGCGGTGCGATCGATCAAGTCATCCAGCAGACGGCCGATGCGAGTTCGCGGCGAAGAACTGCCCGCCATCGACAGCGCGACGCCGAGACCATGCTCCGGGGGCCGCAATTCTTTTAGAATCAGAAGCAATTCTCCAGCGTAGTCGACGCGGTTCGTTTTGCTGGCCACCCGATCGTCCACCGCTTCCTCGCACAATTGGCGAAATTGCCTCTGGCCAAGCCACGCCAGGGGATTGGGCCAGCAAAACGCGGTGACCAGCCGTATCAGCCAGGCTGTCGCGTAGTCCCGTCGCTCTCCGTGAGCGATCTCGTGTTGCAAGACAAACCGCAGGCGATTCTCGCTCCAATGCTGCGCCGGCCGTGGGAGCAGGATCCATGTCCTGGCCAGCCCAAAGCAAATCGGCGAATGGGCGCCGGCATGAAGCCGGATCTCGCACCGTAAGCTCCTGATCTCCGGCATCTGCGCGGCGACGCGAGCCAGATTGCTGTCGGCCGGCGGCTTGTTCGAAGACCGGGCGCATTTTGACAAAACGAAGGCGCCGCACAGCGTTCGAATCACGAGGAATCCGGCGCCGACGGCCCAAAGAACAGCCAGGGCAAGCGGCACGTTCGGAAATTCCCGGCGGGTTTCAGGGGGCCGTTGCGTGTGCGTTCGAGGAACCGCCCGTTCAATCTTTGCCGGCAGGTCCGGCGCCGAAACGGCACCGAGATCGAAGCGCGGTGGCACGTCCGCCTTCTGCGGCAGAGGCCTTGAGCCGGAAACCACCGGCGCCGCAGGCACAATTGGCAGCCGCACCGCCAGGCCGTTCATGCGCACGCAGCCAAAAACGGCCATCGCGAGGAAGGCCGCCAGCCAGATCTGGCTGCGGAGCGCGGCGGAGCGTCGTTTCAATCGATGCGCGAGCAACCAGGCGGCACCCACACAAGCGGTGGATGAAAGCAGCATTTCGAGCGGAAATCGCTCGAGCAGCGGCAGCGCGGTCAGCCCATTTTCAAAGTCGATCATTTTCGCTTCCTCGCTCCTTTGAGAAGTTTTTCGATTTCTTCGATCTCAGGCTCGCTGAGCCGGAGGTCTTTGTCCGACAAAAGGGCTTGCACCGCCTCGAGCGCCGAGTTTCGGAAGAAAGTCGTAACCACGCGCCGCAGCGCACCTTTTTTGGCATGCTCGCCTGGCATTTTCGGCTCGAAAACATATCGCAGCCCCTCACGGCGGTGAACTAGAAGCCCTTTTTTCTCCAGAAGCCGAAGAGCGGATCGAACGGCCGAGTAGCCGGGAGCATCCGCGAGATTGCCTTGCACATCCGCCGCGGAGGCACTGCCGACGGCATAGATGATTTCCATGATCTGGCGCTCTCGCCGGCTCAAACGGTCAAAAGGAGCATCAAGCATGGTGCGGATTTTTCCGCAGAATGGTGTTCCAGTCAAGCGAGGATGCGGATTTTTCCGCAGGGGAAGGGCCGGTGGCGTTCCGGCTTTGCGATTCCCGGTCATCCGTCACTCCTATCGCTTTTGGAGGAATGGCGAGGTGGCTCCCGCTTATTTTTGGCAAAGGGATGCCGTCTTCATCCGCAAGGGCGCACAATCCGGATCATGCTCGGCGCGCATGGGAGAGTGGATTTTCGCCGAATACCCTCCGCTTAAGAAAGCGAAAGATTCGCACGGTCTAAACAAGCGGAAGTCTTGGGCGTGACGCGGCTAGTCGAAAAGCCCGCCGGCGATCTTCGCGCCGGCCAGCTTCTCGAACTGCTCGTATTGAGGGGCGGTCAACACCGCAAGAAAATCATCGCTGCGGTCGAGGCGGTTTTCACGAAGATCGAGCAGGCGCTGGTAGGGGCTGATTTTGCCTTTTTCAAATTTCGCGTTCACTTTCGAAGTGTATTCTTCCCCGCGAATATAAATCTTCGCAATCTTGGCCTTCTGCTCGGCGGTGAGGCCGAGCTTCCGCTGCAGCGAGGGAGAGAGCAGCTCGTAGCCGCCGCGGATCTGATATTCGATCTCGGTGAGGCGCTGGCGCTGGTCGTCGCTCAGCACACGCAGAGCCCGGCGATCATAGCGCGCGGTCAAGGCGTCGAGATCGACTTGCGCCCGCTTCTTGGACTCGAGGTCATCTTTCGCCTTCGCGACGATCTCGCGCGCGGAATCGCGATAGTCGGTGCGGATGTCGTTCAAGACCGCCCGCTGGAGCGAAGTGAGGTGCAGCTCCTTGCGCACGCTATCCACGCCAAGCAGCACGGCGACGGAGCCGGGCGCTTTGGTCGGGATCGTCGGAACGACCGTGGGGGTTGCCGCTTGGGCGAAGGACGCGGTGACGGCAAGCGTTGCGGCAGCAAGGAGGGAGCGTGGGAATTTCATGGCTTAGGCGGCGATCTCGGCGGCGATGATCTTTTCGAGCTTTACGATGTCGGCGGCGAACTTGCGAATGCCGTCACCAAGCTTATCGGTGGCCATTGGATCTTCGTTGAGCAGCCAGCGATAGGTTTTTTCGTCCACGTCGATGCGCTCGACGGCGGATTTTTTGGCGGTTTCGGCATTCAACTTCTGCTCTACCGGAGCGTCTGACTCGGACAGCTCCTTGAGCAGATCGGGGCTGATGGTGAGCAGGTCGCAGCCGGCGAGCTCGAGGATCTGGCCTGTGTTGCGGAAGCTCGCGCCCATGACCTGGGTCTCGTAGCCGAATTTCTTATAGTAGTCGTAAATCTTGTTCACCGACTGCACGCCGGGATCCTCGGCGCCTTTGTATTCCTTGCCGGTCGTGGCCTTGTAGTAGTCGTAGATGCGACCGACGAAGGGCGAGATGAGCCGCACACCCGCATCGGCGCAGGCGATGGCTTGCGGGAGCGAAAACATGAGCGTGAGGTTGCAGTTGATGCCTTCCTTTTGGACGACTTCGGCGGCCTTCGCGCCTTCCCAGGTCGAGGCGATCTTGATGAGGATGCGCTCGCGGGGGGTGCCGAGTTTTTCGTAGAGGCCGATGAGATAACGGGCTTTCTCGATCGTGAGTTCCGTGTCGAAGGAGAGCCGGGCGTCCACTTCGGTCGAGACGCGGCCGGGCACGATGTTGAGAATTTCGCGCCCGAAAAGGATCAGCAGGTCGTCGATGATTTTTTTGTGCAGCGCGCCGCCGTTGAGCGAGGAGCTTTTGTTGTCGGCGATGGCCTTGGCGAGCAGCGGCTTGTATTCGTCCTGCTGGACGGCCTTGAAAATGAGGGTCGGATTCGTGGTGGCGTCCTGCGGCTTGAAGGCCTTGATGGACTCGAAATCGCCGGTATCCGCGACGACCGTGGTGAATTCCTTGAGTTGATCAAGCTGGCTGGCGGCGGTGGTGGTGCTCATGGCGAGTAGGGATGGGTTTGGGGAGGAGGTTACACCCGCGGCCGGCGTTCCGCCAAATCATTCTTCCGGCCGCGAGGTCGATGGAAAGGCGCGGGCGGCGGCGGCGGCCTAAAGCCGGCGATCTTCCTTCGTGCTGCGAAGATGAATCGTCTTGGCTTCGAGATTGTGAACGGCGCGGATGTAACGCACGGTTTTGCTGCGGGCGCGCATGAGGATCGAGTGCGTGATCGCGGTGCGCCCGACGAGCTTCACGCCAGGCAGGAGCGCACTGTCGCTGATGCCGGTGGCGCAAAAAATCGCACTGTCTCCGCAGACGAGATCGTCGGTGAAGTAGGTGCGATTGATCTCCTCCTCGGTGGTGACTTTCCGCAAATCCTCGCGCTCGGCGGCATCGCGCGGCCACATGCGCAGCTGGATTTCTCCGTCGAGCGCCTTGAGCGCGGAAGCCGTGAGAATGCCCTCGGGCGCACCGCCTATACCGACGTAGAGATCCACGCCCGAGTCGTAAAGCGAGGGCGCCACGGCGGCCGCGATGTCGCCGTCGGCGATCATGCGCAGGGAGGCTCCCTGTTTGCGGACGGCGTCGATGTATTTCTGGTTGCGCGGACGGTCGAGCATGACGATGACGAGCTCGCTGATGCGCTTGCGCAGGGCCGTGGCGGCGATGGTGAGGGTTTGTTCGAAGGGTTCGTCGAGCGTGATCGCGGGCACGCGACCGGCGCGAATCTCGTGGGCGATCTTGGGGCCGTAGGCGATCTTCTCCACGTAGAAGCTCGGGATATTCATCATGCCATGGCTGCTGCCTTCGGAGACATACGCGGCGGACATCACGGAGATGGAATTCGGCAGGCCCTTGGCGATGTTGCTCGTGCCGTCCACGGGATCGAGCGCGATGTCGAAACGCGGCGCGCCCTCGATCCAGGTGCCCAGTTTATCGCCGAGAAAAATGCCCGGCGCGTTGTCCTTGATGCCCTCGCCGATGACGACTTCGCCGCAAATATCGACGAGATCAAAGACGCCGTAGATCGCGTCGCAGGCGGCGCCATCGGCGAGCTCCTTTTCGCCGCGGCCCATCCAGTGAATGGAATTGAGGGCGGCGTTTTCCGTGGCGCGGACAAACTCGAATTCGATGTTCCGCTCGACGTCGCGGAGGGGGGGCTGGCCGGGGGGCATGGGCTTTTTAGCTCTCGTTCGCCAGGCAGGCCGCAATGAAGCCCTTGAAGAGCGGATGCGGAAAATTCGGCTTGGATTGAAATTCGGGGTGAAACTGGCAGGCAAGGAACCACGGGTGGTTCTTCAATTCGATCAGCTCGACGAGCGACCCGTCGGGCGAGGTGCCGGCGATCACGAAGCCGCGGTCCTCCATCTGCGCGCGATAATCCTGGTTGAATTCGTAGCGGTGGCGATGGCGCTCGAGGATCTCGGCCCGGCCGTAGACCTGGTGCGCGAGCGTGCCCGCACCGAGCACGGTCGGGCAGGTGCCGAGGCGCATCGACGCGCCTTTTTCCGTGACGTCCTTTTGCTCCTCGAGAATGCAAATGACGGGGTGTTCGCACTCGGGATCGAACTCCGTGCTGTTCGCGCCCGCGAGCCCGCAAACGTGTCGTGCGAACTCGATCGTCGCGATCTGCATGCCAAGACACAGGCCGAGAAACGGCGTGCGCGATTCGCGTGCGAAACGGGCGGCCTCGATCTTGCCCTCGACGCCGCGGTCGCCGAAACCGCCCGGGACGAGCACGCCGGCGACGCCGCGCAGATACTTATCGGCGCCTTCTTTTTCGAGATCCTCGGCATCCACGAGCACGAGATCGATGCCGCAATCATGCCCCGCGCCAGCGTGGGTGAGTGACTCGTAGATCGACTTGTAGGCGTCCTGAAGCTCGATGTATTTGCCGACGACGGCGACGCGCACGCGTTTTTTGGGGCTCACCACCCGCTCGACGTAGCGAATCCAGCCGGCCATGTCGGGCTCGTGGGTTTGCAAACCGAGATAACGGCAGATGATCGTGTCGAGGCCCTCTTCCTGGAACATGAGCGGCGCTTCATAGATCGTGTTTTCGACATCGAGACCCTCGATCACCGCCTCGACGGGCACGTTGCAATAAAGCGAGAGTTTCTGGCGCACGTCATCGGTGAGGGGCAGCTCGGTGCGGCAAATGAGCACCTGCGGCTGGAGGCCGATCTCGCGCAGCTTGGCGACGCTTTGCTGCGTGGGCTTCGTCTTCAGCTCGCCGGCGGCCTTGATGAACGGCACGAGCGTGACGTGCATCAACAACGTATTGCTCGCACCCGCCTCGAGGATGAATTGGCGGATGGCTTCGAGAAACGGCAGCCCTTCGATGTCGCCGGTCGTGCCGCCGATCTCGGTGATGCACACGTCGGCATTTGATTGCTGGCCCATCACGCGAATGCGCGATTTGATTTCGTCGGTCACGTGCGGGATGACCTGCACCGTCTTGCCGAGGTAATCGCCGCGGCGTTCGTTCGCGATGACGGTCTCGTAGATTTGCCCGCTGGTGACGTTGTTTGCGCGGGTGAGCACGGTGCTCGTGAAACGCTCGTAGTGGCCCAGGTCGAGGTCCGTCTCGGCGCCGTCGGAGAGCACGTAGACTTCGCCGTGCTGGAACGGGCTCATCGTGCCCGGATCGACATTGAGATAGGGATCGAGCTTCTGCAGGACGACCTTGAGTCCGCGGTGCTCGAGCAGGGTGCCGAGCGATGCTGCGGCGAGCCCTTTTCCGAGGGAACTCACGACGCCGCCGGTCACGAAAATGTGCTTCATGTGCGCCGATGATACGGGCCCGCGTCCGAAAATCCAGCGTGCGAAAAAAATAGCCCGCGAATCGGAAATTCGGCTTGTCTTAGAGCTCTTCCGGAGCGTTCAAGAGCTCGGCCACGCGCTTGAGCAAACGCCCCGCGGCGCCGCCATCGAGCACGCGGTGATCGAAGCTGAGCGTGAACATCGCTTCCGTCACGGGCAGAAATTCCTCGAGCTCCGCATTCCAGCTTGGGACCACGACTCCCGAGCCCATGCCGAGCAGCACGGTTTGCTCGGGCAAGGGAATCGGAGTCGCGAGCGTGAGGCCGAAGGTGCCGTAGTTCGTAATCGTCGCGATCGAGCCGCCGGTGTCCGCGGCGGGGAGTCGGCGGGCGCGGGCGAGCTCGACGAGGCGGTTGTAGCGCTCGACGAGATCGGCCAGCGGGGTCTGGTCGGCATTCCGGATGACGGGCACGAGCACGCCGTCGTTCGCTTCGACGGCGAAGCCGATATCGACCGAACGCGGGTGAACGATCTTCTCGCCGATGAGTCGTCCGGCGGGAGTGCTGTCCTCGCCGAGGGCGATGGCGAGCGCGCGCAGGCCGTAGAGAGCGGGACCGGGTTTCACGGCCTGGGCTTTGCGATGGGCGAGCAATTTGTCGAGCGCGACGGGACGCCCCACGGTCGCGAGCGGGCGCGTCCAGCTGCGGCGCATGGCGTCGGCCACGGCGACACGCATCGAGGAGGCGGGCGTGATGCGGTTCCGCTCGATGTCTTCGAGGAAGCGTTCGAGATCCTCGATCGTCACGCGGCCGCCGGCGCCGCTGCCGGCGATGCCGGAAAGATCGGCCGCATGCATGCCGAGCTCGGCCATGCGGGCCTTCATGCGCGGTGTGAGATAGCTGGCGCCGCCGACGTGCGCGGGCACGGGGAGACCCTTGATGGTCGGCTCGACACGGGTGGAAGATTCCAGCTCGACCTTGGGCTTACGGGGCGCGGACGCTTTTTTTTGCTCCGGCTCGTCGCTGATGCCGAGGCGCTGGGCCTCTTCATCGGTGACGGTAATGTATCCGAGCACGGAGCCGACGGGATAGCTCTTGTCCACCTCCGCGATGATCTCGCCGACGATGCCATTCGCCTGCGCGGTGACGCCCATCACGGCTTTGTTCGTCTCGACTTCGAGAATGTCGGCATCGACCTCGACGGCGTCGCCGGGGTTCAGCACGAGACGCACGAGCGTGGCTTCTGCGATCGATTCGCCGAGCTGCGGCATGATGATCGGGACTTGGATCGGAGCCTGGAACATGGGCGTGCGGTTAAATTTCTAGCAGTTGTCTGGCGGCCGAGGCAACCGAGGAAGCGGTCGGCCGATGCGTGCCCCAGAGGGCGGGGTGATAGGGAACGGGAGTGTCTTTCGCGTTGAGGCGCTGCGGCGCGGCGTCGAGCAGGCCGAAGCCTTCCGCCGTCACGCGGGCGATCACTTCGGCGCAAACCCCTCCCCAGGGAAACGCTTCGCCGACGCAAAGCAGCCGGCCGGTTCGCGCCACGGATGCGAGAATGGTGTCGGTATCGAGCGGCTTGACGGATCGCAGATCGACGACTTCGATTTCGAATCCATCCGTCGCGACTTCTTCTGCGGCGGCGATGCATTCGTGGACCATCGCGCTGTAGGTCACGATCGTGGCATCGCGTCCGGGGCGGGCGATGCGCGCCTTGCCGATCGGCTCGGCCTCCGCCGGCAGGCTCTCGGCTTTGAGGTGGTTGTAGAGGAACTTGTGCTCGCAGAAAATGACCGGATCGTCGATTTCGACCGCGCCGAGCAGCATGCTGTAGGCGTCTTCCACCGTCGCGGGCGTCAGGACGACGAGGCCGGGATAATGCGCGTAAAGCGCCTCCATGCTCTGGCTGTGAAACGGGCCGCTGCCGGGCGTGCCGCCGGACGGAAGGCGCACGACGATGGGGCACGGAACGCCGGTGCGGTAGAAGAGGGTCGCGGCTTGATTGACGATCTGGTTCAACCCGCAGGTCGAAAAATCGGCGAACTGCATTTCGATGATCGGGCGGGCGCCCTCGATCGCCGCGCCGATGGCCATGCCGACGATCGCATCCTCGCTGAGCGGGGAGTCGAGCACACGGCCGGGGAATTTTTTGGCGAGATCCTTGGTGGCCTTGAACGCTCCGCCGAAATTTCCGATGTCCTGGCCGTAAAGAAACACGCGCGGGTCGTCGGCGAGCGCCTTGGCCTGGGCTTCGCGGATGGCATCGAGATACGTGATGCTCATGCGAAGTGATCCTCCAGCTCGGGAGTGGAAATCGCGCACCAATCCTCTTCGTTCGGATCGGGCTCGGGCTCGCGCATCACGCGATTCGCGGTGTCGTCCACCTCGGTCTCGACCTCGTCGCGCCAGGCAGCGAGCTCTTCCGCGGTCGCCCAGCTGTTTTCGACGATAGCGGCGGCGGCCACCGCGAGACAGTCGCGCCCGACCGTTTTTTTGCGCAGCGCGGCATCCACGTATTTCGCGTCGTCGTGTTCGCCGTGGCCGACGAGGCGAAGCAAATCGGCGACGATCATCTGCGGCCCGGCTCCGGAGCGGGCGGCGGAGATCGCTTCGCCGACGGCCTTCAGGCACGCGCCAAGATCGGTGCCGTCCATCTTGTGTCCGGCGACTCCATAGCCGATCGCTTTGTCGAGGAGATCGGCGCAGGCGAATTGCCGGTCGTTTGGCGTGGAGTAGGCATATTGGTTATTGGCGATCACGACGACGAGCGGGAGTTTTTCCACGGCGGCGGCATTGAGGCCTTCGTGAAAGGCGCCGGTGGACGTGCCGCCGTCTCCGATGCATGTCGCCCCGACCACGCCGCTCTCGCCGCGCAACCGCCGCGCGAGCAGGCCGCCGGCCACGAGCGGAATCATCGCTCCAAGGTGGCTGATCATCGCATAATAGCCTTCGCGCGGACGACCGCGGTGGATATTGCCGTCGCGGCCGCGCATCGACCCCAGCGCGGAGCCAAGGTAGGTGCGAAGCGTGTCGAGAATGGTGTCGCCGAAAGCCATGCGTCCGGCCTGGTCGCGAATGAGCGGCGCAAAAATATCGCCTTTGCGCAGATGAATGCCGACCGAGACGCTGAGCGCCTCCTGGCCGCGGCCGAGGAAGACGCCGCCCTTGATTTTGCCGCCGCGGTAGAGCGCGGCGAGTTTTTCCTCGAGCACGCGAGCCGAGAGCATGATGCGGTAGGCTTTTACGAACTCTTGACCCTCGTCCCGCGCTGCTTTGGGGCGCGCCTTCACGACTTCAGACATTGAGCGCAAAGGCTAAGGAGAAAGCACGGGCTCTGCAAACGAAGAGTGCGCGCGCGGCTAATGCTGCGGGACGGCGTGCCAGACCATGAGCGCGATGCCAAACAGGATTGCGCAAAGGATGAGGAACTGGAGCTTCGCCATGTTCCGCTCGGATTTGCGCTTGCGGCGCTGCCGCGGCTCGGCGGCGGCTTCGCGGTATTTGTCGTGCGGCAGGCCGAAGGATTTTTGTCCCGCGCGATTGGCCTTGAGATTGATGAGGATCGGCTCGCGCTGGCGCTTCTTGAGCTGCTGGAGCTTGCGCGGGGCGTCCTCGATCACGCGCCGCGCTTCCTCCTGCTTGCGGATGAGCGCTTCCTTCTCGTCGAGCAGCCGCTTTTGCTCGAGACGCAGCGGATCGTCCGCTTTCCGGCGGCCATTGGAACCTCTGGGCGAAGGCTTGGGCGGCATCGACTTTATTTCGCGTAGGCGGACCAGATCCAGATCAACAGGCCGAGCACTCCGACCATCGTCGGCACGAGCGTGAAAGCGGCGCCGGCCTTCAGCCAATAGAAGAAGCTCTTGTCCGCGCCGGCGTCGTATTCCTCATACTCGGAGGAGATTTCGCCGCGGGTTTCCCCGAGCGGCTCGAGCTCGAGCTTGGATTTCGAGCGGTTGTAGTCGCTGCGCGCCGCTTCGAGGGAGCTGAGCGATTTGCTGAGCTCCTTGGAGAGGTCGAGGCCGATCCAGGATTTGGGATTGATGCCCTCCAGCGTGCGCAGATGGCTCGTGAAGGCTTCGTGGATTTCGTTGAGCTGGTCGAGGCGCTTTTCGGCGGCCTGGGTCTCGCGCTGGATCACCGCCATGCTGCGGGTGAGCTTATCGAGCATCTCGGCTTTGCCGGTCTCGAGCTCGTCCTGGCGGCGGCTTAGCTCCTCGAGGCGCAGCTTGTCGCGCTCGATCTGCTCGGAGCGGCGTTTGAGATCGGCGAGTTCGTCCTGCGCCTTCTGCACCTGCGATTGCAATTCCTCCGACGAGGAATCTTCGTCATCAAAATCCAAGACATCTTTCGTGCGGTCGGCCATGAGCGTGATCAATCAATAAATTACTTCGCGGTCATTTCCAGCGAAAACCCTTGCGCCAATGAGATTGCTTATCGTCCCGGCATCATTTCGAGCAGGAAGCCTTTCAAATAGAATGTTTCCGGCAGGTGCAGGACGATCGGATGGTCGGGCGCCTGGCGATATTCGTCGACGAGCCGCGCGGAACGGCGCGCGTCGAAAAGCCCGCTGCTCGCCGCCTCGAGAAAGGCCGCTTCATCCACGTGGTGCGAGCAGGAAAAGGTCGCCAGCAATCCGCCCGGCTCGAGCAATGCGCCGGCGCGGACGTGCAGGTCGTGATAGCCGCGCATCGCGTCGTGGAGCTTGCCGCGGGATTTCGTGAAGGACGGCGGATCGAGAATGATGAGGTCGTATTTCTCGTTCGCCCGCTCGGCGCGGCGCAGATATTCCGCCACATCGGCGCGCTCGCAGCGGAGGTCGAGATGGTTCCCCGCAGCGTTGGCTTTCAGCCGCTCGAAGCTCTCGGCGCCGGACTCGACGGCGACGACGGACGCCGCGCCCGCCCTGGCGCAGGCCAGCGCGAAGCCGCCTTGATTCGAGAAGCAGTCGAGCACGCGCTTCCCGGCGGCGTGGTGGGCGACCGCGGCGTAGTTCGCGACCTGGTCGAGGTAGAAACCGGTTTTCTGGCCCGCGAGCAAATCGATCTCGAAAATCACGCCGTCGATCTCGACGGTCTGCACCGTCTGCGGCTCGCCCGCGAGAATTCCGCTCACGGGCTCCATGCCTTCGGCGGCGCGCACCGGCGCGTCGTTGCGCTCGATCACGCCGCGGAGACCGAGGATTTCGCCGAGCGCGGCGGCGATCTCCGCTTTGTGATTGTCCATCGCGAGCGTGAGCGTTTGCAACACGACGGTGTCGCCGTATTGATCCGCGATGAGGCCGGGAAGTCCGTCGCTCTCGCTCCAGACGACGCGCCGCAAATCCCGCCGGCAGCCCGCGCGGTCGCGCACCTCGGAAGCTTGCGCGATGCGGCGCCGGAAAAAATCCGGGTTGAGCTCCTGACGCTGACGCGAGATGCGCCGCGCGGTGATCATCGATTTCGAATTGTAAATCGCGGTGCCGAGCAAATGATCGCGGCCGTCCTTGATCGAGACGACATCGCCGTCCGCCGGATCGCCGAAGACTTTCAGAATCTCGGTCCGATAGACCCAGTCGTGGCCATGTAAAATTCCCGCGCGGGGTCGAACGATCAAGCCTGCCATCCCGGCAGACTAGAAATCTTCCTCATCCTCTTCCACTTAATCTTCCTCCGAGGTTCGAGGAGGGAGGAAGAGGATGAGTGGGAGAGCGTCACTTTCCCCGGCAACCGGAAGCGCACTTCACATCGTCCCGAAGATTGGCTCCCGTTTTCTCGGCGGCGAGCTCGGGATACTCGAAGACTTTGCCTTCGTAGTTGCGGATCACGACTTTTTCCTCGTCGTGATAGAGCACGTAGCTCGGGTTGATCGGCACCTTCCCGCCGCCGCCCGGAGCGTCGATCACGTATTGCGGAATCGCGTAGCCGCTGGTATGGCCGCGCAGGCCTTCGATAATCTCGATGCCCTTCGCCACGGACGTGCGCAGGTGCGATGTGCCGCGGATCGGATCGCACTGGTAAAGATAATAGGGCCGCACGCGCGATTGCAGCAGCTTCTGCACGAGCGTTTTCATCACCTCGACGGAATCGTTCACGCCCGCGAGCAGCACGCTTTGATTGCCCAGCGGCACGCCATGGTCGGCGAGGCGCCAGAGCGCTTCCTTCACCTCGGTGGTGAGCTCGCGCGGATGGTTTACATGCACGCTCATCCAGAGCGGATGGTATTTTTGCAGCATCTTGCAAAACTCGGGCGTGATCCGCTGCGGCAGGAAAATAGGCACTCGCGAGCCGATGCGGAGGAATTCGATATGCGGAATCGCGCGCAGGCGGGCGAGGATTTGTTCGAGCTTTCCGTCGGAAAGCAGCAACGCATCGCCCCCGGAGAGCAGCACGTCGCGAATCCCGGTGTGCGTCTCGAGATAGCGGAAGGCCTCCTCGAAATCGGTGTGCAATTCCTGCTCGCCGACGCCGCTCACCACGCGGGCGCGTGTGCAATAGCGGCAATAGCTCGCACAGCGATCGGTCACGAGAAAGAGCACGCGATCGGGATAGCGATGCACGATGCCGGGCACGGGCATGTGGCTGTCCTCGCCGCACGGATCGGCCAGTTCCCAAGGCGCGGTATTTCCCTCCTCGATGCGCGGAACCACCTGCCGACGGATCGGGCAGTTCGCGTCCTCGGGATCGATGAGGTTGAAATAATGCGGCGTGACCGCGAAGGCGAGTTTGTTGCCCGAGAGAATGACCCCGGCGCGCTCCTCCGGCGTGAGGTGGATTTTTTTCTCGAGGGACTCGAGCGTGGTCACGCGATTGCGCAACTGCCACTTCCAGTCATTCCACTGCTCCGGCGGGATCTCGGGCCAATGGCCCGGGGCATAAGAGCGGAACGCTTTCTCATGCAGGTTTTCGACTGCGTCCATGGGTTTTGGTGAAAACCACGGTAGGCCCGACTCGCGGCTTGTCAACGCCGCTCGCCGCCCGCCGCCCCGGAGATGGGCCTAATCAGGGAATTCTCCGATGTTTCGACCGCGCCCCGCTTCCCAGGAAGCGCCCCGCTGCCCATGGGCATCTCGAACGAAATTTCACCCAGCCGATTTCGCGGAACGGATTCGCGCGAAGGCGGCCGAAGATTCCTCCGCCATGCCGGATAGGCAACGATAATTTTTGGCGGAATGAATTCTCCCCGGTCAGTCGGCCTCGCGGTTTACACGGGCGGTGGCGAGCAGCTAACGTCGCGGCCATGCCGCAGCCGGAACGCGTTTTTCTCGACTGGTCGGAGCCGATGGCGAAGACCGCGGCGCGCTGGCTGCTCGACCGGCGCCCCGCGACGCATGGCCGTGATTTGTCGGACATGCTGGTCATCGTTCCGACCCGGCGGGCGGCCCGAAGATTGCGCGAGGAACTGGCGACCGCCGCACCCGGCGGCGTGCTTTCGCCGCAGACGATCACGCCCGCCCGGCTTTTGCAGCCCGGTCGGCCCGGCCTCGCGGAACCCATCGAAGCCACGCTGGCTTTCCTTGCCGCCTTGGAAAAAATTCCGCCGCCCGCGCTGACCGCCCTTTTTCCCCATGG
The DNA here is from genome assembly GCA_015655545.1 of Chthoniobacterales bacterium. Classification (GTDB taxonomy): domain Bacteria; phylum Verrucomicrobiota; class Verrucomicrobiia; order Chthoniobacterales; family JAATET01; genus JAATET01. The sequence continues at coordinate 8,197 of JAATET010000061.1, read as the reverse complement.
CATTCCGTTTCGCTCGTTCGAGGAACGCACGCATTTCGCGCGCACTTTTTTTGATCTGCGAGCCTCGCTGACCGATGCGGGATTCCATCTCCAGTCCGCCGCGCGGGCGCTTTCCGACAGCGCCGACGCGGAGCGGTGGAACGCCCTGGCGATTATCGAGCAGGCCTATCTCGACACGCTTCGCCGCGAGGGCCGCCGGGATCGCGAAGCAGCCCGACTGGCGATGGCGGCCGATCCGTCCGTTTTTGGCGCGGCGCGGGAAATCGTGCTCATCGGCATCACCGATCTCACACTCCTCGCGGCGCGGGCGCTTTCCGCCCGCCCGGATGATCTCGCTCCGTGGATTTTGATTCCGGCCCCGCGCGAGCTGGCGGAAAGCTTCGACCCTTGGGGCCGGCCGCTCGTCGAGGCCTGGAACGACCGCGATCCGGGCTGGGAAAATTTTGACGCTCAAGTGCATCTTTGCGCACGCGCCGAAGACATCGCCGCCACGGTGACGGCGATTTTACCGGACGCGACGAAACCCGATCCGGCCTTCCTGGAAATCGGCGCGCTCGACCGCAATCTCCTGCCGTGGCTGCGCGCTTCGCTGGAATCCGCGGGTGGAGCGCTGCACGATCCCGAAGGCGAATCGCTCGATCGCCACTGGCTGGGCCGTCTGCTCAACGACTGGGCGGCATTCCTCGCCGACGCGAGTTTTCCGACCGTTTGCAAGTTGCTGCGCAACGGCGCCATCGCCGCGTGGCTCACGCGACACACTCCCCGCTTCGAACTCGCGGCCGCCCTCGCAGAGGCAGACACCGTGCGGGCCGGCCACTTTCCGTCCACCGCCGCGCACGCTCTCGATTTTTGCAAATCCGGCGGCGGTCTTCAGCGAGCGCTGGAACGGTTGCTTTCCTTGCGCAGCCGCATGCGTGAGCCGGATGGGATCGGAGCTCTTCGTCCGTTCTTCGAAGGCGTCGCCTCCGCCATGGCCGATGTTTTGCCGGACTCGGGCCGCCGCACCCTGGATCTTGCCGTCACCGGACTCGCGACGGCCCTCGACCAGATCGAGCCGCTGCTTTCACGATACGCGGAGGTCGCGACATCCGACTGGCTTCGGCTCGCGAGAAGCCACCTGGCCACCCTCCGCAGCTATGCGGAACCGGAACCCGGCTCCGTCGAAGCTTCCGGCTGGCTGGAGCTGCCGTGGAGCGACGCTCCGCATCTCGTGCTCGCGGGATTCAATCAAGGCATCGTGCCGGCGCGTCAGGCGCAGGATTCCTTTCTTCTTCCCGTCATCCGGCAGCGGCTCGGCCTGTCCACCGAAGCGGAACGAGCCGCGCGCGACGCCTATTTTCTCGCGCGTCTCCTGGCCATGCGGCGCGGCGGATCCGGTCGCGTGGACGTGCTTGTTTGCCAGATCGATACCGAGGGTTCGCCGGGCCAGCCGTCGTCGCTGCTTTTCGCCGGCAGCGGTGCGGCGTTGCCGAAGCGGGTGCAACGTCTTTTCGCGGAGCCGCGCCCGGCCGAGGCCGATCCCGCCTGGGAAGCGGCATGGGTGCTCGATCCGCCGGTGGCCGCGATGGAGAAGCGTCTTCGCGTGACCGGCTTTCGCGACTATCTGGCGTGTCCGTTCGAGTTTTACCTCCGCTTCGGGCTCGAGATGGAGCATTTCGATCCGGAGCCGATGGAGATGGATGCCCGCGTCTTCGGCACCCTTGTGCACGATACGCTCGAAGCCTTTTCCAAAACGGAAGCGCTGCGCGATCTTTGCGAAGCCGGGAAAATTCACGCCGCGGTGTCGGAAATCCTGGACGGATTCGTGGAGAACCGATTCGAAATGCAGCTCTCGCTGCCCTTGCTCGTGCAGGTCGAATCGGCCCGCCAGCGCCTGATGGCCTTTGCGAAAGCCGAGGCCGCCCAGCGGAGCGACGGATGGCGCACGGCGCACGCGGAAATCACTTTTTCCGACTATCTCGGCGGGCGCTCGTGGCTCCTCGATGGCTGGGAAATCCGCGGCAAGATCGACCGCGTCGACCATCATGCGGCGACCGGCCGCTGGCGCGTGCTGGATTACAAAACCTCCGACAAAGCCGAGCCGCCGCACAAGGCTCATGTGCGCGGGGGGATCGCCGCGACGCACACCTGGCCGCCGGACTACGCGATCGTCGACGAGACTTCGAGCAAGGCTCCGAAGTGGTGGAGCAATCTCCAGCTGCCTCTCTACCGCCAGCTGCTTATCGAGGCGGGCCACGAACCCGGCTCCATCTCGTGCGGCTATTTTAATTTGCCAAAAGCCGCGAGCGCCACCGGCGTGGCGGAGTGGGCGGATTTTGGAAACGGGCTCGGGGCTTCCGCATTGCGTTGCGCGCGCGGCGTGCTGGCCGACATCGATCGCGGTCACTTCTGGCCGCCGAATCCCCGCGCGGCGTATCCGCAAAATGCCGGCTGGTTCCATCCCGATCCCGAACGCACCGTGGCGAGGGATGCCGCAATCCGCAGCATGACGGCATGACGACGATTCCCCACGAGATCATTCGCGCCTCCGCGGGAACCGGGAAAACCTTCGCCCTCTCCGATCGCATCGTGCGCCTGCTCGCGCTCGGCGTCGCACCGGAAACACTTGTCGCGCTGACCTTCACGCGCAAGGCGGCGGCGGAGTTCCTCGCCGCGGTTTTTCGCAAACTCGCGGAAGCTGCCCTCGACGAAGGGAAAGCGCGCGCGCTGGCGTCGCGGCTGGAGCTGGGTGCAAAAACTTCCGCGAACTTCTCCGCGACGCTCTCCGCCGTGGTCGCCGCGATGAATCGTTTGCAATTCGGAACGCTGGACGCTTTTTTCCAGCGCATCGCGGGAGCGATTCCCTTCGAGCTCGGGCTTTCCGGACCGATTCAAATTCTGGATCAAAGCGCGGCGGCGGAATCCCGCGCCCAGGCTCTGCAGCGACTCCTGCACTCCGGGGTGGACGAGACCGCCCGCCAGGCGTTGCTCGAGGCCTTTCGCGCGGCGACCTGGGGCGCCGACGAAAAGCAGCTTTTCCCGCACCTGCTCGGCTTCGTCGACGCCAGCCACGATCTTTTTCTCGAAGCGCCGAATGCGGCGGTCTGGGGTGTGGAAGGGACCGTCTGGCCCGGAGGCTGCCCCTGGCTGCCGCCGCCGAAAGACATCGCCGAAGACGTCGCGAGACTCCTCGAATTCGCGGAATCTCTCGATGGGCGCTTCGGCTCCGCGATTCGCAAATTCGCCGACCACGCGGCGCAGTGGCAGCCCGGCATGGACTTGCCCGACGACACGGTCGCGATGCAGCTTTTCGCGCGGTTTGCCGGCGGCAAAATCACCGGGCCGGCGGAAGTCACCTACTACAAAAAACTCCAGGTGATCCCGGAGAAATGGCTGCCGCACTTGCAAAGGATCGTGCGCCATTATCTCGGCGCGAGCCTAGCGCAGGCTCTGCAGGCGGCCCGGGGCGTGTTTCAGCTCGTCTCCGGCTACGATCGGCTTTACGAGACCGAGATCCGCCGCACGGGCCGTCTCGCCTTCGCGGACGTCGTCGAGCTGCTGCGACGCGTGGATCCCACGCTCTGGCAGCCGCGGCTCGACAGCCGGCTTTCGCATTGGCTGTTCGATGAATTTCAGGACACGAGCGTCCTGCAATGGACCGTGCTCACCGATCTCATCGACGAGGTGCTGCAGGATCCCTCCGGCGAACGGTCGGTATTTTTTGTCGGCGATCCGAAACAGGCGATCTATCGGTGGCGCGGTGGCGAGCATCGGCTGCTCTCGCGCATCTCCGGTCGCTACGGATCCGCGATTCAGCTGCGCCCGCTCGACACGTCGTATCGCTCCGCGCCGGCGGTGATCGATTTCGTGAATCGCGTCGGCGGGATGGTGCGGCATTGCGGCGATCGCCTGCCGAAAGTGGCGATCGACGAATGGCGCGAAGGCTGGAGCCCCCATGTTTCGGCCGTCACCGCGAGCCAGGGCCACGTTCGAATTCGCGAGGCGAAGGAAAAGGAGGATTTGCACGACGGCCTGCTCGCGTCGCTGGAGGAAATCGACCCGATGGGCCGGGGATTGACGTGCGCGATTCTCACCCGCGGCAACGACGAGGCCGCGGAAATCGCCCAGGCCCTGCGCGAGCGCGGATTTCTCGATGTCGCCGCGGAGACCGATGTCTCCATCGCGACCGACCAGCCGATGACGCAATCGCTGCTCGCGCTCATCTCCGCCGCGGCCCATCCCGGCGACATGACCTCGCGACGGATCGTAGAGATGTCGCCGCTCTCCGCCTGGCTCGAAGCCGGGGGCGGATGGGTGCCGGCCCGCAGCGGCGTGCTGCAGGCGTTGACAACCCGCGGCTACGAAACCGCGCTTCGGGAAATTTTAAGCGCCGTTCCCGAAGGCCATGGCCCGGGCCGCTTCGGCCTCCGGAGGATCGGGCAGCTTCTGGAAATCGCACGTGATTATGACTCCGGAGAATCGCTCGGGCCCGACGATTTCGTGCGCCACGCCCGCGAGGCCACGCAGCGGGAGACCGCCTCCGCCGGCCGGGTGCAGGTCATGACGATCCACAAGGCAAAGGGGCTGGGTTTCGATTTCGTGCTCTTGCCGATGCGCACGAATCGCCGCCTCGATGCGGTCGAGAGCGAGGCGTTGCTCGTGTCGCGGAACGCGGATCATTTCGCCGAATGGATTCTCGGCCGCCCGGCCGCGCCGGTGATCGAAGCCGATCCCACGCTCGCTCGGGCGCAGGAAAAGCGGCGCGAGGACGCGGCCTACGAATCGCTTTGCGTGCTTTACGTCGCGCTGACCCGGGCTCGCTTCGGGCTGCATGTTTTCCTCGGCCCGCCGTCGACGAACTAATCGACGCTTTCCGCCGCCGACTTGATTCGCCGCGGTGTCGGCAGTGACGAACCGGGCGGCGATTCTTCCATCCTCTGGCAGCACGGAGATTCGAAATGGTTCGAGAGCCCGCTGCGCGAAGCGCCGCCGCCGCCCGCCGTTCCGGCTCGCGGCGATTGGACGCCATGGCCGCCGGCCCGCCGCAGGGCTGCGGTGCTCCCTTCCCGCGGGCCGGCCGGCGAGGCGCGGAGCGTTTCCTTTTCCGCCGGCGCGATGGCTTTCGGCGCGGCGATTCACGAAGCTTTTGCGGCCATCGAATGGAACGAGCCCGCCTCGAGGGCCTGGCCGGCGCATCTCGATCCGGAAGTTTTACGCGTGGTGCGCGCCTGTCTCGACACGCCCGAGATCGCCGCCGTTTTTCGACGCCCGGCCGCGGACGCGCAACTCTGGCGCGAGCGGGCTTTCGATGTCGTGCTCGACGGAAATTGGATCAGCGGTGTCTTCGATCGCGTGCTGCTGACCGGCGGGGAAGTGACGCTCGTGGATTTCAAAACCGACCGGAGCGCGGTCGAGGAGGCGGTGCGGCGACACACCGCCCAACTCGAACTCTATCGCGCCGCCCTCCAGAAACTCACCGGCAGAAAAAAAATCAAAACCCTGCTCGTTCACACCCAGAGCCGTTCGGCGGTCGAGATTGCCTAGAAATAAAACTGGATGCCCTGCTGCTTGAAGGCAGCTTTTTGCTCCCGGAGATATTTGTCGCCGAGTTTTTCGAAGCCGCCTGCGGCGCGAAAGTTTTTCAGGAACGCGTTGACCTGTTCGCGCAACACGGAGTCATCCTGCCGGAGGCCGATGGCGAGCTGCTCGCGCTGGACGGGCTCGAGCAGCGCACGGGTTTCGCCGGGATGCCGCTTCCAATTTTGCCAGATGGCGACCTGGTCATACATGAACGCATCCGCCCGGCCTTGCATGACCTCGAGCACGGCGGAGGATTCTTTTTCGATCGAGAGGATGCGAGCTTCGCGAATGTGGTTGCGAGCCCAGGTCTCGGATGTCGTGCCCTGCCGCACGACCAGGGTGCGGCCCGGCTGGTCGAGAGCGGCTGCGGATTGAAGGGTGGAATTTTTCCCGACGAGCAGAGCGAGGCCGATATTGAAATAGGGATCGGAGAAGGCGATGGACTCGCGGCGTTGCGGCGTGTCGGTCATGGAGGAAATGATAAGATCGATGCGTCCTGCTTTCAGCGCGGGAATGAGGCCGACGAACGGGATGTTTTCGATTCGGACCGGGCGGCCAAGCGAGCGGCCCAGGGCTTCGGCCATGTCCACGCTCATGCCGGCGGGATGGCCCGACGCATCGATGGTTTCGAAGGGTGGAAAGTCGAGCTCCATGCCGATGACGAGGGCGTCCGACTTCTTCGATCCGCAGGCGGTGAGGAAAATGGCGAGCAGGAGAGACGCGGCGCGCAGAAATTTCATGACGCGAGCGGATTTAGAAGTTTGCGCGCTCACGCTTTTACCGAGGCCATGGGCGCGAATCGCCGTGAGCGCGCGCATGAATTCCGTGATGGGACGCTGGAAATTGATCTGGAGTTGCCGGTCGCCAAGCATGCAAAGAAAAACGCCCTTCCACGTTTGACCGCGGAAGGGCGTTTGAGAAGCGGAAAGGGACGCTATTGCAGTGTATTGTAGTTATACGCGGTGCCGCCGCCTTCGGGAGTGCCCTTCGGGAAAATATTCGTGCTGGTCACGTCATTCACGCGCCGATAGACGCCGCCGCTGCCGCCCTTGGCGAAAACCACGAATCCTTTTTTGTTGTAGGGGGACTCATTCTGGAGCGAGCCCGTGCTCCAGTTTGCCGTGACCAGCAGGGGCTGATCGGAAGGCGAGGATTCCTGAACCACGAAGAATTTGAAGCAGATGTTCGATGAGCTGGGCGGATTGTTGCCGGGGCCTTTTCCAGGAGCGGTAAGGAGCTTTTTGAGGTCGTTTGAGCTCAGGTAATTGTTCGTGGTGAGCGCGGTGAAATACGTCGAAAGCGAGGCGGCCGTGGTTGCTCCGCCCGAGTTCGTCGAGGTCCATTCCAGTCCTTCTCCACCGGCGGCGAAGGTGTCGAGCGACATGGTCTGGGTGGCGAGGTGCATCTGGCGGGCGTTATTGAGTGTGCCGGTCATCTGGCCCTGGACGAGGGCGTTCTGAACGGCGGGAATGGCCAGCGTGGCGAGAATGCCGATGATCGAGATAACGACGAGGAGCTCGATCAGCGTGAAGGCGGATGTTTTGCGGATGAATTTCATGTTCTGGAATGGGTGTGAAATAATAACGTTCTCGGAGGTGGATGCGTCAATCGCATTTACACTGGAGGGATGTTTTTGCACTCGCCGCGAAGCGCTTGAATGCGGAAACGGAGAGGGGCGGAAGGTCGATCTGGATGGAGAAAGGCTTGCCCTGCCAGCCGATGGCTTCGGCCTCCTTGCCGCCGTAGTTTCCGACATTGCCGCCGCCGTAGTGGTCGGCGTCGGTGTTGAGCACTTCTTCATACCAGCCGGGCTCGTTCACGCCGATGCGGTAGCCGCCGCGGACGACGGGAGTGGCGTTGACGACGAAGACGAGAATCGCGCCGCCTTCCTTCGGCTTGCGCATGAAGGACCACACGGTGTTGTCGGCGTCGTTGAAATCGATCCACTCGTAGCCTTCGTAGGAGTCGTCGAGCTCGTGGAGAGCGGGCTCGTTCGTGTAGAGCCAGTTGAGATGCTGGACGAGGCGGCTCATGCCGGCGTGCGGAGGGAACTGGGTGAGGTGCCAGTCGATGCTCTGCTCGTGATTCCATTCGTGCCACTGGCCGAACTCGATGCCTTGGAAAATCAATTTCTTGCCCGGATGCGCCCACATCCACGCGAGGAACATGCGGAGGTTCGCGAATTTCTGCCAGTCGTCGCCGGGCATTTTCGTCATCATCGAGCCCTTGCCGTGCACGACCTCGTCGTGGCTGAGCACGAGGATGAAGTGCTCGTGGAAGGCGTAGAGCATCGAAAACGTGATGTCGCTCTGGTGGTAGCGGCGGTGGATGGGCTCCTTGCCGATGTAGCGCAGCGAGTCGTTCATCCAGCCCATGTTCCATTTGAAGCCGAAGCCGAGTCCGCCGAGGTAGGTCGGACGCGAGACGCCGGGCCAGGCGGTGGATTCCTCGGCGATCATTCGGATGCCGGGATGGCGCCCGTAGCAGACTTCGTTGCAGCGTTTCAGGAAGTTGATGGCGTCGAGGTTCTCGCGACCGCCGAAGCAGTTCGGAATCCATTGGCCGGGCTCGCGTGAATAATCGAGGTAGAGCATCGAGGCGACGGCGTCCACGCGCAGGCCGTCGATGTGATATTCGT
>JAATET010000023.1 GCA_015655545.1 Chthoniobacterales bacterium | reverse complement strand
GTGAGCGGTGCGGATCGCCTGCGCTACCTCAACGGCCAGGTCTCGAACGACCTCCGGAAGCTTCTTCCCGATCGCGCCCTGCAGGCCTGCATTCTTTCCGCGAAGGGCAAGCTCGATGCCGTCGTCTGGATTTGGAGCGAGCCGGATCGCTTGATCGTCGAGAGCGACGCCTCGCTCGCGGAGCCTCTCGCCATGCGGTTGGAGCGCTATGTCGTGGCCGATGATGTCGAGGTTTCCATGTGGCCCAGGGTCGATGTCATGCATGTCTTCGGTCGCGTCGCGGATGATTTTTCCGGCCTGAATATTCCGCGGCTCGGCGTGAACGGAGTGGATGTTCCCCGCGCGGCCGATTTCGAATGCCTCGAGGCCACGCCCGATGAAATCGAGCGGTTGCGCATCGAGAGCTGCCTTCCGCGCTGGGGGGCGGAGCTGGGGCCGGATACTTTGCCGGCGGAGGCCGGGCTCGACGCGACGGCGGTCGATTTTCACAAGGGCTGCTATATCGGGCAGGAGGTCGTCTCGCGGATTCGCAGCGTGGGCCATGCGAATCGGGCGCTGAGGATGTTCGATGTCGTCGAGGGCGAGCCACCCGCGGCAGGTGTGGAATTTTTCGTGCCTGGTGAGACTTCCCGCGCGGCGGCCACGGTCACGTCGGTTCACTTTGCATTGTCGAGCGCCATCGGGCTCTGCTACATCAGGCGCGGGACAGCCGAAGGCGCGATGCTCGTATCGACGAACGGTCAATCCCGAATCCAACTCCGCCAGCCCGAATGCGCCCAGCCATCCTGACCTTCCTTCTTGCCGCGCTCGCGCTTTCCGCGTGCGCGCATCGCAAGCCGCCCGCACCATTGCCGATCGCCGCGGCGGTGCCGACCAAGCCTTCCGCTCCGCTGGGACCGGATGTCGCGGTGATGCTCATCAAGATCGGCAGGGAGAAGACGCCGCAACGCGTGGTGATCGGACTCTACGATGATGCGGCCCCGCAGACAGTCGCGAGTTTGAAGGAGCTTTGCCGGAAGAAGTTTTATAACGGCATGCGCTTTCATCGGGTGTTCGAGCACTATCTCGTGCAGACGGGCGATCCCTACAGCCGTCATGGCGACTCGGATAAGTCCGGCACCGGCGGCCCCGGCTACACGCTGCCGGCGGAGATCAAGCGCAACCACGTGCGCGGCGCGGTCGCGATGTCGCGGCTCGAAGACAAGGTGAATCCCGCACGGGCGTCGAACGGCAGCCAGTTCTATGTCTGCCTCGTGCCGATGCCGCAGCTCGATGGAAAATACACGGTCTTCGGCGAAGTGATCGAAGGAATCGAGGTTCTCGACTACATCAGCGGGCGGCCCGCAAATAGTAACGATTTTCCCTTGGAAAAAATCGTGATCACCTCTATCAAGATCGAACCTCGCGTCACGGCCAGTCCGTTGTGAGTTAGCCAATCCAGGCTGTAATTAACGGGTAGGTTCCGGAGTGGCCAAACGGGGTGGACTGTAAATCCACTGGCATTGCCTTCACAGGTTCGAATCCTGTCCTGCCCAATTACCCGCTCAGCCTGATAAACACAGGCTCGGCGGGGTGTAGCGACACTGTAGCGACACGTTGAATCTTGCGCATTTCTACGCAGTGAATCGTGAACACGAAGCCACTTTTTTCATGTTGAATCTTGGACTCCGGCCGCTGAGCCTCTGTTTATGAGCATCTACGAGCACACGACGAATTTGCCACTGCGCACGATTCTATAGAAATTTGCGCTTTTTTCCCGTCACACGGTGGGCGGCGCTGAAGCAATAGATCGACCGCGTCAGAGCCCAAAAAGCTTCGTTACCTCGTAGACGCAAATAGTCCGACGCTCGACTTTTTCCAGCAGGGCTCTTATGACACCAAGCGGATACGGACATCTCTCCAGATATAATGAACCGCCTCACCCTCGCAGATCTTGGGGGATTACTCAGGATATCCGAGCAAAGCGACTGCGAGGAACGCCTCGCAGCTTTTCCCGAGTGCGACACTTCTGTGGCCATGTTGATGCATGGACGTTCGTCGGTCCAAAAAGCTAGGTCTGATATAGCGACTCCGATTCCGCAATTGGTCGCCAACCTGCGCGCAACGAAAGCGCTAGAAGCCGCTTGGAATGCTCCGTCCAATAGTCGCGTACAGGTTGACGAGCACGGCACCCGACTTTTCGAAGCTTATCCTATTATCGACCGCGCAAGCTTCACCGAGCAGGTTACGTGGCATCCATTCGAAGCTCGCTTCGCCCGGAGCCTCGAAAGGGAAGCGTCCGTGCCGAGAACGTTAGCGCTCGCTCTCGGCGGAGCGTTGTCCGACATGGTGGACAACGTGGTTCAACATTCAGGATCGGATACATCACACCCAGCTCGGGCGGTCGCGGCCTATTTTGCAAACGAACAAGAATGCGGTTTTGGCGTCATCGATTCCGGTCGGGGTGCCCTCGCCAGTCTCCGGAGCAATCAAGCTTGGCAAGGTCTCGATTGCGAGGCCGCCGCAATCGAAGCGATTTTAACCAAGGGGGCCACCCGTAGGGCTGAAAATTCGTTCGGCGACGGTTACCGCGACCTTTTCCGCGCCATCGTTGACCATGAATTTCAGGTCTTGGTTTGGAGCGGCGATGCCTTGACTACAGTCGAAGCAGACCACGGTGAACGTCGGGAACTGGCGCGTTCAGCTCTTTCGCTTCCTGGCTTCGCCATCCTTCTTGTCCATCGGAATGAAATAGCCACTTGACATCTTCAAAGTCTCACATGAAGATGTTCCGGTGCACAAGATTTCCATTTTCGATGTCACCGGGCCTGTCGCTCTGGGCGCATCTATGGGTCAGGATGCGATTCGTTTCACTTTGGGGAATTTACGAAGTGACCCCACGACTCATTCGCGGATCGTTCTATCTTTCGACAAGGTAAAGGAAACGAACGCCTCATTTGTAAAAGCTACCCTCCTCTACTTTTTCAACTGCGGCAGGCTCTTCGCTATGGGGGGAAAATCCGAATCACGCGCGGATGACGCCCCTACACCAATTGACTGCTTTGCGGCAGTTATCGGATGTAGCGACGAGGTGCGCGACGAGGTGGAGGATGTTTTTTCTTTGAGGCAGTTACCGTATCTCGAAATGACCGATTTCAAGGGCGACGAGTGGCTGAGCGGAAATATTCGCGGACACCTAGATGCAGCACTCATCGAAACATTCAAAGAGGTTGGCGTTGCCAGTGGTGGGACGACCGCAGCAATGCTTCGCGGAAAATACGGAACTCAGGTCACGGGGACTGCGTGGAATAACCGGCTCGAAGCACTGCATCAATTGAGACTGGTTCGGCGCACCCGTGTGGGCCGCGAGTGGAAATACGAGGCACTAACAAAGGAAACAAAAATATGGGTGAGTGGTTCATCGAACAGAAAGCGAAGCGTAGTAAGCTGAGTCAAAGTGCGGCGTTGACCGCAATCAAGGGCGGCGGGCTCTTCGATCGGAAGGTCGAGAAGCGCTCGGTCGTATTTCATGCAGCGGAAGCACAAGGAGCGCCCGCTTTGCCGGACAAAAGCCTGCTTGTCATCCAGTGCCGTGCCGAGGGACCAGCCACGCTGCTCAGAGGTTTGGAGCGGATCGGTGATTTCAACGCTCGTGAATCCGAACGGGTTCGCGAGTTCATGCGAGAGCGCGCCCAATATGGTGGTGTTTTGCCAGTGCGCCTAGAGCGTCGTTCTCCGCTGGATGGCGGACTTGACGTAGTCCCTGAAGTCTGATGAGAAATTCGCCTTTCCCCGAGACCTGCACGGTTTGCCCGATGCTCACTTCGTGCGGCGGGAATGGCGAACTGCTCTCGTGCTTTTTCGAGTGCAAGAATTGTAAACCCGGCAAATGCACTCAGGTCTGTCCGAAGAACCCGGATGATTTCGCCGCACGGATGATTGAGGTGGGAGGGTTCAGCAACACGACCATCCGTCCTGTCAAACAACGCGGCATAGGCCCTTTCCCTCGTTACCTGCCGGTCATTTATTCAAATACACGCAGGCTTGTTCCTCTCGCCCGAGAGATGGTTGCCGTCCCGCTTTGGCGCATGATTGGCGGCACCGCCAACCACTATCGGTTGCTGGTCGAAAGCGAACCCGAGCTTCGAGAAAAATTTCTCATCGCAAAGGATACGAAATTTCTGACGATTGGGTCTGGCTACGACCAGAAGCTCGAAAACTTTTGGTCCAATATCCATCGGCCTGAATTATTGCAAGGGCTGCTGAAAGCAGGCGTGGGTGCCCTGACCATCCCCAATTACTCGTTTTTCACGGATATGATGGGGCCGACTGTAATGTATAATTTCCGGCGCCTGCTACTGGCAACTGAAGCCCTGTCGGACGCCGGACTCCAGCCCATTCCACATCTCAACGCCCTAAATCGCAGGGATTGGCGAAACTGGCTCTCGTTTATGAAAGACCAGCCGGAGATCCGCGTGGTCGCCAAAGAATTCGCTACGGGGCTAGCGTCGTATGAACTGGGTGCGCGAGAGCTACGTCATTTGAGCGACCTGCAACAAAACCTGGGCTACTCGCTCCACGTCGTTGCGATTGGTGGCTCTCAGTACGCGCGGAACCTGAATAGCTTATTTGCCGACTGGACCGTTACGGATGCCGACCCCTACATAAAGACGATAAAATTCCAGGTGCCCCATGTTCGTAGCGGAATGCGCCTCTGGAAAACAGCTCGTCTTCCCCTCACGGCGAAATTGGATGACCGCTTGCGAGAATTGATCCGTTTTGGTCAGGACTCGTTGGAAGCACAAGTGCCGCCAGTCCCAATTATCACCACACCATTGCCGACAGGC
>JAATET010000098.1 GCA_015655545.1 Chthoniobacterales bacterium | reverse complement strand
GAGCGCAGGCTTCGGCGACGTCCTCGGGGCCGAGCCGGGCGGCGACTTCGGGCTCCTCTGCCAGCGTTTGCGCGAGCGGGATTTTTTCCTTCCACGTGCGCATGGCGGCGCGCTGCACAGCCTCGTAGGCGACTTTGCGCTCGAGACCTTTTTCGGTGAGGCGAAGAAGCGCGCCCTGGCTGGCGTAGAGGCCGCCGGTGAGCTCCATGTTGCGGAGCATGTTCTCGGGATAAACGATGAGCCGGTCCACGAGCATCGTGAGCTTCACGAGCATGTAATCGAGCAGCGTGCAGGAATCGGGAAGGATGATGCGCTCGACGGAGCTGTGGCTGATGTCGCGCTCGTGCCAGAGCGCGACGTCTTCGAGCGCGGCGCCGGCGTTGTTGCGAATAACGCGGGCCAGGCCGCTGAGCCGTTCGCCGGTGATCGGGTTGCGCTTGTGCGGCATGGCGGAGCTGCCCTTCTGGCCGGCGCTGAAATATTCTTCGACCTCGAGCACCTCGGTGCGCTGGAGGTGGCGGAATTCCGTGGCCCAGCGGTCGATGGACGACGCGATGAGCGCGAGCGTGGTCATGAACTCCGCGTGCCGGTCGCGCTGGACGATCTGCGTGGAGATCGGCGCGGCCTTGAGGTGGAGCTTTTCCATCACGTAGGCCTCGACGCGCGGATCGAGGTGGGCGTTGGTGCCGACGGCGCCGCTGACCTTGCCGATGCGGACGCGTTCGCGCGTCTGCTCGAGGCGCTCGATGGCGCGGCCGAACTCGTCATACATGAGCGCGAGCTTGAGGCCGAAAGTGATCGGTTCCGCATGGATGCCGTGGCTGCGGCCGATCATCGGCGTGAATTTGTGCTCCTCGGCGCGGCGCGCGATGCCGGCGCGCAGTGCGTGAAGATCGGCCAGCAGGCGGATGCAGGATTCGTTCATCTGCACGGCGAGCGTGGTGTCGAGAAGGTCGGAGGAGGTGAGGCCCTGGTGCACCCAGCGGGCTTCCGGGCCGACTTTCGACGCGACGTTTTCGAGGAAGGCGATGACGTCGTGATTCGTGCGCTCCTCGATTTTTTTGACTTCCTCGATGTCGAACGCGCCGCGGGCGCGGATGGCTTCGGCGTCGCTTTTGGGAATCTGGCCGAGCTCGGCCATGGCCTCGCAGGCGAGCGTTTCGATTTCGAGCCAGATTTCGAGTTTGCGCTGCTCGCTCCAAAGCGCGCGCATTTCGGGAAGACTATAACGTTCGATCACCCAATGGTTTTACGCGGCGGGAGCTTCCAGACCAAACGCAAAAAAAACGGCGCCCGTGGCGGGCGCCGTTTCATCCAACCCAGTTTAGAAATTTGCTCAGGCCAGACGCAGCTTTTTGCGCGTGCCATGGTCGCACACGGCGACCCTTCCGGAGGCAATGAGGTCGGCCACGGCGGCGACGGTCTCCTTGCTGTCTTTCGCGCAGGAGCTGACGATGGCGACGAGCTGCCCGAGGGAAAGGTGGGATTTGTTTATTTTGCGATAGGGATTTTTCATTTGGTGAACCTCTATGAATGGTTACGTGTGTGAGACGTTCATCGGCTCATTCCCGTTCAAACTTTAGTGGAATCTTTTCCCCTAGGAGCGGGTCGGTGGTTCCACCGATGTGCCGGGCGGCGGCACGACGAGCCCGCCGGAGACGATGAGTTTCGTGGCTTCCTCGAAGGTGAGCGAGCACTCCATGATGCGGTCATCGGGCACGGCCACGACGAAACCGGCGAGAGGGTTCGGCGCCATGGGCAGGAAGACGAGCGTGAAGCTGCGCTGGAGGCGCGGCTCGAAATACTGGCCGGTGACGAAGCCGATGAGCAGCGAGCCTTCGCTCGGATACTCGAGGTAAACGACACGCTTGGCCTGGGCGCCCTTCATCATCTTGACGGAGTCGAGCACCTGCTTGATCGCGCCGTAGAGCGGCGCCACCAGCGGCACGCGCATGACGACGGCCTCGACCCGCTCGATGAGCTGGCGGCCGAGCACGTGCGCGGCCATGAAGCCGACGGCGATGAGCATGAGGAGCGTGGTGACGAAGTTCAGCAGCGGGATGTTCGTGACATGCAGCGCCGTCCAGATCGGGGCGCTGATCTGGCCGATGAAGGAATACGCGATCGAGAGCACCCAGAGCGTGACGATGAGCGGCACCATGATGACCACGCCGGTCAGGAAGCGTCCCCAGACGAGGCGCACGCCGTGGCGCAGGCGTCCGAGATTGTCGGGCGGCGGAGGGGCGGGGCTCATGAAATCAATGGTGAAGAAGCTTCAGCGTGAAGAGGCCGCCGATCAAGGCGGCAAAACACGCGAACAGCACCCAGCTCAGATACTTTTCGATGAAGGGCTTGGCCTGTTCGCCGAAAGCGCGCACGAGTCCGGCGAGCAGGAAAAACCGAGCTCCGCGGCTGATGACGGCGGCGACGATCACGATGTGCAGCGGCACGTGGCAGGCGCCCGCGCTGATCGTGATGAGCTTGAAGGGAATGGGCGTGAGACCCTTGAGCATGATGACCCAGAAGCCGTGTTGCCGATACCATTCGGCCATCGCGTCGAAGGCGGCTTTTTTGAAGATGTAGGTGTAGAAAAATCCGGAAACGGCTTCCCACAAATAGAGGCCGATCAGCCAGCCGGCGAGGGCGCCGAGGACCGAGGCGAGCGTGCACCAGAACGCGTAGACGAGCCATTTTCTGGGCTTCGCGAAGCACATCGGGAGCAGCAGCGCGTCGGGCGGGATGGGGAAAAACGAGGCCTCGGCGAAGGAGATAATGAAAAGCGCAGGAATGGCGAAACGCGTGCCGGCCCAGTGGAGCGTCCAGTAGTAAAGCTTGCGCAGGGGATTGCGCGTCTGGCGGGCCAGCTCCATGGCGGTGGCCGGCTCGGCGGTGATCTCGGTTTTCATGCGTTGCGAAGGGAACAGAATCGCCGCGGCGCCGCAAGTTAATGGACGGCGGTGCAAGGTGGCGCAAGCTTCCAGCTTGCGATCCTTTACGAAGGCAAGCTGGAAGCTTGCGCCACTTTCGGCTACGGCTGTCGCCATGTCCGTTTACTCGCGCACGCTGCGCTATTTCCGGCCCTTCGTCTGGCCGACGATCTGTGCCACGCTCGCGATGCTCGCCGCGGTCGGGCTCAACCTGCTCGCGGCGTGGCCGGTGACGTATCTGATCGACGGCGTCCTGCTCCCGGGCGAAAGCAACGCCTCCGTCGCGGCGACGCGCGCGCAGCTGCACGCGTGGTTTGGCGATCAACCCGCGGCGATGGTCGTGCTCTGGCTCTGCCTCTCGGTCGTGCTCATCAAGCTGCTGTGGGGCGTGCTGAACCTGATCTCGAACTTCCTGTTCATCCGCGTCGGGCTGCGGGCGATGCTGAAATTGCGCACCGACCTTTACGCATGCCTGCAGGCGCTGCCGCTGCGTTTTCACGATGCGCGGCGGAGTGCGGATTCGTCGTATCGCGTGGCCTACGATTCGCAGTCGATCCAGACGATCTACAACAAGGGCTTCGCGACGATCCTGCAGGCGCTCGTCACGCTGGTCGGCGCGATGGCGGTGATGTTCACGATCAATGCGCGGCTCACGCTCGCCTCGATGGTCGTGCTGCCATTTGTCTATTTCGCGATTCGCTATTACGCGGACCGCATCCGGCGGCAATCGACGGCGATCCACGAGAGCGAGAGCGACGTGCTCGCCGTGGCGCAGGAGGGGCTCAGCTCGATCAAGGTCGTGCATGCCTTCGGCCGCGAGCGGTTCGAGGTGCGGCAATTTTTGAACCGCGCCAGCCGCAGCCTCGAGGCGAATCTGCGCTTCAATATCACGTCCGTCGTGAGCGCGCTGGTCATCGGCACGCTGATGGCTCTCGGCACGGCGTTCATGTATTACGTCGGCGCGCAGCTCGTGCTCAGCGGCACGCTGCCCCTCGGCCGGCTCGTGCTTTTCTCGACCTACCTGCTGATGCTCTACCAGCCGATCGAGCAGCTTTGCTACACGGCCTGGTCGCTCGAAGGCGCGGCGGCGGGCATGATCCGCTGCTTTGAAATCCTCGACCGCGAGCCGGAGACGCGAGATGCCGAGGGCGCGACGGATCTGCCGCCGGTGAAGGGCGCGATCGAGTTTCGCGACATCGCCTTCGGCTACACGCCGGAGCGGAGCATTCTCCACCATGTGAGCCTGCGCGTGGAGCCGGGCGAGACCGTGGCGTTCGTCGGCGGCACGGGCGCGGGCAAGAGCACGCTGCTGAGCCTGCTGCTGCGCTTCTACGATCCGAGCGCCGGCCAGGTGCTCGTGGACGGGCAGGACATTCACCACGTCACCAAAAAATCGCTGCGCGGGCAGATCGGCATGGTGTTGCAGGACACGCTGCTGTTCTCCACGACGGTGCGGGAAAACATCGCCTACGGCCGCCCCGGCGCGACGGAGCCGGAGATCCTCGAGGCGGCGAAAAAAGCGCAGGCCTACGACTTCATCATGCAAATGCCGCAGGGCTTCGACTCGCTGGTCGGCGAACGCGGCGGGCACCTCAGCGTCGGCCAGCGGCAGCGCATCGGCATCGCGCGGGCGTTTCTCAAGGATGCGCCGATTCTCGTGCTCGACGAGCCGACCTCCGCGCTCGATCCGACGACGGAATCGGCGATCATGATCGTCATCGAGGAGCTCATGCGCGGCCGCACCACGCTCATCGTGACGCACCGCATCGCGACGATCCACCAGCTCGGCAAGGTCGCCGTGCTCAAGAATGGCGAGATCGCGGAGTTCGGCCCCGGGCCGGAATTGCTGCGCAAGGGCGGAGTCTATGCCGAGCTCTACAACGCCGGGCAATACGACAACGCATAGGGCTCACGCAGAGTTCTCCGCGTTTCCGCGTGAAAATTCTACAGCTTGATCACGCGGGCGGCGTAGATGTCGCCTTCGGCGAGCAGGCGGTCGATCACGCCCTGGTCGGGTGCGGAATCGACGTTCAGCAGGGTGAGGGCGCGGCCGCCGGCGGCGTCGCGGCTGAGCGACATGCTGGCGATGTTTACGTTCTCGCGGCCGAGCAGGGTGCCGATGTGGCCGACGATGCCGGGGCGGTCCTTGTTTTCCAACAGGAGGACGACGCCGCTGGGGGTAACCTCGACGGGCTGGCTGTTCACACGGACGATGCGGGGCTCGTTCTTTGCGCCGAAGAAGGTGCCGCCGACGGAGACCTTGCTCTCGCCGCTGTAGACGGCGACGTGGAGCCATTCGTTGAAGTCGGTCTGTTCGCTGGATTTCACTTCCTCGATGTTCAGGCCAAGGGTGGAGGCCATGGAGCGGACGTTCACGCTGTTGACTTCCTCGCCGCCGGCGTGGCGGAGGAAGCCGGTGAGGATGGCGCGGGTGATCGCGTCGGTGGGCAGCTCGACGGCCTTGCCGCCGTAGGTGATGACGACGCGGTCGTTGCGGTTCGGCGCGAGCTGCGCGGCGAAGCGGCCGAGCTTGTCGCCGAGGGTGAGGTAGGGCTTCACGATCGCGAAGGTCTTCGCGTCGATGCTCGGCATGTTCACGGCGTTGCGGATCTCGCCGTCGAGGATCGCGGCGCGGATGGATTGCGCGATCTCGATGCCGACGTTTTCCTGGGCCTCGGCCGTGCTGGCGCCGAGGTGCGGGGTGAAGACGATATTCGCGAGGCTGCGGAGCGGGAAATCGGCGGGCGGCGGCTCGACCTCGTAGACGTCGAGGGCGGCGGCGGCGACCTGGCCGCTCTCGAGCGCGTCCTTGAGAGCGGCTTCGTCGATGAGCCCGCCACGGGCGCAATTCACGACGCGGGCGCCTTTTTTGAGGAGATTCAGGCGGCGCTCGTCGAGCATGTGCTTCGTCTCGGGCGTGAGCGGCATGTGCATCGAGAGGAAGTCGGCCTGCGGGAGGAGTTGATCGAGATCCTCGAGGAGCTCGACCTGGAGCGAGCGGGCTTTCGTCGCGGAGAGGTAGGGATCGTAGGCGAGGACACGCATGCCGAAGGCAATGGCGCGGCGGGCGAGCTCGGTGCCGATGCGGCCCATGCCGAGGATGCCGAGGGTCTTGTTGTAGAGTTCGACGCCCTCGAAATTTTTGCGGTCCCAGCGACCGGCTTTCATGCTGGCGTCGGCCTGCGGGATGGAGCGGGCGAGGGAGATGATGAGCGAGAAGGCGAGCTCGGCGGTGGAAATGGTGTTGCCGCCGGGCGTGTTCATCACGATCACGCCGTTCTTGGTCGCGGCGTCGACATTGACGTTGTCCACGCCGACGCCGGCGCGGCCGACCGCCTTGAGATTCTTCGCGGCGTCGAGCACGGCAGCCGTGACTTTCGTCTGGGAGCGGACGACGAGGGCGGAATATTCGGGGATGAGGGTGATCAGTTCGGCTTCGGGCACGCCTTTGCCGCCAGGATAAACGGTCACGTCGAGCAGGCCTCCCGCGGCGAGCTCATCGACGCAGCTTTGGGAGACGGGGTCTGCGACCAGGACTTTCGGAGTTTGCATGGGAGGGTGGAGAGTAGGAGGTGCGCGCGGCGGTGTCAAAAGGCATTGCTCGCTGCCGGATTGACGCGGCGCATGGCGGCTGCGAAATTGCCGCCATGGCAGAAGGTCAAGGTTCCACCGGCAACGTGATCGCCGCGCTGGCGAGCTTCTTCATCCCCGGCCTCGGGCAGCTCATCCAGGGGCGCGTCCTCGCGGCGCTGGTGTTCTTCCTCGTGCCGATCGTCGGCTATGCCCTGTGGTGGCTGCTGTTCATCCCGGCAATCATCGGCGGCCTCGTGCATCTCTGGTCGATCATCGACGCGGCGATGTGGAAGCCGCGCTGATCGCCGCGCCGGGCGCACGTTACCGATTCGTCGCAGAAAATCGCTCGCCCGCCGCCCGGCCGTTCCGCGAATGGTGATCGGCATGGCGACCCCTGATGGCCTCGCGCCGGCCGACGAGCGCGCGATTTTCGACCGCATCCACCGCGAGATGGTGGACAGCTTCGACGAGGAGCTCGAGATGGAGCTCGAGGACGGCCCGCTCTCCGAGGCGCAGCGGCCGCACAATTCCGAGGAGGAGGCCGCGCACCGCGAGTTCCGCACGTTTTATTTCCGCGAGCTTTTCCGCCTCCAGGGCGAGCTCGTGAGGCTGCAGGAGTGGGTCGTGAAATCCGGCCACAAGCTCGTGATTCTCTTCGAGGGCCGCGACGCCGCCGGCAAGGGCGGCTCGATCAAGCGCATCACCCAGCGGCTGAACCCGCGCGTGTGCCGCATCGCCGCGCTGCCCGCGCCGAACAGCCGCGAGCGCACGCAATGGTATTTCCAGCGCTACGTGGCGCACCTGCCCGCGGCCGGCGAGATCGTGTGCCTCGACCGCAGCTGGTATAATCGCGCCGGCGTCGAGCGGGTGATGGGCTTCTGCACCGACGAGGAATACGAGGAGTTTTTCCGCTCGGTGCCGGAGTTCGAGAAGATGCTCATCCGCTCCGGCATCCAGCTCGTGAAGTATTGGTTCTCGATCACCGACGACGAGCAGGAATTCCGCTTCGAATGCCGCGTGAACGACCCGCTGAAGCAGTGGAAACTTTCGCCGATGGATCTCGAGTCGCGCCGTCGCTGGGAGGACTACACGGTCGCGAAAGAAGTGATGCTCGAGCGCACGCACATCCCCGAGGCGCCGTGGTGGATCGTGCATGGCGTGGACAAAAAACGCGCGCGGCTGAACTGCATCCGCCATCTCCTCAGCCAGGTGCCCTGCGAGCCGGTCGAGCACGCGCCGATCATCCTCCCGCCGCGCGAGCATCACGACGGCTACCATCGCAAGCCGAACCCGCCCGAGATGCTCGTGCCGGACGTGTATTGAGGCTCCGCGCGGAGGGTTGGCAATCGGCGCGGGCCGGGATTAGATTGCTCCATGAGCGCCCTCCTGAACTACGTCGGCGGGAAGTTCGTCCCGGCCCGCGCGGGCCGCACGCGCGAGTTTCTGAACCCTGCGGATAATTCCGTGCTCGGCGCGGCCACCGAATCCGAGGCCGCCGATGTCGAGGCGGCCATCGCGGAGGCGAGGCGGGCGTTCGACGAAGGCCCGTGGCCATGGACGCCCGCACCGGAGCGCGCGGCGAAATTGTTCAAGCTCGCCGACCTCATCGACGCGAACGCCGAGGAATTCGCACGCCGCGACACGCTGAACAACGGCAAGCCGCTGCGCGAATCCCGCGCGGATGCCGCCGACGCGGCGGCGTGCTTTCGTTATTACGCGGGCCTGGCGACGAAGCCGCACGGCGAGACTTACGAAGTGGGCGATCCGAATATCGTCTCGATGTCCGTGCGGGAGCCGATCGGCGTCTGCGGGCAGATCATTCCGTGGAATTTCCCGCTGCTCATGGCGGCGTGGAAGCTGGCGCCGGGCCTCGCGGCGGGCAACTGCTGCATCCTGAAGCCCTCGGAGCTCACGCCGTGGAGCGCGCAGTTGCTCTTCCAGCTCATCGACGAGGTGGGCTTCCCACCCGGCGCGGTGCAGTTGATCTACGGAGCGGGCGATCCCGCCGGCTCGGCGCTCGCGGAGAGCCACGGCGTGGACAAGATCGCCTTCACCGGCGGCACGGCCACGGGGCGGAAGATCATGCAAGCGTCTGCGGGAAATTTGAAACGCGTCACGCTCGAGCTCGGCGGCAAGTCGCCGATCGTGATGTTCGCGGATACCGATCCCGACGTGGCGCTGGAATACGCGATGTTCGGCATTTTCGCGGGCCAGGGCGAGGTGTGCAACGCGGGCTCACGGCTTTTCCTCGAACGCAGCATGTATGACGATTTCCTCCCACGCCTGAAAGCAGCGTGCGAAAAAATCGCGGTCGGCCGCGGCCTCGACGACGACACCGAGATGGGCCCGCTGATTTCCAAGGCGTACCAGCAGAAAGTGCTCGGCTACATCGAGAGCGGGAAGGAAAGCGGCGCGGAGCTGCTTACGGGCGGCAGGGGCTACGAGGATTGGCGCGCTGCGGGGAATTTCGTGCAGCCGACCGTCTTCGTGAATGCCCCGCCGGACGCGAAAATCGTGCGCGAGGAAATCTTCGGCCCCGTGCTTGCGGTCGACACGTTCGAGGCCGAGGGGGAAGCGATCCGCAAGGCGAACGACACCGTCTACGGACTCTCCGGCGCGGTTTTCACGAGGGATGGCGCTCGCGCGCAGCGGGTGATCCGCAAGCTGCGGGCGGGCGTGACGTGGATCAACACCTTCCATTTCACGTTCAACGAGGCTCCCTGGGGCGGCTACAAGCAAAGCGGATTCGGGCGCGAGCTCGGCCCGCATGGCTACGACGCCTACACCGAGGTGAAGCAAATCACCACGCATCTCGCGCCCGTCCGCCTCGGCTGGTTCAAGGGGCTCGGCTGAGAGGCAGTGTGCGAGGTTTATCGTGCGGCCGCCCGTGGCCAGCGCGGGGCGGCTTCCCAGACCCAGTCGTCCGCGGTCGAGGGGCCGAGAAGCACATTCGCGTTGGCGCTGCTTCCGCCATCGTCGCGGGCGTTCCAGCCTTTGCCGTAGAGGAGATAGGCGGATGGATCTTTCGGGCGATAATAGTAGCGGCCGCCGGCGACCACATCGCGCGGAATGCAATCGATCCAGCGGGGAGCGAGGTCTTCCAGATCCGCGGGGATATGTCCCAAGGCTCGTTTGCAGCGCTCGATCGCGCAGGCCAGCCGGGCGAGGTCGACGCGGGTTTGCGTGTAGGACGACGAACGAGCGACGGGCATGAAGGTCGCCAGGGCGATGGCGGTGACGGGAGTGCGGAAAAATTCCACGGGACTCCGCCGCATGGCGCTCATGCGGGTATTCCACTCGGCGAGAGCCCAGGGGCGCACGAAGTCCTTGTGAATCACCAGGCTGAGCCAATCCTGCGCGAAAGTGGAATAACTGGCCCGGTCGCGGTCCATCCAGCCGGAGGGCCGGAGCATCCAGGCGACGCGGCAGAGCGTGCTCGTGATCCACTCGGAGGTCTCCGAGCGAAAATCGATGAACGTGAAAAGGGATTCGGCGCGCGCGTTGACCAGTGCCGGATTCGCCAGGAAGAGCACGCGCTCGCCCCGCACGCTTTCGCGAAACGAGTTCAAGGGATGAAAATCGGAAAGCTCGATCTCGATGCGCGCCAGATCATCCTCGGACCACACGCCCTGGGCGAGGCCGTCGCGAACGATATCGAGCGCGTAGCCGAGCATGGTCTGCTGCGCCAGGCAGCCGACGAGGATGGGAGGCTGGTTGGTGTCGCGAGAGAGCCGCATGATCAGCTCGAAGTCGGAGAGCGCGCGGGCGGGTTGCTGCTCGGCGACGGCGACGGCGGCGCGGGCGGCGAGCACCTCGGCGGTGCGTTTGAGCGGGGCGAGGAAGGGGATGCGGGCCGCGAAGCCGCGTTCGTATTTGATCGGCCACACCGCATCGGGCCGCTCGGCGGCAAGCTGGATCGCATCGAGCATCGGCCGCATGGGCTCGAGGCCCGCGAGAATCACGCGCGCGGCCGCGGCCGAGTCGCCGGAAAAGTCGGCCTGAAATCGCCGCGCCAGAGCTACGAGAACGGAGGTCTGGCCAGCCGCGGAGATCGGCGCCGGAGGCGGCAGGCGCAGCCCATATAACTCCGTGCGCCGTTGATTGTAGAAGGTAAACAGCTCGCGAAAGACCGGAGCGGCCGCCATATTCTCGGCATCCGGAATCGGCTTCGGACGCAGGACGTCGATGCTCAGCGGTTCGCCCGCGGCCGCCAATGAGGCCTCGGCTTTTTTCCAGGCCATGCCGCCGGCCCAGTTCTCGTAGCCGTAGAAGGCGGCGATTCCGAAAAGGGGAAAAATGAAGGCGGCGGCCAGCAGGAGGAGCAGAACGCGCTTCATGAGATTCGCTCGGGGTGAGGAGCCGCGGCCAATGTAGCGCGGAAGAGGGTGCGGGTCGAATTTTATCCGCTATCGCGTCACGCCGTCCATTTTCCAGACCCAGTCTTCGGCTTTGTCGAATGACTTGGGCGATGGCTTTTTCTCGCTGCCGTGGTCATCGACACCATTCCAGCCCACGCTGTAGAGGAGATAGGAATCCGCTCCGGTGATCCGATAGTGGAACGGTTCCGCGTTGATCGGGTCCTTCGGCATTTCGGAAAGGAAGTCGGGCTGCAATGAGGCCAGCGTTGCGGGCAGCGAGCCTTTGGCGAGGCGATACCTTTCGATGGCGCAGGCAAGTTGGGCTTCGTCGAGGGTCGCTTGGGCGTAAACGGTCCTTGGGATGGTCGCGAGAATTGTGGGAAGCGCCGCTCTCGAAAATGGAGTTCGGATATTGAAAAAAACGTCCTTCTGGCTTCTTTCGATCGCTTTGTCTGCCGTCAAAATTATCTCGGGACGTGGAGCTGCTTCCTTGCCCAGCCACTCGATAACCTGCTGGAGATTCTCGAAATAAATGCTCACGTCTTCGTTGCTCCATCCAGAGGGGCGCAGCTTCCATATTGCTTGGGACAGACGATCCTTCCAGCCGGAAGAATTCTTCGGTTTTTCCGAGATATCGGGCACATCCAAACCCTCTTTCGACAATTTCCCGACTCCGATCCGAAAAAATATCCGTTCTCCACGAAGCGCATGCCCTAAATCAGCGAGCAGCGAGATGGCCGCCAATTCTCTTTGGATGGTCTCGAGTGAGGCCGGCGTCCACGCATGGCGCTCGATGCCGAAGCGCACCGTTTCGACCGCCAGCCCTGTGATCGACTGGCGGACGAGATGCCCGATCAATATCGGCGGTTCCTGACTACGGCTGGCGAGATTCAAAATGAGCCGGAAATCGATCAGAGCCGCCGCCGGGTCCCCGAGTTCCAAATACGCCTTCCCTTCCGCGAATAATGCCTGGGCCAATTTGAGCAGCGTTTGAATCTGGTCGATTCTCATCCGGAACCCGTCCTGGTAATCGGATAGCCAGACGGTGCCAGGGCGCTCGGCCGCGGCGCGAACTTCATCGAGCAGCGGTTTCCATTTCGCGGTCTGGCTCAAAATCACCCGCGCGGCATCCGCATCGGACCCGTCGAACGTCGGATCGACCACGCGGGCGGCATTGGTGAGGCCGGAGGAGCTGGCTTTTTTATGACCACCCACAAATCCGTGAATGGCGGAAATGCGCCATTGCGTCCGATCATGGACGCGGGCGATCTCCGCGAATATTGGCGCGGCGGCGAAATTCAATTCGTCGGGGATCGGCTGCGGCTCGATCTCGGCGATGGTGAGCGGTTCTCCCTTGGCGCGCAGTTCCGCTTCGACGGCTTTCCAATGGCGGGCACCCGACCAGTCCGTCCACGCGTAGAAGAAAGCAACCAGCGTGGCGACGGCGGCGAGCCCCAGCAGGGCCATGCGAAGGAGACGTTTTTTCATGAGCGGGGGCGGATGTGGATGATGAGTTCCTGTTCGATATGGATGTGCGCCGGCGTGGCGGACTCGTCGACTGGAACGAATTCCGCCACCGCATAGAGTCGAATCTGGTTCCAGTGGGCGGCGACATCGCGTGTGCTCATTGGCGGTCCGGATGGCGGTGCGATGAATGGCGTGGTCGTCCGCAGGGCCGCGATGGCAAGCCACGCAGCGGCAATGGCGCTCCAAGCCGCCCGTTCCACGAAGCGCGGAACGAATAATGCCCGGGGCCGTGCCGCTTCGGAGGCCAGGAGGATGCCGCGTTTCCACGACTCCGGAAGACGGCGCGTCGCAAGCATCGTGAGGTGTTGTTCCACTTCAGGCGCGTTCATTTTCGAGGGAAGGACGGATGGCGCTGCGCAGTTTGTCTAACGCATAACGGTAGCGGCTGGCGGCGGTGTGGGTGGGAATGTCGAGCGTGACGCCGATCTGGCGAAAAGTGAGATTTTCCCAGATTTTCAAATGCACGACGGCGCGCTGCTCCGCGGGCAGCGCGGCCAGCCCATTGATGAGCAGCGTGCTGAGCTCGGCCTGCTCCGCATCCCGCGAAGGCGGTGGAAAGCAATTCGCGTCGAGGGAAGAAAAGCTTTGCTCGAGGGTGCGTGCACGCACGACATCGCGACGCACATGATCGATCCACGCATGGTGCGCAAGGCGCAGCAGATAGGGCCGGGGCTTGAGGACCAACAGCCGCGGGCGGCGGGCAAGGCGCAGGAAGACCTCCTGCATGAGGTCGCGCGTGAGATGCTCGCAACGCGTAAGATGCAGCAGGAAGGCAAACACATTTTGCGCGTGCGCGTCATAAAGAGATTCGAGCTGTCCCGAGGTCACGGAGATAAGAGACGGAACCGCCGCTGCATTTTGTCTAACGAAATCGTCGCGAAATTTCGAGCGCGGTTGCCGCCAACTTTGCTGTGGTGTGCGGCGAATGCGGACACTACAGTTCCCCGCCGATGAGCGTGATGGTGCAATTGCGTCAGGTCAGCAAACGATTCGGGGATTTCACCGCCCTCGAGCACGTCGATTTTGAAATTCTCGAAGGCGAGTTCATGACCTTCCTCGGGCCTTCGGGCTGCGGCAAGACGACGTGCCTGCGGCTTATCAGCGGGTTCGACACTCCGACGGCGGGACAGATTTTCATCGGGGGAAAGGACGTCACGCAGGATCCGCCCTACCGGCGCGACGTGAACCAGGTTTTTCAAAGCTACGCGCTGTTCCCGCATCTCACGATCTACGAGAACATCGCCTTCGGCCTGCGCATGAAGGGCGTGCCTGCGCCGGAGGTGAAGCGCCGCGTGGATCGCGTGGTCGAGATGACGTCGCTCGGCGAGTTCGTTCAGCGCCGCCCCGCGCAGATGTCCGGCGGCCAGCGGCAGCGCGTCGCCCTCGCGCGGGCGATCGTTTGCGAGCCGAAGGTGCTGCTCCTCGACGAGCCGCTCTCCGCCCTCGACGCGAAGCTGCGCGGGCAGATGCGGCTCGAGCTCAAGCAGCTCCAGAAACGGCTCGGCATCACCTTCGTCTTCGTCACGCACGACCAGGAGGAGGCGCTTACCATGAGCGACCGCATCGCCGTCATCAATCGCGGCCGCGTCGAGCAGATCGGCACCGTGGCGGATATTTATTACGAGCCCGCCACGCGCTTCGTCGCCAGCTTCATCGGCGAGACCAATATCGTGAGCGCCCGCGTGCTGCGCCGCGAGGAGGGTTTTCTTTTCTGTGAGACGGAAGGCGGCCTGCAGGTCAAGGTGCGCACGAATCCCCGCGTCTCCGACGACGAGGTGCTGCTTTCGCTCCGGCCCGAGAAAATCCGCGTCTTCCGGCAGGCGCCCACTGGCGACAATGTTTTTCCCGCGCGGATATCCATGGAGATTTTCAAGGGCGCCGTGGACGAGCTCACGCTGGTCTGCGCGAACGGCCTGGAGCTCGGCGCCATCCTTGCGAACGATGGGGAAGCGGAACTCGACTTCCACGAGGGCGAGCAGGTTTTCTTCCGCATCCAGCCCGGCGACATCAGCGTCATCGCGGCGTGATTTTGCGCACGCACGACGCCCAAACGAGACAGCTCCTGTTCAAAATTGTTCGAAAATAATTTAAAAAATGTTTGACGCACTGGTGAACAGACAGTTAAACGCGTTGGCATGTTCCGTGCTTATTGGTGCGGAGCATCATTGCCTAACCAGTAATGATCCGTGAAAAGGCTTTGCCGATTCGCAGGTCACCAATTAAAAAAAACAAAGAACCAAAACAACCCTTATGAAACTAGCTACCAAGTTCGCTGCGGTCCTCGGCACGGCGGCTCTGCTCTCGAGCAGCGCGCTATTTGCTGGTGACGGCAAGTCCTTCAAAGAAAAAGTCGTCGTCGAACCAGAAGCCAAGCAGTGGTGGAATGCCTCGCTTAGCACCGGCTGGGACAGCCTCTACATGTTCCGCGGTGTGAACACGCTTCCGAACGACAGCAACGGATACGGCTCCAGCCTTTACTGGACCCAGTTGAGCGTGACGTTCAACCTCACCGATAACGACTTCCTCACCATTGGTGACTGGGTCGCCTTCGGCCTCACCGACAGCTCCTACAAGGAAAACGACGTTATCACGACCTACACCCATACGTTCGGTAACCTCTCCGTGCATGTGGGCTACACCTTCTACTATCTCATCAATAGTGCGGTGTATGGTCTCTACTCGCACGAGTTGAACGCAGGCCTCGCCTACAAGATCGATCTCGGTCCTGTGTCGATCACTCCTGGCATCAACTACTTCTTCAACGTCGGCCCGAACCTCGCCAACCGCGGCTTTGTCGAGCAGGCTGCCAGCTACCTCGAAGCCCGTATCGACGGAAGCGTTCCTCTCTACAAGGACGTGATCTCCCTCGCTCCGTATGTTTCGTTCGGAACCAGCTTCCGCTACAACTACACCACGCACGACGATCCTCCATCGCCTTTCGTTGGCACGAACAACATCCAGGGCGGTATCGCTCTCCCGATCGCGGTCACCAAGAACATCACGGTCTCGCCTTACGCAGCCTACAGCTATCAGTGGTATGGCCTCGTCGGCACGACTCCTTCCACATGGTGGGGTGGCGGTTCGGTGACCTTCGCGTTCTAATCGAACACGTTTAACACTTCCAAAAAGCCCTTTCGCTTCGGCGAAAGGGCTTTTTGCTTTTTCGGGCAAAACCCGCGAGCACGCATCAGGATGAGGAATATCCTCTCGGGCCTGAATAAATCCCGCGTGACAAGCGTAAAGGGCGGCAGATATTCGACCCATGGAAACCTTGGAACTGCTCGGCGTCGCCCTGGGTCTCGCCACTCTGGCGGGCATCAACCTCTATCTTACGGTCTTTGTCACCGGGCTCTCCATCCAGCAAGGCTGGATCATTCTCCACCCGCAATACGCGCAACTCGGCGTGCTTGCGGATCCCGCGATCCTTTGGATATCGGGAATCCTGTTCGTCTTGGAGTTTTTTGCTGACAAGGTTCCGTGGGTGGATTCGCTGTGGGATGCCGTGCATATTTTGGTCCGGCCCATTGGCGGCGCGATGTTGGCCATCACCGTGCTCGGCAATTCGCATCCCGTTTACAGTGTCATCGTTGGCCTGCTCGCTGGCGGAATGTCTCTGACCGCTCATGGAGCCAAAGCCGGCACGCGGCTGCAGGCCAATGCCTCGCCGGAGCCATTTTCAAATATCGGCCTCAGCCTCACGGAGGACGTGGGGGTGCTCGGAGGTCTTGCTTTGATCTACAATTACCCGGTCGTCTCCCTGATTGTTTCTCTATCCGGCGTCGCGATAGTGATCTGGCTGGCCCCGCGCACCTTCCGCGCCACGAGGGCGATGCTATGGTTCGTATGGCGGCGAGTTCAACACGCGCTCGGCGCCGCCCCATCTTCCATCGAGCCGCCGCCGCTCCCGCCTGATATCGAGATTACCCTTTGCCGCAATCGTGGTGAAGACGTCGCCGTAAAATGGGCAGCTCCCTGCGTGAGCGGGAGAGGTGAACATCTGCGGGGCAACATTTTTGGCTGGCTCCTGCTTACAACGGGCGAAAAAGGCGGGCTGGACTTCATCCAAAACACGGGCAACACGTTCAAACTCGAGCCCATTCCCACTCACGGGTGGAAGGCTCTGCAGCGGAGTGGCTGGGTGTGCGACAAGGTGGTGCTTTACGAGATTCACGAAGGAAAAAAGCAGACCTTTCAGTTCGATCGCTCCCGCCGCGCACTGGCGATTGCATTGGCGAATGAACTCAACCGCCAGAGCGCGGAAAATTCTCTGATGGCAGCCTAGTTCGACTTAGGCGCCGATCTGTGCGATGAGGCATTCCGCAATGCGGTCTGCATGGGCATTGATCATTTTCTCGTCCCGCCCCTCGATGAGCAGCCGGATCTTCGGCTCCGTGCCGGAATACCGCAGCAGCACGCGGCCCTTGCCTGCGAGCTCTCTTTCCGTGCCGGCCATCAATCCCGGAACATCACGCAACGTCTCGATCGGGGGCTTCTCCTTTACCTTCAAGTTGCGCTGCGCCTGTGGATACTTTCGCAGGCACTGTTTCAATTCGCTGAGCGGCTTTCCGGTTTCGACCATGATGCGCAAGATCTGGAGCGCACTGACGATGCCGTCGCCCGTTGTGGAAAATTCGCGGAAAATCATATGCCCGCTCTGCTCGCCGCCGATAGAGTAGTCGGCGCGCATCATTTCCGCAATGACGTGACGATCTCCCACTTTGGTGCGAATTACGCGTCCTCCCTGTGCCTCGACCGCTTCGTCGAGTCCGAAATTGCTCATAATGGTCGCGACGAGAGTCTTCGACGCGAGGGTGCCGTGCTTGAGATTTTCGATCGCGGCAATGGCGAGGATTTCATCGCCGTCCACAATCTCGCCGTTTTCATCGCAAAGCAGTGCGCGATCCGCATCGCCGTCGTGAGTGATGCCCACTTGTGCGCCGGACTCTCGCACCAGCCGTTGGATTTCGTGGGGATATGTGCTGCCACAGTCCGCATTGATGTTCGTGCCGTTGGGTGTGTTATGGGCGACGACAAGATCGGCGCCGAGTTCACGCAAAATGGCCGGGGTCGATTTGTAGGCGGCCCCGTTCGCGCAATCCACCGCGATGCGCAGCGACTCCAGCGTCATGCCGCGCGGGAAGCTGCGCTTCGCGTGCTCGACGTAGCGCCCGAGTGCATCGTCGATGCGGGCGGCACGGCCGATCTTGCCGGCTGTCGGACGGATGCTCTCGATCTCGCCGCTGAAGACGATCTGCTCGATGCGGGCCTCGATGGCGTCATCCAGCTTGTAGCCATCGTGCCGGAAAAATTTAATGCCGTTGTCTTCGTAAGGATTGTGCGAGGCGCTGAGCACGATACCCGCGTCCGCGCGCAACGAGCGCGTGATGTAGGCTACGCCCGGTGTGGGCAGTGGACCGATGAGCAGCACGTCCACGCCCAGAGAGGTGATGCCTGCGACCATCGCATTTTCCAGCATGTAGCCCGAGAGCCGCGTGTCCTTGCCGAGAACGATCTTCGGCCGGGTGCCGACACGCTGTCCATAGGGGCCGCCATTGCTGCTGAAGACGTGGGCGGCGGCGCGTCCGAGCTTAAGGGCGGTCTCGGCGGTGACGGGTTCGATATTGGCCACGCCGCGGACACCGTCCGTGCCGAAAAGTTTACGGGGGTCAGTCATTGCGCGAGGAGGTCTTGGTCTGCGCGGGCCCGCGCCAGAACGACGACTTGGGATTGTCGTTCACGTTTTGCTTGATGATATACCACAGCCCGGTCGCGAGCAGCAGGCACACCAACTTAGGCCTCCAGCGCTGGGTCAGTCTCCGGGCTATCTTCATATTTCTCCACCAGCAAAAGGTGGCTGAGTTGATTGCGAAATTTTTCGACGTTCAGATTTCGATCGATGATGCCGTTATGGCAAATGGAAACCTGGCCCGTCTCTTCGCTGACCACGATGGCCAGTGCATCGGATTCTTCCGTGAGACCGAGTCCCGCGCGGTGGCGCAGGCCGAGATTGCGGTCGATGTCCTCGCGTTGCGTGAGCGGAAAGATGCAGCCGGCGGCGAGGATGCGATCGTTCGAGACGATGAGTCCGCCATCGTGCAGCACGGTCTTCGGTTGAAAAATGGTGAGAACGAGTTCCTTGGAATAATCGCAATCCACGCCCACGCCCGTCTCGGCGATCGTGCTGAGATTGATCTCGCGCTCGATGGCGATCAACGCGCCGAAGCCCTTGCCCGCAAGCTCGAAGACCGTGTCGGTAATTTCCTCGATCGTTTCGCGATTCTCAAATGCCGAGCCGAAAAAACGGTGGCTGCCCAGCTCGGTGAGTGCTCGTCGAAGTTCTGGCTGAAAAATCACAACCAGTGCGATGGCGAGGAAAACAGAGAAGCTCCGCAGCAGCCATCCGATCACGACGAGATTCAAAAGCTGCGAGATGAGCGTGAGCGTGAGGACGACGAGCGCGAGGCCGATGAGGATGCGCGCGCCGCGGGTGCCCTTGAGATATTTGTAAATGTAATAGAGCGCGACCGAGAGAATGAGAATCTCGATGGGCGCGGTCCAATTCTCGCGGATGAAACTCAATGTCTCCGCCATGATTACGCGCCGTGAAGAATTGCCTCGGTCATGCGCAGAGCTTCGTAATGTGCTCGCGGATCGTGGACTCGGAAAATGCGTGCACCCAGCTCGCGGCAAAGGCTCGTCAATGCTACGCCAGGCCAGAATCTATCGGCGGGATCTTTTGAGCCTGCAAGCAGACCGAGAAACGATTTGCGCGACACGCCGATCAGCACTGGACGGTCGGCAACGCCAAATGACGCACAATGACGGAGGAGCTGTCGATTGTGCGCGGGCGTCTTTCCAAAACCGATTCCTGGGTCCAAAGCCATCCGCATGGGATCAATGCCGCAGGCTACCGCCGCCTCAAATCGCTGTCGAAGAAAATCCCGGACTTCGCCCGCGACATCGTCGTATTGCGGATCGATCTGCATGGTCTGCGGCGTGCCGCGCATGTGCATGAGCACGACGCCGGCGGCTGTCTCGCAAGCCACTCTGGCCATGCCGGCGTCGCCGGTGAGTGCGGTAATGTCGTTGATGATGTCCGCTCCGGCAGCCATGGCCGCTGCCGCCACGCGTGATTTGCAAGTGTCGATGGAGATCAGCACGTCGGATTGTTTGCGTATGCGCTCGATCACCGGCACGACGCGTGCGAGCTCCTCCATCTCGGCGACGGGTTGTGCTCCCGGCCGCGTGGATTCTCCTCCGATATCGATGATGTCGGCTCCAGCCGCGACCATGGCCAAGGCATGGTTGCAGGCGCGCTTCGGATCGGTGAATTCTCCGCCGTCGGAGAACGAATCCGGCGTGACATTGAGCACACCCATGATCGCGCCGCGCCGCGTGAGATCGAGCGTGCGGCGGCGGGTTTGCCAGACGGGCATTATTTTCGGCGCTTCGTTGCGCGCTTGGAAAGACGGATTGCCGCGGAGCGGCCGTGCGCATCGAGCCCTTCGATTTCGCTGAACGTGTTGAGATAGGGCAACGATTTGCGGAGCGAGTCCTCATCGAAGCGCACGATGCTGGTGCGTCGCTGGAATTGATCGACGGTGAGTCCCGCGAAAGACTTTCCTGCGCCGCCAGTGGGCAATTCGTGGCTCGGGCCGGCAAGGAAATCGCCGCCGACCACGGGCGAAATGCCGCCGAGGAAAATCGCTCCCGTCGTGAATAGCTCGCTCGCAATCTCGCCGGGGTTTTTCGTGGCGATTGAAACGTGCTCGGCCGCGAAAGCGTTGGTGAGCGCGATGGCTTCGTCGAGATCGCGAACCTGCACGAGCAAGGAATTTTTCAGCGCTTCCTTGAGGAAATCGGGGCGGGCGGACTGTGCCGCCTGTTGCTCGACAGCGGTGGTGACCGCATCGAGCAGCATGGCAGACGGGGTAAGCAGCACGGCCATGCTGCCGTGCCCGTGTTCCGCCTGCGCGAGCAGATCGGCGGCGATCCAGTCGGGATTCGCGAACTCGTCCGCAATGACGAGCACTTCGCTCGGGCCGGGCAGCAGATCGATGGAGCAGAGCCCCACGGCCTGGCGCTTCGCCTCGACGACATAAGCGTTGCCCGGGCCGAAAAGCTTCGCGACGGGCGCGATGGTTTTGGTGCCGAGCGCGAGGGCGGCAATGGCCTGCGCTCCGCCGACGCGATAGATTTCCGTGGCTCCGCACAACCGCAGCGCGGCGAGTAATGCCGGATGCACGCAGCCATCTTTCGCGGCGGGTGTCACCGCGACGATCTCCGGCACGCTGGCCGCTTGAGCAAGGGTGCAGGTCATCACTGCGGACGAAACCAGCGGCGCCGTGCCGCCGGGAATATAAATGCCGACGCGCCGGAAGGGATCGAATCTCTCTCCGACGATGGCGCCCTGCTTGTTTTTCGTAAACCAGCTCTCGCGCAGGCTGGCCTTGGCGAAGGTCAACACATTCGCGCGTGCGGCGAGGATCGCCTTTCGCACTTTGGCCGGCAAGGTATCGAGAGCGGATTCGATCTCCGCATCCGTCACGCGCAACCTGGCAGACGCGAGCTTCGGACCGCCGAATTTTTCGGTGAAATGAAGGAGGGCCTTGTCGCCATCTTTGGCGATCGCGGTGAAAATATCGGCGACGACTTTCCGCACCGCGGGCTCCGGGGCCGAGCGGCGGTTGAGAGGTCGCAGGTTTTTTTCGTATCCTTTGTCCGTGCAACGAACGATGCGCATAGTTTGAAAATTTAAATCAGATTGGAGTCCGCCGCGAGCAGCGCGCGATAAACGCGCTCCAGTGCGTCGGGAATAAGCCGGGTGCCTGCGATCACGGGCATGAAATTCGAATCGCCCTCCCATCGCGGCACGATGTGAAAG
Organism: Chthoniobacterales bacterium; assembly: GCA_015655545.1. GTDB lineage: Bacteria > Verrucomicrobiota > Verrucomicrobiia > Chthoniobacterales > JAATET01 > JAATET01. Next base: position 3,746 of record JAATET010000098.1, on the reverse strand, counting down.
TGCAAATGCTCCGCGCATCCGGCGCCACCGGCCGAGCCGAGATTGACGCCGACGTTGAATCCTTGAGCCCTGACGGCGGCGCGAAGCAGGCGTTGCGCATGGAGGCAGAGTCCCCAGATCTCCATGGATTCCTGTTCGTTCAATTCCTCCATGCCCGCCACTTTACGATACGGGACCGCCATCATGTGGCCCGAGGCGTAGGGATAGCGATTCAGCATGAGGAAGGTGGCTTTGCGACGGGCGACGACGAAGTGCGCGGCATCGTCCGAGGTATTGGCCGCTTCGAGGAGAAAATCGCGCGAAGAATCCGCGGGCCTTTGGAAATATTCCACCCGCCACGGCGCCCACAACGATTCGAGATGATCCTTGGGAAAGCCTTCGCTCATGAGTTTGTCAATTTATCACCCGGGACGAGACCGTCGAGCACGGCGCGTGCGGCGCGGGCGCTGGCACCATCGCCATGCAACATCGATACCACCTCGATGAGATCCGCAGAAAGCCGGGCGCGCGCGGCTGGATCGTTCAACAAGCGGAGGGCTTCATCGGCGATCGCCGCTGGCGTCGCGACGTTCTGAATGAATTCCCGAACAACGGTCCGTCCGGCGAGGATGTTGATGATGCCAAGATGCTCAACCTTTACCAGTCGCCGGCCGACTTCGAAGGTCAGCCATGCGGTTTTATAAACGAGCGCGTAGGGAAGTCCGAAACATGCAGCCTCGAGGGTGGCGGTTCCCGAGCAAACGATGCCGACGGCGGCGCGTTGCATCAATTCATGCGCCGTTCCCGCGCGGATATCGATCGGCACGTTCATCGCCATTTCTCGCATCTGATTGGCCTGCACCTCGCTGGCGGCGGAGGCTTCGAAGCGAATATCCGCTCGGGAAGCGGCAATGCGCTCGGCCGCGGAAACCATGGCGGGAAAAATTCTCCGCACCTCGCGCTCGCGGCTGCCGGGGAAAAAGCCGAGCAGAAGCGGGTCGCGTTCGACGGGGACGCGGTCGCGCGACATTTGCTCGACGATGGGATGGCCGACGAATTCGGTGCGCAATCCGGATCGCTCGTAGAGCGGCTTCTCGAACGGAAAGATGCAAAGCATCAGATCGAGCCATTGAGCCATCTTGGGAATGCGTCCGCGATTCCATGCCCAGACCTGCGGGCTCACGTAGTAGAAAATCCGCAGCCCGGGCTGACTTCGCCGCAGCGCTTTGGCCAGGCGAAGGTTGAAGACCGGATAATCGACGAGCAGCACGGCATCCGGTTTTTCGCGCGCGATGTCGGCCAGCATGGCGTGAAATTTTGCGCGGAAATATCCGTAGTGCTTGAGAACATCCCAGAGGCCGAGGACCCCGGCTTCGGCGATCCAGTTGTCGAATGGCTCGGCGGCCAGCGGCCGCATTTTTGGTCCGCCGGCGCCGATGAATCCCACGTCGGGATCGAGCAGCTGGACGGCGCGCATCAGCTCCGCGGCGCGGGCGTCGCCGCTCGTTTCGCCGGCCACGATCCAGATGCGTCTTTTCACGGCCGGTCTATTTCGAAGGGCGCAGCAAGCTTAGGATCGACGGCATTTGGGGCATCGGGCGATCTTTTTTCTCCCGGGGATCGGCGGCCTCGATCTGTCGCGTGATCTCGAGCGCGATGTCGAGCGCGGCGGCGGCGGCCTGTCCGGAGACCTTGGGCTGGAGGCCATCCCGCGCGCAGGCGACAAAGGACTCGAGCTGATTGCGCAGTGGCTCTCCCTTGATCACGGCCACGCCCTCGCGCACGATTTTGTCGTCCACGAGACGATAGATCACACCATCCTGCTTCTGGTAGTCGAGCGAGAGGTATGCATCCTCCTGGAAGACGCGAATCTTGCGCAGCTTGTCCTGGCTGATGCGGCTCGCCGTGACATTTGCCACGCAGCCGTTTTCAAATCGGAAGCGGACGTTCGCAATGTCTTCACCCTTGCTGAGCACCGAAACGCCGACGCAATCCATGCTGATGATCGGCGAGCGTACGAGATGCAGGATGATCTCGATGTCGTGGATCATCACATCGAGCACGACGCCGATATCCATGCTGCGGTTTGGGAACGGCGAGAGCCGGGTGACTTCGAGAAAACGCGGATTTTTGAGCTTCGACTCGAGCGCCTGCAGTGCGGGGTTGAAGCGCTCGATGTGGCCGACCTGAAGCACGCAGCCCTGCTCCTGCGCGAGCGCGGCCAGCTCGCGTGCATGGACCGGATTATCCGCGATCGGCTTCTCGACGAGCAGATGTTTTTTCTGAGCGAGCAGGAGCTTTCCGATTTCGTGGTGCGTGATCGTCGGCGTGCAAACCGTCGCCGCATCCACAAGATCCGCAAATTCCTCAAGCGTCCGCGCGACGGGCACTCGAAATTTTTTCCCGGCTGCTTCCGCCGCCGCCGAATTGACATCATACACCGCGGCGAGATTGCAGCCCGCCAGCTCGGAATACACGCGCACGTGATTCATCCCCATGCTTCCCGTGCCCACCACGCCCACGCGAATTATCTTCATGCCTTTACACCAAATAACGTGATCTTGTTTCTCTCCGCGCTCGCGCAAACCTGCTCGCGGTCGAGCAGAAGCACGGCGCCAGCCTCGGCGACGATGCCCTTGAGTCCGGCGTGAGCCGCCGTCTCGATAGTCTGCTCGCCGATCACCGGCACATCAAAGCGCAAATCCTGCCGCGGCTTCGACACCTTCACGACGAGTCCGCCGCCGCGCCCGAGCCGGCCGCCGCGCTCGATGGCTTCGTTCGTGCCTTCGAAGGCTTCGACGGCGAGAACCGTTCCGTTTTTCACGACCACCGTCTGCCCGATATCGAGGCGGCTCGTTTCTTTCGCGATGCGCAGGCCGAAGGAGGCGTCCTCGACTTCGCGATCTTTTAATTTTGGACCCGCCATGTGGCCTTCGGACGCGAGCTGGTCTTCGAGGAACGTGGTGGCGGGGAGCAATTCCACGCCGATCTTTCCGAGCGCGTCGCCGATGGCGCCGAACAGGGTCTCGGCATTGCGCTCCTTGATCGTGGCGATGAGCAGGAGGGCTTTCACATCGGGTCGGAAATCGAACAAATTTTTAGGCGCGATTTGCCCGGCCATGATCGCTCCGGCCGCTCCGGACTTTTGGGCGGCGTCGAGAAGCTTGCCCAATTGACCGACACGCATCCAGGTGACGCTGTCGCCGAGCGCGGCGATTTCTTCGCGCGTCTCGCCTTCGAAAGCGGCGATCGAAATATGAGTGACGCCGGATTTGCGTGCCGCGCGAGCCACGAGTCCGGGGTAATGACCGCTGCCGGCGATAAGGAAGAGCCTGTCCAAGATGGCGCTATTTATCTCAAATTGGTCTCCGGCTTGTCGAGACCCTCACGCGAGCTGCCTCCCAGCATGAAAGCCGTCATTTACTGGTTCCGCCGCGATCTGCGCCTTTCGCAGCGCGGCGCGGAAAAAGTCATGGCCGCTCGAGGAAGATCTTGCCGGTGCGGCGCCGGGCGTGGCAGCCGCCAGGGAGATTTACCTTGGCTGGGCCTCGCTCGACATCGAGGAGTGAAAGCACGCGTTCCGTTTCGGCGAATCCCGCTTCGGAGATTCCGTTTTCCAGCAGCCAGCGCCGCACCGCACGGCGCCGCAAGGCCAGCGGCATCGCCGTTAAAGCGGGCGCGGACATCTCGTCTCCCGGGGGAAGCTTGTCCGTCTCGGAGCCCATCCAGTCTTCCTCCGCGCTGAGAATGGCCGCCGCTCGAAGAAT
>JAATET010000003.1 GCA_015655545.1 Chthoniobacterales bacterium | reverse complement strand
GAGGGTGAGGGGCGGGGTGAGGGGTTCTACTCGTGAGGAGAGTTGCATGATGGTCGGCTTTTTAAGTGGGTGTTGAGGCTACCGGTGGTCGAATCAGGATTCAATCAGCGGTTTGAGATTGTTTTCGTCGATGCGGATGATGGCCATCTCGCGGCGAGCATTTTCGGAAGAATCGGAGGCGTGCGCGGCGTTCACCATCATGGTCTGGCCAAACTCGCGGCGGATCGTGCCGAAGGGCGCCTTCGAAGGATCGGTGGGGCCGAGAACTTCGCGAATTTTTTTCACGGCGCTGATGCCTTGATAGATGATCGCGACGCACTTTTCGGTGCCGGGGGCGTCGCGCTGCCCGGGCGGGCATTGGCTCGGGCGGGCGCCGGACATGAACTGCACGATGTTTTCCCAATGCGCGCGGCCGGCGATGGGCCCGAGCAGGTCGCCGAAGGTCTTTTCGATCTCGTCGCCGAGCGGGCAGCCGAGCTCTTCCTCGACGGCGAAGCGGGCGCGTTTCCCCGAGGTGCCGCGGAAGACTTCCTTCAGCACGTCGAGCACGGGGCCGTAGAATTGCTCGGCCTGCGCGACGCTCATGTGGTGGACCTTGAAGCCGATGATCGAAAGGCCGGTGCGGGAGAAAAGGTCGATCACGCCGCCGGGGCGGGCATTCGGGAAGCGGAAGTTGTCGGGCTTGATGAGGACGAGGGTTTTCTCGACGACCGCGTCCGCCGGGTAGGGGACGATGTCTTCCAGAACGCCGCCGTCGGTGTCGGAATAACGGGCCCAGAGCGCCAGATCGGCCGCGGCGGTTTTCCGATTTGGCGCGGCGAGCACGGCCGGTTCGAAATAATGCACGTCTTCGCCGTCGGCCAGATAGTCGCCGAAGGTGTCGCGGATCGTCTCGCCGGTGGTCCTCTCGTGGACGATGTGGCCGGCGACGGTGAGCACGCGGTTCACGGCATCGTCGCCGCGCAGCACGAGCAGGAGCGCGCGGCGGCGCTTGCCTTCGGGATTTGGCGCGAGATTTTTGAGCACGTATTCGCGGATCAACTCTTGCGTGCGGCGATGGCGGGCATCCGTCTCGGTGACGATCGATTTCGCGTATTCCTCGATGAGTTCCCGGCTCGGCGCGAACATCCGCCCCGATACCAGCTCGAGTCCGGAACGCGACAGCAATCGGGAAAGAATGCCGCCCGTTCGCGATTTGCGAATTGAGTAGGGCGTGATGATTACGTATGCGAGCTCTTCTGACATGCGGCGATATAAGGAACACCCGAGGGTGTTGGACCACCCGAAGGTGGTGACCCGCCCGAGAGGCGGGGACATCAGGAGCGGACGGGAAACCTATCGGCGGCTTCCGAGAGGCGTCAATGCACTTTTTACCGCGCCACGGCCGTGGATCGCAGCAGTTTCCAGAAATACCTCAGCGAGGGCGAAGCGTCGCGCGGCAGCTTGGCGTGATACTCGACGATCTCGATCTCGCTCGGCGTCGGTTTCCAGGCTTTGCCCGTCTCCAGCGACACGCGGTAGAGAAACGTCACGCTCCGCTTCGTCGGCCGGTCGAAGAGGGCCATTTGCGTGGCGAAAAGCGTCCGCACACCGGTCTCCTCGCGGATCTCGCGCTTCAGCCCGATCTCGATGCTCTCGTTCGCGAAGATTTTGCCGCCCGGCAGCGTCCAGAACTTCCGCCCCCGCTTCTGCTTCACGAGCAGCACGGCGCCGTGTGCGTCCTCCGCCCAGCCCATGGCCGACACTTCCTTGCCGCCGCGCAACGGCCGGCGTTTGACTGGCGTTTTCTTCCCTTGTGGCACTTCGACTTACCAATAAAGACGCCGCACCGCATCCGACAAATGCTTTGTGCAAAGAATTTCGCGCACGCTCAGCCTCGCCGGCATAATCCCGCCGACCATTTCCCGCGAATGACCGTGCGTTTCACCGAGAACCCGAGCCGCTGGAAAGTCTCCAGCACCTCGGGAAGCTGCGCCCGCAGCACGCCGGAAAAAATCAAATGCCCGCCGCGTTTCGTCGCGCGCTTCAGCACCGGCGCGGCCTTCATGAGCAGGTCGCTGAAGAGGTTCGCCATCACGACCTCCACCGCGCCCGGCGGCTTCCATTTCAGGACGTCGGCCAGGGCCGCGCGCACATGGCGGAAGCGATTCGCGCGCGCATTGGCCTTGGTGATCCGCACGCACGCCGGGTCGAAGTCGAACGCCTCCACATCCGCCGCCCCCAGCGCCGCGGCGGCGATGGCGAGAATGCCCGAGCCCGTGCCCGCGTCGATCGCGCGCCAGCCGGCCGGCAAATCCTCGGACAAGTCGCAAAGCATCCGCAGGCAGCTCGCGGTCGTCGCATGCTCGCCCGTGCCGAAGGCCATGCCCGCGGGAATGAGCAGCGCCGCGCCGCGGCCCTGATGTGCGGCGAAGCTCTTCGGATCGCCGTGCACGGTCAATTTTCCACGAATGCGCAGCGGCTTCCGCGGCTGGTCGGGCTGCATTGTCCAGTCACGCGCTTTCGTGAGGCGTCCGCCGAATTCCTTCACGAGCTTGCGCCCCGTCTTCTCGTCGCAGAACGCCTCGATGCGCACGCTGCGCGACCCGGGCCAGCCGATGATGGCGGCGCGGCCGGGACCCAGGAATTGCAGCCGCTCGATCCAGGCATCTTCCCATTTCTCGGAGGTCATGCGCGTCCAGCGCCAGATGGTTTTCATGAATTCACCTTGGAGAAGATAAAGAGCATGGAAAAGGACGGGAATTTTCTCCATGACCTCGACGATCTCCAAGGTTAATCGAGAGCGATGCCCCCACGCCTCATCGTCGCCGCCAGCGAGACCAACGCCGACATGCTCTACGCGACCGGATTCCACGTGCCGGACGCCTTCGCCTTTGTCGAATCCGCCGGCCGCACGGCCATTCTCTTGAGCGATCTCGAGATCGACCGCGGTTGCAAGCAGGCGCGCGTGGACGTCGTCGAGGCCTACTCTGAAGTCGCCGCCGCCGTCCGCCGCCGGAAATCGGAACCCGCCAACGCCGAGGTCATCGCCGCATTCGCCCGACGGCACAAGGCTGCGCGCCCGCTTGTGCCCGCGGATTTTCCCGCCGGCCTCGCCGCGCAGCTCGCGAAAAACGGCGTCGTCGTAAAACCGGTCGACGGGCATTTTTGGCCGCGGCGAGAATTCAAGGCGGCGGAGGAACTGCGCGCGCTTTCCGCCGCCTCGCGCATCACCGAAGTCGGCCTCGCGCGCGCGCTGGAAATTCTGAAAGCCAGCCGCATCCGCAAAGATCGCAAGCTGGAGTGGGGCGGCGCCGTGCTCACCGCCGAGCGCCTGCGCGCCGAGCTGGAGTCCGCCATGCTCTTCGCCGGCGGCTTCGCGCTGAACAACTCGATCGTGGCCTGCGGCGAACAAGCCTGCGACCCCCACGAGCGCGGCCACGGCCCGCTGCGGGCGCATGAGCTGATCATTCTCGATATTTTCCCGCGCGCGGCGAAGACCGGATTCTACGGCGATCTCACGCGCACCGTGGTGCGGGGCCGCGCGAACGATGCGCGGCGGCGGCTTTTGGAAACCTGCCTCGAAGGCCAGAAGCGCGCGTTGAAAGCGCTGGCGCCGCAAGCGGACGGCAAGACCATTCAGGACGACGTCCGGAAATTTTTCACGGAAGCCGGCTATCCCACCGAGCAGCGCGCGTGCCGCTGGCAGGGCTTCTTTCACGGCCTGGGCCACGGCCTGGGCCTCGAGCTGCACGAGGAGCCGCGGATCGCGCGCACGAAGTTGCAGCCGGGGCAGGTCTTCACGGTCGAGCCGGGCATATACATTCCCGGCCTCGGCGGCGTGCGGCACGAAGACGTGGTCGTGATCACCGAGCGCGGCCATCGCATGTTGAGCCGTTTCCCCAAACCGCTCGAATTATGATCGCTCATCCGTCCGCCGACCTCGCGGGGCAGGACACGGCGGACGTGCGCGCCTTCTTCGAGCAATGGGCGATTTACCGCAAAATCGTCGATCTCGATTACCTGCATCATGGCGGCGCCTACGCGGCCGTCGGCCGCGCGCTTTCGCAAATCGACCGCCCTTTTTCCTTTCTCGATCTCGGCGCCGGCGACGCGGATTGCACCAGCCGAGTGTTGCTGGGAAAACCGCTCGCGAGCTATCAAGCCGTCGATCTCTCCGAGACCGCGCTGCAGCTCGCGCGCAAGCACACCGCGGCTCTAGGCTGCTCCGTGCGCTGCACGCGGGGCGATTTTTTCGACTCTGTGAAAGCCATGCGCGAAACGTTCGACGTCGCGTTTATCGGTCTCTCGCTGCACCACCTCGCGGCGGCGGGAAAGCGCGCGTTTTTGCCCGCGCTGCGCCGGATTGTCAGCCCCGGCGGGCGGCTCATCGTTTACGAGCCGATCCGCGATCCGGGGGAATCGCGGGACGAGGTGCTGGCGCGCTGGTGGCGACACGTGGAATCAACGTGGACGGCGCTCGAGCCGGAAGAGCTCGCCAAATCGAAGGAGCACGTCTTCGGAAACGACTACCCGGAGCCGCTCGCCGATTATTTCGAGCTGATGGAGTCCGCGGGATTTCCCTCGGCGAAGGTGCTCTATACCGATCCGCAAAATCTCTACGCGGTGATCGAGGCGGATGCGTGAAAAATGGTTTCACTTGCGTTGAACGAGGCGCGCGACACTTTGTCGAAGCTACGACAACTTTTTCACCACCATGATGCTTTGGATTTTCTTGATTGGCGTGCCGTTTTTGCTCGGCCTGGTCGCGCAGGCGAAAGTCTCCTCCGCTTTCAACAAATGGAAAAATGTGCGCGCGTCTTCCGGCGTGACCGGCGCGGAAGCTGCGCGGGAAATTCTCCGCGCGGCGAATATCAACGACGTCGATGTGGTCGAGATCAACGGCATGCTCGGCGATCACTACGATCCGACCAAAAAAGTGCTCTGCCTGTCGTCGGATGTTTATCATACGCCGTCGGTCGCCGCGCTCGGGATCGCCGCGCATGAAGTCGGCCACGCGATCCAGCATGCGAAAGCCTACGGCCCCTTGCGGCTGCGGATGGCGGTCGTGCCCGCGACGATGGTGGTGTCGCAAATCCTGCCGGTCGTCCTCATCGCGGGATTCATCGTGCCGTTCCTTTTCTACAAATTGATCGCTTTCGTCGCGATCTGCTACGCGGTGCTCGCGGTCTTTCAGCTCATCACGCTGCCGGTGGAATTCGACGCCTCCCGGCGGGCAAAAGTCATCCTCGGCCAGATGGGTCTCATTCAACCCGGCGTGGAAGCCGCGGGCGTGAACAACGTGCTCGATTCCGCGGCGCTCACTTACGTGGCCGCCTTCGTCGCCGTGCTCGGGCAACTGCTCTATTACGTGATGCTGTTGATGAACAACCGCCGGTGAGCCGCCCTTCCGCTCCGCCGGTGGTCCTGACGATCGCCGGTTCCGACAACTCCGCCGGCGCCGGTCTGCAAGCGGATTCGAAAACCATCACCGCGCTCGGCGGATACGCGCTGACCGCGGTGACGTGCATCGTCGCCGAAGTGCCGGGCAAGGTCTCGATGATCCAGCCGCTGCGCCCGGCGATCGTGGCGGAGCAGGTGCGGCTCGGCTTCGAGGCGTTTCCCGTGGCCGCGGTGAAGACGGGGATGCTGTATTCCGAATCCCTCATCGAGGCCGTGGTCGACGCCCTGCTGGATGCGACGCGCCGGCTGAAAAAAAAGCCCGCTCTCGTTGTCGATCCCGTGATGGTCGCGTCGAGCGGTGATCTGCTGCTCAAGCCCGGCGCGGTGCGCGCCTATCGGCGATCGCTGTTTCCGCTCGCGACGTTGGTGACGCCGAACTTGAGCGAGCTCGAAGTGCTGGCCGGACGAAAAGTGAAAACACTCCGGGAAATGGAAGTCGCCGGAACGGAACTCGCGGATCGATTTCAGGTCGCGTTCCTGCTCAAGGGCGGCCATTTGCGCGGCCGCGAGGCGGTGGACGTGCTCGTGCGGCCCGGCGGCGCGGGCGAGCGATTCGCGGCGCCATTTATTCGCGGCGCCGATCCTCATGGCACGGGCTGCACGTATTCCGCGGCGATTGCGACCGGGCTGGCGCACGGGAAGGCGCTGCGCGAATCCGTGAGCGAGGCGAAGATATTTATCACGCGGGCGATTGAGCGCCGGCATCGATGGGGGCGCACCGAGATCCTCGGCCATTCGCTCTCCGCGGGCGAATAATCGCGGCGTCGGAACTACAGGGCCGGATCTTCCCGGAGGGTGCCGTGCTCGAATTCCTTCGGAATGCTTGTTCCGGATTCGGCGCCGGCTGGATCCCACCATACGCGGGCGATTTTTTTCCAGTAGGTGGCCGCGTAGGGAAAGAGGGTGCCGGCCTTGAGCTGCTTGCGCACCGCCGCGCGCAGCTGGTAGGACGAGGCATGCTCGAGATCTTTCAAGTCGGGCGCGTAGAGCAAGATATTGCCGGGGAATTCCCACTCGAAGCGGAAGAAGCCGTATTGCCCAAACGTGTTGGAGCCCTCGGTGTCGTCGCGAAACGCGAGATAGTAATTCGAGTCCACGCGCGAAATCCAGCCGATGAATTTGTCCACTTTTGCGGGCTTCTTGCCGAAGTCGCGGTAATAGATCACGTAACGATTCGGCGCCAGTGGCAGCACGGCCACGCGGCTTATGATCGAGTCATCGATCTCCGGAGACGAAGTGGTGTCCGCAGGTTTTTTCGGATCCACTTTGGCGGCGTCCTTGAACTCGAAGACGCCGAGCAGGCGGGTGTCGATATTTGTCGAGGAGATGCCGGTGAGCGGATGGTCGAAGAGGCAGCCGCCCAGGCTGAGCGACAGCAGGGCCAGCAGCGCGAGCGCGAGCGGAGTGCGAAAAGGCGTCATGTTCTTGGATGCGCCGCCCCGGGAGCGGCGGAAAATCGCTGCCACTCTCGTCAAATCCATGTGCCGGGGGCAATCACGGAGTTCTTTGGGACGACGACGATGCCGTCGCGCACGTAGTAGCCGCTGCCGTCGGCGTCCTGCGATTTGCCTTCGGGCGTGATCACCACTCCGTCGCCGATGCGCGCATTTTTGTCGATGATCGCGTGGTCGATGATGCAGTTTTTCCCGATGCCGATGGGCGGTGCGCCAACCGGGGCGTCATTCACGTCGTCGTCGTAATAATCGGCGCCCATGAGGATCGTATTTTTCAAGGTCGATCCGGAGCGGACGATGCTGCGGATGCCGATGAGGCTTTTCTCGATCTTCGAGTCGAGGATGTGGCAGCCGTCGGAAATGATCGCCCTGTCGATGGTGCTGCCGCGCACGATGCTCGCCGGCAGGAAGCGCGGCTGGGTGTAGGTCGGCCTGCCTGCGACGTAGAAGTGGTAGGAGGGATTGACTTCGGCGAGGTTGAGATTCGCGTCGAAGAAGGCGCGGATCGTTCCGATGTCCTCCCAATAGCCCTGGAAAATGTAGGCGCCGACATTGAGCCGCTCGATTGCTGTGGGGATGATGTTCTTTCCGAAGTCGACCATGTCGTTGTCGAGACAGTCGATGAGCACGTCGCGGTTGAAGACGTAGATGCCCATCGAGGCCTGGTAAAGTTCCTCGTCAGCCGGGTGACCGAGCGTTTCAAGCAGATGGGGAGGAATGCGGAGCGTCTCCTGAACGGCGGGATCCTTTGGCTTCTCGACGAAGCGGACGACGCGCAGTTTCTCGTCGGTGTGCATGATTCCGAAATCCGAGGCCGCCGAGCGATTCACCGGAATGGTCGCGAGCGTGATGTCCGAGCCGCTGTCGATGTGCTGGCGCAGGATGTCGCGATAATCCATGCGGTAGAGCTGATCGCCGCTGAGGATGATGTAATAGTCCCACGGGCGCTGCAGGAAGTAGCGCATGTTCTGCCGCACCGCGTCGGCCGTGCCCTGATACCAATGCGAGCCTTCGGGCGTCTGCTGGGCGGCAAGAATTTCCACGAAGCTCGGCGAGAAATGGTCAAACTTGTAGGTCGCGTTGATGTGGCTGTGCAGCGAGTTGCTGTTGAACTGCGTGAGCACGAACATCCCGCGAATGCCGGAGTTCAGGCAGTTGCTGATCGGGATGTCGACGAGCCGGTATTTGCCGCCGAGCGGGACGGCGGGCTTCGCGCGTTCTTTCGTGAGCGGAAAAAGTCGCGTGCCCGCGCCGCCGCCCATGATGATGGCCAGGGTGCGGCTGGCGGGGGGAATCAAAGGCGCGGACATGATGTTGGGAGAAAAACGAGGATCATGTTGCTAGGCCGGGCTGGCTTTGTCAGCACGCATTTCGGGGGAAACGCAGATGTTGCCAGGATAATCGCGGATGGATGCGCCGTCTGCGCGGTTCCTCGAAATTAATTCTGTGTAAATCGCCCCAATCCGTGGATCATTTCCGGTCTCATGTGTGGAATCGTCGGATACGTAGGCAAAGCGGAGGCGCCGCAGGCGCTGCTCCAGGGTTTGAAGCGGCTCGAATATCGCGGCTACGACTCCGCGGGCATGGCCACGCTGAACGGCTCCGGACTCGCCGTCCGCAAAGCCGTGGGCCGCATCGCCGAGCTCGAGAAACTCGTCGCCGAGGAGCCGATTCATGGGCAAACCGGCATCTGCCACACGCGCTGGGCCACGCACGGCTCGGTCACGCGGGAAAACGCCCATCCGCATTTCGACCGCTCGGGCAAACTCGCGCTCGTCCACAACGGCGTGATCGAGAACTACCTCGAGCTCCGCGCCGCGCTGGAAATCGACGGCCATTTTTTCAAATCGCAGACCGACACCGAAGTGCTCGCGCACCTGATCGGTCGCGAGTTCGACCGTTTGAAAGAGCGCTCGAAGGGCCGGCTCGTCGAGGCGCTCCGCGCGGCTCTTCTCCAGGTGATCGGCACGTATGGCATCGCCTTTATCCATGAGGACGTCCCCGGCGTGATCATCGGCGCGCGCCGCGGCAGCCCGCTCGTGCTCGGCATCGGCAAGGAGGAAAATCTGCTCGCGAGCGACGCCGCCGCCATGGTGAGCCATACGCGCGATGTCGTGTATCTCAAGGACTACGAAATCGTCGCGCTCGACGCCGAGGGGTTCCAGATCACGACCTTGCAGGGCGATGGCGCCGGCTACGTGATCAGCCAGGTCGAATTCAGCGAGAAGGACGTGAGCAAGGGCGATTACCCGCACTACATGCTCAAGGAAATCTTCGAACAGCCGCGCACGGTGAGGGACGCCATGCGCGGACGCCTCGCTCCCGAGGAAGGAACCGCGAAGCTAGGCGGACTCGAGATGTCCAATGCCGAGCTCCGCGATGTCGAGCGCATCGTGATCAGCGGCTGCGGCACCGCGCTCCACGCGGGCATGGTCGGCGAATACATGATCGAGACGCTCGCGCACATTCCCGTCGAGTGCGAATTCGCGAGCGAGCTGCGCTACCGCAATCTTCCCGTTCCCAAAGACACGCTCGTCTTCGTCATCAGCCAGAGCGGCGAGACCGCCGATACGCTGGCCGCGCTCCGCGAATGCCAGCGCAAGGGTCACCGCACGCTCGGCATCTGCAACAACGTCGGCTCGACCATCGCGCGCGAAAACGACGGCGGCGTCTACATGCACGCCGGCCCCGAGATCGGCGTCGCGGCCACGAAATCCTTCACCTCGCAGCTCGTCGTGCAGTCGCTGGTCGCCCTCCTGCTCGGCCGCATCACGCACCTTTCGCACAGCGAAGGGCTGAACATCATCCGCGAGCTCGAGAAGATGCCGGACAAGGTCGCGAAAGTGCTCGAGCTGAACGACCGGATCGCGCGCATCGCCAAAAAATACGCGCAGTCGAAAGTGATGCTCTTCATGGGCCGGCAATTCAATTACCCCATCGCTCTCGAAGGCGCGCTCAAGGTCAAGGAGACGAGCTATATCGCGGCCTCGGCGCATCCGAGCGCGGAGCTCAAGCACGGCGTGATCGCCCTGATCGATGAATCAACGCCCTCGGTTTTCATCGCGCCCCGCGACGCCGTCTTCGAAAAAAATCTAAGCAACATCGAAGAAGTCAAAGCCCGCAAAGGCCCGGTGATCGCGATCGGCACGGAGGGCGACGACCGGCTCGCCCAAGTCGCGGACGACGTGATTCTCGTGCCCGAGGCTCCCGATTTCCTCACGCCGATCCTTATGGTCATCCCGCTTCAACTCCTCGCCTATCATATCGCCGTCGAGCTCGGCCGCGACGTGGACAAGCCGCGAAATCTCGCGAAAAGCGTAACCGTGGAATAGCGCCCGCTGTCCGAATTTTTGTCGAAAGGTAAATCAGTGTGGCTTTTGTAATTCAGGATTGGCTCTGTAATTCAAGTTTAGCCATTTTGTAATTCAAGATTGGCCTGCTTTTGTGACGAGCCGATAAACGACTCCGGTGCAAAATCGAGTGCGAGGCCGACTTGGGTCGATCAAGGACCTGCTTCCTGGTGAGTTGCTGTTCAGCGCGGTTGCGAGGACCCGGCGCTCGGGAGAAACCGGTGCGAAATGGCTGCCGAAAGTCTTCGGAAATGCGGCCCGAGCACATTTGTATCCTATCACTGTTTTCGAACAGTTGATGCCGCCAGGGCATACTTATACGCACGCAGAGCTGATCCTGAATCACTCGCCAGGACCGTTCTACTTTCCGTTTTTGGGTATTGATCTAGCGTTTCAGGCCATCGGCGGTCTCATGGTGGAGAAGTCCGGACCCATTTCGAAACTGCGTAGTGACGTATTGGGTGGCGAGTTACCTTTTCGATTCTGCGCCGAATGCATGGCTTGTGATCGATCAGAGCATCAGGTTGGATATTGGCGTCGGGAGCACTTTCTTCTCGGCATCGATTTCTGTCCCCGTCATCCCGCGGAGCCTCTGAGGACATTTCCGACACTCGATGGATCTTTGATTTTTAATCAATATCTAACGCTGGAGGAAACGGTCCGAGGTGCGGAATGCCATGCGGCTCCAAATGCCATCGGGAGTGGCTTGGCGCAATACTTGAGCCACGGCGTCCTGTGGTTGCTGGAAAAATGCAGATTTGTGAACGGTTACGCGAATTTGATTATTGCTCACCGCGAACGATTCTTTGCCTCCCACAACAAACTTTCGGCCCTCTCGGTATTGAAGCGAGACTGCCAGGAGATCTGGGGGGTGCGGGGCAACCTTGTATACGAAGTAATCGAAGGTTGGTTCGGCCGTTTCTTCGACGATACCGCCTTGAGTGTGTGGACGCTTTCACCGGTCAACCATTTGCTTGTTTGCAGGGCATTGGGTTGGTCGATCGAGGAGGCAATGAGCCGCATGCCTTCTGGGGCAGCGAACGTTAACCCGCTCTGTGAAGGCCAAATCCTCCATCGAGAGAGCCTCGAGAGCCCGACTTTCGGTTTCGAATCGGCGATTGCACTCGGCCGTTTTGGTGACTGCCAGCCAGCTAGTGATAGAGAGCGCAAGATGATGCGGGGCGGCGGATCCTACGCGGCTGCAGTCGGTGGCCACCTACGAAAGCGACGTATTGAAGACACACCTCTCTCTGCAGACGAGAAACAAGAGCGGATAAAGGCTCTCCATAGGGTTTGGGAAGTATCCCCCGTTTGCAATCCGTTCCGGCGCAAAGGTGAAACTGTTGTCAAATGCTTGAGAAGCGGGAGATCATCTCGCTTGGCGCTGTCAAAACTCAAGCGACTGGAGGTTTCACGAGGCCCGGCCTTTGTACCGGAAAGTCTGGCAACCGATTCCATCTTATTTCGCGTTGGTCGCGGACGACGTGTGCTGGGAGAGAATGGAAGAGCTCTGTGTAAGCGCAAGGATCTTGGCAGGCTCGCGCTTGCCCTCAGCGGGTTTTTGTGTTCGAGAGCCCGCCTTTGGTACTACTGCGAATGGCGTCCGCGCGTGCGGCTGCTTCTAGAGACGGCGATTGATCGAAATTTCGAGACGATCTGGGATTTCACTCCGCAGGCGATCGCTCCGGAAATCACTCACGTCGGGGTCGAACTCCGTTCTCCCACTCGAGCGAAGCGGATAAACCCGCAGAACTGACGAATCAGGGTGGCGTCTTCTGCGTTGAGTCCTTCCAAGCGCTGAAATTCAGCGCCCTCGATCAACTCTCCCGGACTTAGGTTCAGAATTCTGGCGATGTCGACCAGCGTGTTCACTAGAAGACGCTGCCTCCCCGCCTCGACATTCGCCAAACTCGGCGGAGTGACGCCCATCCGCTCCGCGACTTCGCGTTGAGAAAGCCCCAGTTCCTTCCTCCGGTCTACGATGCGATTTCCGATAGCGACATAGAGGCTGATCTGGTCTGCGGGGATCGGTTTCATAGTTTTGTATTGCTTAACTTTGTCCCTTTATGTATTCTTTGTTTCCATGAGATACAGGATCATGTGGCTGAGGCTGATTTGTTTTTTCACAGACTTTCGGTGTGAACGAGAGATATCATCTTCAGGATTATTGTGCAATGCGGAGTTCACGATTGCTTAATGAAACGTCGAAAAAAAGATTACGCTGTGGAGGTTGCCCGCCGTATCAAGCAGAGGCGCGGCCAAGGCGCAGGAGCATACTACAGGCCGTGGCTGACCGTCCGTGACGCGCGTCGAGGTGGAATCCGCCATCGAGTGCCGAGCATTTTCGGCGACCGGAATCATCATCTCTTGAGCAACAATGAACTGCACTGGTTCCACTTGTGGTCGCTCTGTCCAGGAGTGGTGGAAATTCGGGAGCAGTATCAATCCCGAAAAAGAGCATGTGACCGTGCGTCCACATTGGCGGAGAGGTCACTGGCGACGTCACAGACACGGCCCCAGCCTGATGTTGATAAAACTCCTTTGGGTGCGGCCTTTGATCGTCAACTCAGCCAAAGGGCCGCCACTCACGGGGCATGAGTATATCGTGGAGTCGCCGAAATAGTCATTGTTCGGGAGTCGGCAAGAATCGTTCCGAGACGGGCGTGTAAACTTTAATTAAAAAGTGCAAACTTTAATTAAAAAAAACGGAGAAGCTACAGAGAAGGAAAACCGCTTGCCGCGCAAACTCTATTCCAATTACACAGAATTTGTGGAATTTTGTCTGAAAAAAATAAAGTCGGTTATTTTTAATAGAGTCGGTGAGTTTGAGAGCCGCTGTAGCGGAATTTCAGCGCGGTTAGGAGGCATCGTTCTATAGGAGATGGTCAAGCTCCCTTTATGAACGATTCAAGAGGCTCTCTATGGCGAAAGGGGGATCGTTATGCATGTTGGGCACGTCCTCCGCTGCCGCCCGGTTGTGAATGATTTGCGCCGTCTTGCGCGTTTCCCGAGCGGGGTTTTACGAAAATTGCCAGTCCGCCCGTGAGCGGATTGGCGGAGACATGCGCCTGCACGTCGAAAACCGACGAAATCATGCCTGGGGTCAGGATCTCCTCGGGGAGGCCCTGGGCGACGATCCGTCCCGATTTCATCAGGACAATCCGGCTGGCGTATTGGGCAGCAAGGTTCAGGTCGTGCAGGATGACGAATACGGCTACGCCGGCCGCCGCCATCTCACGGGCCAGGACAAGAGCGGCGTGCTGGTGCGCGGGGTCGAGGCTCGATACCGGTTCGTCGAGCAGAAGCGCCGATGGGGCCGAACCCTCGCCGAGCCCGATCTGCACAAGGACGCGGGCCAGTTGCACGCGCTGCATTTCTCCCCCTGAAAGCGTACGCAACACCCGCCCGGCGAGATGCGCGCATTCGCACCGCTCCATGGCCCGCAGCACCATCGGGCGCTGCCACCGGATGTCCCGATGCGGCGACCGCCCGAGAGCGACGATCTCCCCGGCGGTGAAATCGAACGGCACGACGGAATGCTGCGGCAGGACTGCGCGGCGCACCGCAAGCTCCCGCCGGAGCCATGCGGCCAGCGGGCATCCATCGAAGCGGACCATCCCGCTCGAGGGCGCGAACAGGCCGCAGAGGAGCTTGAGCAGCGTGGACTTGCCCGCACCGTTCGGACCGAGCACCGCGACGACCTCGCCGCCGGACAATCCAAGATCGGCATCGACGACCAACGGAATGCGGCCGACGCGATAGCCGAGGGCGTTGGCTTGAAGGAGGGCGGGCGCGTTCATTCGGGATAGGTGCGGCGGCGCTGGCTCAGGAGCATGACGAGGAAAAACGGCCCGCCAAAGGCGGCTGTGATGACGCCGATGGGCAGTTCCGCTGGAGCGGCGATGTTGCGGGCCAGTGTGTCGGAGGCGATGAGCAGCGTCGCCCCGAGCAGAGCGGAGGCCGGCAGGAGACGGCAGTGGTCCGGCCCCAGCCAAAGCCGGATGAGATGGGGCGTCACGAGGCCGATGAAGCCGATCATTCCGGTGAAGGCGACGCACGCGCCGACGCCCGCTGCGGTAAGGTAGATGAGAATTCCTTTCACGCGCTCGACGGAGAATCCGAGATGCCCGGCCTCGGCCTCGCCCAGCGCGATGGCATTGAGCGCGGCGGAAAAAAACGGTGCGGCCAGCAGCAGGGCCAGACAGAGCGGAGCCATGAGGCCGAACGTCTTCCAGCTCGCGCCGCCCAGGCTGCCGAGCGTCCAGAAGCTCAGGGTTCGCATCTGCGCGTCCGAAGCGAGGAAGACGCTCAGGCCGATGACGGCGCCGACGATGGCATTCACCGCCACACCGGCGAGCAGGAGCGTGGCGACATCGGTGTAGCCGTCCGTGCGGGCCAGCCCTTGGATGAGCAGGGTGATGGCAAGCGCGCCGGCGAAGGCGGCAAGCGGCAGCAGTCGCAGGTCGGCGAGCCACGGCTGGCCGGCAAAAAGCGTCGTGCTGAAAACGATGATCGTGACCGCCCCGAGCGCCGCTCCGCCAGACACGCCGATGAGGCCGGGGTCCGCGAGCGGATTGCGGAACATTCCCTGCATCAGCGCGCCCGCCACCGCAAGGGTGGCGCCGACGAGCAATCCCATGAGCACGCGAGGAATGCGGAGCTGCCAGAGCACCATGTCGATCGAGACGCGCGATTCCGGGGGCAGCGTTTCGGGCGCCAGCAGGGAGCGAAGGATGTCTCCCGGCGCGATGCGCACGGCGCCGAGGCCCATCGAGCAGACCGCGGTCGCGAGCAGCAGGGCGGAAAGCACGGCGAAGGCGAGCACGGCGCTCGGACGAAATGGACCGGGGCTCATCGTTTCGCCGGGGGGAAGAGCTGCTCGTTGAGCTGCAAGGCCGCCTCGGCAAAGCGCGGACCGAAGCTCAGGAGAAGGACATCGTCCATCGCGATGACCTTCCTCGCCCGGCCCGCCGGGGTGAGCGCCAGGCCCGGCTGCCGGAGCAGCTCGTCGATGCCCCCGGACTGTTCGAGCCCGCGCGAGGGAATCAGGATAACATCGGGAGCGGCATTCACGACGCCCTCGGAGGTGAGCGGCTTGTAGCCATCGTAGCCCGACACAGCGTTCGCGCCGCCCGCCAGGGCGATCATGGCATCGGCGGCCGTCTTGCGGCCGGAGACATTCATGGTCCCGCCGCCGCGCGTGTAGATGAAGAGCACGCGAGGCCGCGCGTCCTCGGAACGGACGCGCTTCTCGATTTTCGCCAGGCTCCGCTCGATGCCCGCGACGAGCGCTTCCGCCTCGCGCTGGCGGTCGACGGCTTCGCCGATGTCGCGAATGCGCCGGATCGCGCTCTCGGCGGAATCCACTGAGCTGAACTGCCGCAGCGGGATTCCGCTCTCCTTCAGCTGATCCACGACCGCGGGCGGGCCGGCATCATGGTTGAGCAGGATCAGGCTGGGGTTCATCGAGAGCACTCCCTCCGCGGAAAGGTCGCGCGAATAGCCGATGACCGGCAGTCCCTTCGCTTCCGGCTGGAGGGCGCCCGCGGAGTCCACAGCGACCAGCGTTTTGCCGGCTCCCAGCGCGAAGATGGTTTCGGTGATGGCGCCGCCGGCGCTCACGATGCGCGGCTCGGCGAAGGTCTCGAATTGGCAGGCGAGCGCGAGCGCGCCCACGCAGAGGCATGTCTTGATCATAGGATGGAGATGAGTTTGAGAGAGGGTCGGCGGATCATTCCTGGTAGGCCTCGACCTGGCTGCCGATCACCCGTCCGGTGAAGCGGTCAATGGCGACGTGCATCCAGAAGCGGCTTTCGCCTTCGGAAAAAAAATCGGTGAGCTCCGTCGAGCCGGGCTGCAGCTTTCCGCTCTGGGCGATGAGATCGATGAAGAAATTCCAGGTGCGGGTCTGGCCCGCCGTGCCGAGAGCGCGGATGGCGGCCTCCTGCTGCGCCTTGGTCTTCGCCGAAGGGTTCGTCGGGATTTCACCCGGCAAGTCGGCGGGGCTCATCAAATCAGGCCCTATGGCATCGGCGATCCCGGTCACGGCCCCCAGCACGGCGGAATGGCCGATCTCCAACGCAGCTTGGGAAAGCAGCGCGTCGAGCGTCGAGCCGGCTGCGTTGAGATTGAGCTTCCCCGCGACAACGCCGTCCGGCCCGGATTCGTTGATCGTGAAATAATCCAGCAGGGCGGCGTCCGCACTGACGGCGGTGGCGAAGTCGAGCGTCTTCCATGGCTGATCACGGAAGACACACCCGAGTTCCGCCACCGTGCAGTAGGGCCGAAGGGGCAGCGAATTCCTCAGCTCCGGCTGCTCGTTCGAGAGCAGCTTTCCCATGGAGGTCTGCCCGTGTCCCAATCCCCCCGCAATGGCCAGGTCGTCCTTGCGTTTTTTTCCATCGGGATCCGCCACATCGGGCAGATTGCCAGACGGCCCTTCTTCGAGTCGGATTGCGGAAGTCGCGGCATCCACCGGCTCACCGGGCACTTCCGTCGGACGGGAGGCGGTCTGGCCTCGCAGCGGCCCCCAACGGTTCGTCCGGGGATCGGGCTTCACCAGATACCACGTTCCGGCTCCGGTGAAGCTCGCGTCGTCAGGCTTCGGATTCTTCTCGGTCGTGCTCGCAAACTCCACCTCCACCGTCTCTCCCAACCCCGCGGCGGGATCCTCCCGCCCGTCGCCGACGAGGGCGTCGTAAATAATCCACGAGCGCCCGTTCCAATATTCCAGGACCAGGTTGAACCGGTTGAAATTCGCCCGGCCGCCGGGAGCGTTGGCCACGATGTCTCCCCCGACCGCGCCCGTCGCGAGCCAGAATCCGCGATACGTCCCGGCGAAGTCGGGCGGCATGGGCGCCGCGTCGGGCGGCTGCCGCGAAGTGATCGGCGATGGCGTGCGAAATGCTGCGGGATCAACCTCCAGAATCCGGTTTCCCAGAGACTGGGGATCGTCCGGCGCGGATTTGGGAAATCGGGATTCGAGCGGGCTGCCGGTGGCGCCGCCGGCGTCGGCCACCGGGTTTTCGATCGTGCCGATCATCCGCATCCGGACCGCCGGGCGCGTCGCCTGCCGGGCTTCGGGCGTGGCGGGCGACGCATGGGGATTCACGAGGATCGGCAGGGCGAATTGGTCGATCCGCTCTACGGTGCCAGTGGCGTCGGTCTTGACGATCTGCCGAAAACGCACGGCGTAGAGATACGGAAGGTCCTTCACGCCGCACGCGAAGCGAGTGCGATCGACCGACGGCTCGAAGGCGATGATGGTCGGCTCGTTGCCGGCGGTGGCGGCGTCGATGATGGAAGCCCCGATGCGGAGCACCTGCAGATCCTTGTCGCCGTCGCGGTCGGCGGAAAGCCGCCCCTGTCCGCTCGGGAGCGCGCGGCCCAGCGATCCGCTCGCGATGCCAGCCTTGAGCAGCTCGAAGAAATTGGGCTCGCGATCCGCGGTCCGCAGCTCGTCAAGCGTGCGGATGCGAACGTCGAAATACTTCCAGGTGCCGTCGGGCATCGGATCGAGCCCGAAGAATTGCCGGATCGCGCGCGCGCGATTGTCGGACGACGCATGGTCGAACCACCCAATCCGGCTCAAGGGAAAACGCCGGGCGGCGACGGCGTCGCCCTTTTTCCATTTCTGGGTGCGCGTGCGCCCGTCGAGGAGGTAATCGGTGATCGTCACGTCGCTCGTGCGGCGGATCGCCGGAGCGAAGAGGTTTGCCTCGCCGGGCGCGGGCGGATTCCACGAAGGAGCGTCCAGCGAGCGGCTCCAGGCGGTGACGAAGGCCATCGCGTTCGTATCGAGCTGGTTTGCCGCGCCCGCCTTGAAGCCAAAGGTGATCGCGTAACGAACGAGGTCGAGGCGGCTGAGGAAATGCGTGTCGCCCGGCGCGGGCGCGAGGAAGCCGTTCGTATTCTCGCGCACTGAGCTCACGTAAGCTTCGCTCCGCACGCTACCGCGGCTGCGATTGTCCACGAGGGATTGGTCGAGATAGGAAATGTAGCGGCTGATCTTTTTCACGTCGGCTCCGGCGACCGTGGCCTTGAGCGAATTGATCGCGTCGATATCTCCGTTCAACTGGACGGGATAGCCAGCCACGTTCACATCCAAGAGGCCGTCGATCTCATAGATGTTGAAAGCAATGCGGCCGAGGACGGGCGCGGAGCGGGACGGCCCGTCGGCGGAAAAATAGATCCAGTCGGGCACCTGGGCGGCGCTGGTGAATTGCGGCTGGGAGAAGTAGAACATCGGCGCGTTCCATCGCTTCGGACCGACGGAACGCCCGCTCTTGTCCGCGGTCGCGGTATTCACGGCGGAGGCGGCCGGATCAAAAGCCGCGATGCTTTGCTTCAGCAGGCCCGGCACATGCACCATCCGCAGGTTGACGGCCGCGCGCTGGAGCTGCGGGGCCGGCCGCATCTTCTCGCCGGACAGCGGCCGATACACGCCGTCCGCCACCTTCTCGCTGTTCGCCGGATCGGTGATCTCCGCGATCAGGCGAGAAACCGCATAGTCGAGTCCCGAGCGCGCGAGGATTTCCGCCTTCGTTCGAGCCGCTCCGCTGTTCTCGGTCTGCCGGTTGAGTTGCGCCTGGCTGAGAAACGCGACGATGACGACGGCCAGCAGAAGCACCACCGCGAGGCAGACGAGCAGGGCGGAGCCGCGCCGGGAGGCGGAAGGAGGTCGAGTCCTCACGGCAGGTAATAGGTGCGCTGAATGAAGCGGATGTTCTCGCGCACGCGTGCCGGCCGCGCCTCGGCGATGCGGGTCGTCCATTTCTCCAGCGGATTCGTGTCGAGCTCCACAGTCAAAACGGGAAGCGTGGCGAAGTTTTTTTGGAGCCGGGAAAAATCGACCCCGGCCGCAATCGCCAGGCTCTGCCGGTCGAGGCAGGCAACCGTTACGATGAACCCGCTGACGGCGGACAAATCGACCCGCCGATATTCGGAGGAGCCGGATAGCGCGGCACTCTCCTCAGGTGGTTCGCGACAAATGACGCCGTCCTTCCGCAGCCAAAGAATCTCGAAGCGGAAAACGCCTTCGGCAGCGACGTGGCTGCCGGCGATCGAGCGATTCAAAACCGCCGGGAAATCGTATTCAGCGACCGCGCTCTCGTCCCCCATCGGCCAGCTGATCGACTCATCACACCGGACGAGCATGGGGACGTTCGCCCCGATGATGGGATCGTCACGCCGCTCCACCGCGTAGGACACGAGGGACATCCGCGGCTTCGTCGCACCGGGAGCGGGTCGCGAAAGGCAGAGAAACTTTAACGCATCGTTCCGCGTCTCGTCGCCGGCGTTGAAAAGAAGCGTCCCTCCATTCCGGCGGACAAGGACAGAGATGTCCTGCGCGAGCGTATCCAGCGCCCGTCGTGCGGATCCCGTCGCCTCGATCCGCTTCGACTGATGGGAAGCGGCATTGCCGACGCCGTCCAGGATCTGAAGCAGGAGCACCAAGACGAGCATGAAGACGGCGGCCGCGGCGACGATCT
Source organism: Chthoniobacterales bacterium (assembly GCA_015655545.1). Classification (GTDB taxonomy): domain Bacteria; phylum Verrucomicrobiota; class Verrucomicrobiia; order Chthoniobacterales; family JAATET01; genus JAATET01. The sequence continues at coordinate 43,114 of JAATET010000003.1, read as the reverse complement.
CCAGCAACGTGAAGCCGCGCTCGCCACGATGTGAGGCCAGAACAGAACGATTCATCGGGCGCGGAACATCACGAGGATTTCCTCCCTGCCTTGCGCCTTCATCCACCGGCTGCCGGACCAGGCGGCACCCGCCGGCCAGGCGACCGAAATCCAGGCATGGCCGCAGGATGCGGGGTTCTCTTCATCGGGAGCCGTAAGTTCGAGTCGATAGGAAAAATCGGCATCCGCTTCCTTCGCCACCGTTCCGGATGCGTCAAGAAAGCCGTCAACAGGTGCGAGCGAGGCTCCGTTCGCACTCCATGCGATATGGTTCAAGGCACCGAATCCAAGGAGCCGATATTGCCCCGCGCCGTCCCTCGCCGCACCATGGATGCCCGTGGCTAGATGCTTGAGCAGGCGGACGGCCTCGGCCTGACGGTTGGCATCCCGCACGGAGTCGATGCCGATTGGCATGAGCCCGATGAGGGCGACGAGGCAGAAAGAGATCAATCCAAGGGTCATCGTGACCTCGAGCAGGGAAAAGGCCCGACGCGATGTCGTTCTCATCGTTCTAGCGCCTCAGGATTTCGGTATGACCGTTGACTCCGTCGAGAACCAACGCCGCCTGATCCGGGGTCTCGACGTTCTTTCCTCCCCGGGTGGGCTGCAAGCCGATGTCGATGAATTTCGTATAGGGCGTAACGATGTCCGGAAGTCCTTTCAGCAGCGCATAGCCTTGCGGGGTGAATGTGATCGTCCAAAAACTGGTTGTCGCGGTCCCGGCCGGGCCAAGGCGAAAACCCTGCTTCGCCTGCCGGACAAGCGGCTCGGACGCCTCCCGGGCGAGATCCTTGATGCCTCCCAGCTCGGACGCTGGGACGAGCTTCACGTTCTCCCATCGAAAAGTGCGGGTGTTCGGCCGGGCGGTGCTGATCGCCACCGTCGTGCCCTTGGTGGTCGTATCGACGACTCCATCGGCGGTGGAGAGCACCACCGCGCGCAATTCGTCGTTCCCTTCCGCGTTGGTCGCGACATCGAAGCCGATCCATGCGTAGCCTTGCCGTGTCATGGCCTCGTTGCGCGCCAGCTCGAGGAGCGCGCTGATTTCGTTCACCGCGCGCGTGGTTGCCCTCGAACGGATCAAACTGGAAACTGACGGAGCGGATAGCGCCGCAAGGATGGCGAGGATCGCAATCACCACCAGCAGCTCGACGAGGGAAAAAGCCTGCCGTCCGTTCCGCCTCATGGTTGCTTCCGCTCCGTCGGGACGGATGCTCTCGGATGAATCCAGAGGTAATCCGCCAGCGGACGGCCCAGCGCGCGCAAGTCCTCGTGGCGGATGTCCACGTCGCGTGCCATCGCCTTTTCCCTAGCATTCAGTATGAGTTCTCCGCTTTCGGTAACGAGAAGAATGCGCTGGACCGCATCGGGCACCCGGCGGCGCACGCGATCCGGCGTGCCCAGCCCGTAGCTCACGTGGCCGCGGCCGCAGATCACGACGACCGCGCGAGCCGTGCCGTCGCCGTTCCTCATGGCCTTGGCGATGTTCTCGGCCATCGTTTCATCTCTGGCCACCTGCGCCTCGAAAATCGGGCGCAGCTTGTCGGGAGCCATCGACATGTGGACGGCCAGCATGAGATTCATCAGCTTTTCATAGGCCGGATCGTCGGTGGCGATATCCTTCGGCAATTGGGCGCGCTCCTCGGGAGAAAGCGCGGCCAGCCCGCCCCGCCCGATGGCTCGAATGATTTCGGACGGCGCATTCAATGCCCGCACGGGAATCCCGTTCTTTCGCGCGATCTCGCAGAGCGACCGGTATTGCTCGTAATTCTTCCACTGCTTCGGCCATTGGATCGCCTTGGCGAGTCCCTCGAAATCGAGTTCGTCTCGATTGAAGCGGTCCACCGCGGGCTGATCGCGCGCCTCGATCTGCTCCAGCCCGAGCGCGAGCGGCCGGCCCTGCTTCGCAAGTCCGGCGAGCAATGCGGCCTGCGCCTCGTGATGGCGCTTGATCGTGTGAATCTCGCCGACGTAGATCACCCCGGCGGTGGCAAGATCGCCGAGCAGCGCGGTCTTGCCAACCTCCTCGCCCCGATAGAGGTCGATCCAGAAATCCGGCTTCTCCCCGGCCGAAGCCGGTCGAGCCAAGCCGAGCCCGAACAGCGCCCCGAATAGCGCGAGGGTCGCGGGCGGCGTCGATTTCCGCCGCCGTCTGGCTTGCCAAAGCAGCGCCGCGAGGCCCAGGCCGGCAAGCGCTCTGGTGGCGGGCTCGGGAACGCTCTGGACGCTCAGCGCGACCGCATCCACCGAGAATCCGAGGCCCATCGTCTCGGGCGCGCTCGAGAAATCGACCGTGAACTCTTCGCCGGGAGCGATATCCACGTTCCAAGTGTAGAGGTAATACCGGGCCGTCGTGTTCAGCGCGAGCGCGTCGGAGAAGTTCCCGTAAGGCGCGGACCACACCGCAGGGGAGGACGGCACTCCGTCGAGTGTCGCGGAGAATGGCGCGATCTGCGTCCACGTCGAGAAATCCTCCGGGTCCGCGGCATCGAAGAAATTCGAGTGCTTGATCGTGAGCGTGATGCTGGTGATCGCTATCGACGACGTTGCGGTGATCGAAAAATCGTAGAAATCGTCGAGACCGCAGGTGAGACGGCCGAAATAATCGATGCCATCCACGGCGATCTGTCCCGAGTTGCTCGTGCCGGTCGAGGTGACGCCGATGGTTTCCGTAGCCTGCGAGAGCGTGGCATGGAGGGCGCCGGAGCTTCCCGTGTATTGGGCGGCGAGATCCTCGAAGCTTCCTGACGAGAATTTTTCCCACGCGGCAAAGCCGATCGTCGGCGCATCGAACGCGCCGTGGGGCGCCATCGCGCCGAGCCCGCTCAATTGTGCGTTGACGGGGCTTCCGTCGTTGTAATTGCCCTGGCTGGCAAACGGATCTGGCGTCTCGAATCCCGAGGCCGTCTCGATCGCCCGGGCCGCCGGCCCGAGAAGAAACCCCACGACCAGCACGACTCCAAGCAATGCAGAGCGGATCATGCCTCTTGAACTCTCGGGTGACGACGAGACAAGCGCCGCGCTATCACCACGAACAGTCCGAATCCCGCCATGCCGGCCGTGGCGGGCTCGGGAACCGCCGCGAAGGAGACCTGCGCGTCGTAGAGCACGCTGTGCGTCTGCGGCAGGCTCCAGCTCAGGCTCACATCGGAATAGCCGCCCGAGTATCCCAGCGCATCCAGATCCCATTCATAGGTGACCAATGCCAGCCCGCCGAAGTGGCCGTAGTAGCGGTTGGTCGGGTCGGAGAAGTTTCCGCCGAACGCGCGGTCGCTCGTGAAGGTGGCCTGCGACCCCGAATAAGTGATTCCGCCGATCGTGAGACTCGCGCCGAGCTGGAGATCGCGATTGTTGTCGGAACTTGGAGTGAGCTGGAGGATTACCTTGCCGAAGGCTCCCCCCGCGTAATCGGTCGTCGTGACCGTAAACTGCGCGTCCGTGCGATCGAACGTATAAATGGAATCAGGGCCGGTGAAGTTCGAGCCGGTGAAGTTGCTCGTCAGATTCCAGGACGATGTGCCATCGGTGAAGGCCGCCGGCAGAACCGCGCCCGCGGGCCACGACGAGAGCCACGGGCCGTCCGATTGCAGTTCCCCGCCGACGATCTCGGCATTGGTGGGAACCCAGCCCGCGACGACCGTCGAGCCGGCGGGGTTGGGCAGGAAGAGCGTTTCGGCGGCGGGCAGGCTTGCCGGCAGCACGGCGCAGGCGATGAGAAAAGTCAGTCGTTTCATGGATGCAATGGATGGGGCTCAACAGGCGCCCGGCACGAGCAGGGGAATGGCGTGCCGGGCGACCGATTTCGGATGGTTAGACGGAAGCGGACGAACGGAAGCGTTTGCGCCGGATCACAACGAGCGCGAACAGCCCGAAGGCCATCGCCAATCCCCACGTGCCGGGCTCGGGAACGGCCGTGGCGCTGACCGCGATGCTGTCGAGCGAGAGTTGGGCCCCCGGCGATAACGAGAACGAGAGGGCGAAGGGCTGGTTGGCCGCGATGCTCAGGTCCGACCACGTATAGGTATAGACAAAGTAATTGGTGGAGAGGCTGATCGCGTCCGAGGAGTTGCCGAGGTTCGCCCCCTTGACGGCCTCGTCGGCGCCGATGCCGTCGAGCGTCGGGTTGAAGGCAAAGGTGCTGGCGCTATACGTCGAGTGCTTGATCTGCAGCGTGATGCTCGTGATCGCGATGCTCGAGGTGCCGGTCAGCGAGAAATCGAACGTGCTCGTCGAGGTCGCCGCGAGCCGGCCGTAGTAGGTCGCGTCGTCGACGGTGATGATGCCGGGATTGCTGCCCGTCGTGGCAAGGCCGATGCTCGTGTTGCTCTGCGTGAGCGAGGCGGAGAGAATACCGCTGGCTCCGCTGTATTGCGGGGCGAGGCTCGCGAACGAGCCGCTCGACCATTTTTCCCACGCGGCGAAGCCGATGTTCGGCGCGTCGTAGGAGCCGTAGACGCCGGTGGCGCCGAGACCGCTGAGCTGTGCGTTGATCGGGCTGCCGCTGTTGTAACTGCCGCTGTTGGCGGCGGGATTCGACGGTTCAAAACCGGCCGCGGTGTCGATGGCCCGTGCGGAGGGAGACATCGCGGCTGCCGCGAGGACGAAAAGAACAAGATTGGGTAGGATTTTCATGGTGGATTTGATTGGAGTTGGCTTGTTCCAGGGTTCTCACCAGCCTACCGTCGCCATCCCGGCTTCGCTGCCTTCGCCTTGCGGCGGAATGTCTCTTCATTGCGAAATCCGCGCCTTCCACTGGCTTTTCTCTGAGCGGCCTCACGGGGTGCGCAAGCGACCGGTAAAAAATGTCAACGTTCCGTCAAGAAACGGGCCCCGATCCCGCTGCTTTGGCGAAAACAACCGCCCCGAATCAGGAAATTTATTCGGATTTGCTCCAGACGGCGATCCACCGCGACGGAGTTGTTTGGTGATATTCGCCGAAGGCCTTGATGAACGCGCTCACGCTGCTGTAACCCACCGCGACCGCGGTATCCGTCACCGACATACCTTTCCGCAGATAGGCGGCAGCCTTTTCCATTCGCGTCGCCCGGAGATAGCTGGGGATGCTTACCCCGAGCTCCTGTTTGAACAGCCGGCTCAAATAGAACCCGCTGCAATCGGCTTCCCGGCCCAGGTCTTCCAACGAAGGCGGGTTTTCGAAGTCCCGCTCCAATCGCGCCCGTGCCCGCTCGACTCGCTCACGGATGCGCAGATCATTTCCGCTCATCGCCTGATCGGCACGAAATATGGTTGAGGCTAGGATTTCGAAAATCTTGCCGAAATACCACGCGTCCTGCGCACCATCCGGCACCGGAGGTGCCAGCAGATCGATCCGCAAGGGAATCATGGCCGGAGGAAGCGGAAACCGCTCGACGAATGCCCGCGCCCGTGACGGCCGCTCGATGAAGCGGAGGATTTCCGGCTTCAGGCGATACCGGAAAACATGCAGGTGCCTTCGCAGCCATTCGCAGGAAAATTCCAGGGTATAAAAGCAATGATGGCCCTCGACCGCGCGCAAAGCGGAAGGCCGTGACGCCGGCACCGTATAAACCGCGACTTCATTGTCCCCGAGGTCCACGGTCGTCGACCCGCGGCGCAACGTGGCCGAGCCGTGAAGATTGATGCATACCTCCAGGCTCTGCTCATGAAAGCTGGCCCCCCAGTCGAGCGGAGCATCCAGCGCGAAGTCGTGGAACTCGAGGCTGACTCCGCGTTCGAGCATGCCCCCATGCACCAACCTCCAGCGTCCGCCCGCTTTTTCCCAGACGTCCACCTCGCTCTCAGCCGATTGAATCGATAGGCTCATTTTATAGTTTCGAGACGATCGTCCCACCTTGAATATCTCCGGAAACTTATCTCGCACGCAGCCTGGCCGCTGTCTCCAGCTTGCGAAATATTAACTGTCGCTTGCGGACGACGAATGAATTTAACTCACAGGCCTCCATGCGGCGGCACCAGTGGCCGTCGCAATCGAGCAGGATGCCTCGTCGTCAATTTCGGCGAGACGCGACACGAACTCGGCGCATGTTTCCGCGACCTTGCCGGCCAAAGCCTCGCGCCATTCCTTGCAGGTCCGAAAGTAGAGGCCGGTGGCCATCAAATTCAGTGGACGAATTCCTCCTCGGCGGCCCGGGTGGCCCACAGCTCGGGAACGGATCGTCGAGCTGTTGCTTCCATTCCTCGACGCCGAGCGCCATCTCGGCGTCGGTGAGCAGGGCTTCGTGAATCAAGCTTGCGGACGTTTCCCCCCGTCGTGGCGACCGGCTGGCAGGATGTGCCGGATAACGGAGCTGCAGGCCACGAGCCGCAATTCTATCGAGTGGTCGTTCCGCGGCAGCCGTCGCAGTAAAAAGTCCTCACAATCGGCGTCTCGCGTTTGCCGCATCGACGGAAGGCTAGGGGATTTGCTTCACCGCGGACAGCCTCGGTCGAGCCAGGCGATCAATCGGCTCACCTCGAGGTTCGCCGAGCGCAGATGCTCCACGATTCGGTGTGCATCCTGGAGCTCGGGCGCGTGGCGATCCCCGAGCTTTCGCGCCAATGCGCCGGTCTCCAGGGTCACGCCGACGAGATGCTGCCCGAGCTCGTCATGGAGCCGCTTCGCGAGTTCACCCGGGCGGATGCCGCTGGCACATTTCCGGTTCGCTCGAGGTTTCATGCAACGGGGTTCGGGGCGAAAGCCGCCCTCACGTGCGAGTATCATATTTACTATGCGCCGATCCGCTGCTTCCCCGATGCCGCGTTCTGTGCGAAGAGGAGGCTCTAAAGATGCGGCCGGAGATCGTGCGAAGCCTCGGCGGGTTCTTCGGATGCCACACTCGGTCGCCGCCACTCCGTCGACAACGGGCCATCGTGGCCAGCGACGGGATCGAGTGGAGGAATCGGCAATGCCGCGATGCGTCGATCCGCGGAGGGCCGTTCGCCGGGGCGACCGCGCAATTCATCGGGCTCGAATCCTCGCGGGTAAGCGCCCACGCCGCGGAAATCCGAACTGCTTAAAATGCGCTCATGCGAGACGCCGGCCGGGATGAGCAGCACGTCGCCGGCTTTGCAGGTGATCGTCACCCCGCGGGCGTCTCCCATGCGCACGCTCGCGGCGCCGCGAAACACTCCGATCACTTCGTGAGTCGTACTGTGATAATGCGCGTAGGGATAAATGGTGTAGCGCCATGCGGGCGGCCAGCCATTTTCCGCGAAGCGGCTTTCGAACCATGCCGCCAGCGCCTCGCTGTCGCGCGCTTCGTGGGCGGAGCGATAGACCAGCAGCGGAAGTCGTGGGTTATTTGGGCACCAGCCGCCGTCGCGGAGGAGGTGCGTTTCGTGGAAAAGATTCGCGCCGGACATTCCGTGTCTATTCGTTGCTGATGTTTTTCGTGGCGAAAAAATCGTCCACGATGTCTTCGAGGGCGGCCACGGCGTAAGTATCGTCCCTCAACTCGATTTCAATGACATCCTGCGCCTTGGGTCCGAGCTGCCCGAGGCGCTCCGGAGTGTCGCGCACTTCGAGATGATGCTCCGCGAGGTGAGCTAAAAATGCGCCCGCCAGCTCCCGCGCGATATGAAACGTGGCGTAGGCCAAAAGGTTCGTGCGTGCCTAGAGCTGTTTTTCTAACTCGCAATAGAGATGTGTTATGTCAGTTGAAGGCGGGGCAGTCTGTGCGAAATACGGCTAAAATCACTGGCAAGGGAGTTTCGACGGTTCAGAGAGTGAGACGCCTATTTGCCCCTCCTATCGACAAAAGTGAAGCCTCAATCAGGAAAGAGAGTGCTTCTAAAATTCAGATATTTACAAAGTAACGCGTCAAATGTCTTCCCAAACGTGCATATATGCAGGTATATGCAGCAGGCATGCAGGGGATGAATACCGCCCAAGTCGCAAAATTGGCAGGAGTTCATAAAGACACCCTTCTGAGGTGGCTTAGGCAGGGGTTGGTTCCCGAACCTCAAAGAGACCGACGGGGATGGCGCATTTTTAGCTCTGAAGATGCCGACAAGGTAAATTCGGTAGCTGAACACAGCGCGTCTTATACTGTTGATCGTCCAGCAGCCCGTTCGTTGTCGTCCCTCGGCAAAATTGATTGGGATTTTCGAGAAGCGAAAACAACATACCTCACCCATGGAATTCATCCCTATCCAGCAAAATACATTCCGCAAATTCCAAATGCATTAATACAGGAGTTGTCGTCGGTTGGTGAGGTTGTCGGAGATATTTTTTGTGGTAGCGGGACCACACTCGTCGAATCTCTAACATTAAAGAGACATGCTGTTGGGGTAGATGCCAATCCACTCGCGTGTCTAATAACACAGGCTAAAACGCAGCGAATATCCGAAAACGACAGGGAGTATTTATCAATTCTTATTGAAAAGGCGAATCGTTTTGCAGCGGAAATTTCCAACATGGGAAATGATTCTCTGTTTAAGAGAACCGCTTTTACTTCCTCGTTTGCACGTCCTGATCATAAGGCGGTAACATTTTGGTATGATGCATTTATCGTAGAGGAGCTTGCTGAGATTTTACATTGGGTTGAAACGGCTCCTACTGCGCAGGCCATATGCTTAGGAAAGATCGCTTTTTCGGCTATTTTAGTATCTGTTTCTAAACAGGATTCAGACACACGATATGTTCGTCGTGAAAAGAAGCTTACGCAAGGTGATGCTTTCAGAAAGTTCGCCTTTTCACTAAAAAGCGCCTTGAATGCCTCAATTGAGTTTACGGACCTCGTTGAGGAAAGATTCTCTTGTAAGATTTTTGAATCCTCCGTCTTAGACCGTCCCAAAATTGAGCTGTTGGACTTGGTTGTTTGCTCGCCGCCTTATCCAAACGCCTACAGTTATCATCTATACCATATGACGCGCATGGTCTGGCTTGGAATGGATCAACCTTTGTTTAAACGGGAAGAAATAGGCAGCCATCGAAAATATGGAAAGACTGGGCCGTCAGGGGCGACCGTAGAAACTTTTAAGTCCGAAATGTCCACTGTTTTTGCGTGGCTTCAGTCATCCCTACGAAGAGGCCGCTTTGCTTGTTTCATTATAGGTAATTCCACTATCAAAGGAAAGCTTGTTGATAATGCCTCGCTCATTTCCGAAGAGGCCAAAAGGCATGGATTTACGGAAGTATTGCGCGTTTCGCGTCGAATGAAAGACACGCAAAAGGCGTTCAATCCAGCTATCGGAAAAATTAAAACGGAAGAGCTTCTCATCCTAGAAAATACAAAGGGTTTATATGCCTAAAACAGTCGTCACCCGCCTTAAGCCATTCTTGCAGCCTTTCGAGAAGAAACTGGCTATGATGGAACTCCAGTCGCTTACGGGGCGAGTCCCGCATGCTGTAGGAGCGGCAGATGGTCTGTTTGAAGTCCACACTTCTGATCCACTACTTCTGAAAAATCGGTTGGCATTCTGGGAAACTGTTTCAGCGAGCGAGGAATTGTTTACCGAGCAAACGCTCAAGGAAGCTACCGTAAATCTAGTTCGAAACGGAATACCTGTTCACGATTTAAAAAGACTTTTGCCTTTTCAGAAAAACGTTCCAATACCTAATCGACGCTGTCTCCGCTATGCTTCTCATGGAATTCATGAGTATAGGGGAAAATTTTTTCCTCAATTGGTTATCTCGTTGCTTAACCATGCAGGGATAAAGCGTGGCGATCTAATTGGAGACCCAATGTGTGGAAGTGGGACGACATTGGTTGAAACAAGTTTAGCTGGGTTTCAGTCTGAAGGTATCGACATGAACCCATTGTCAGCATTCATGACGGCTACTAAGTGTTCAATTCTTGCTTCAAAGCCCGATGAAATCGAATCGGAGTATCTTTCTATTAGAGAAACTCTCTTAAATGCGCCTACTCGAAAGAAGGAAAAAGTTCTCCCTTATTTTTCTTCTCTTCCCGCAAGAGATCAGGAATACCTTTCTGAATGGCTATCACAGGATGTCTTGTGCGATTTAGATGTTATTGCAGTAAACATCGATCAAGTTGAGCAAAGTAACATTCGTTCCCTGTTTCGAATTTGCCTGAGCAACATTATTCGACGAGTTTCGTGGCAAAAAAATGATGATTTGCGTGTGCGGCGCGAAATCAACACTGATGCCGAAATTGACCCAATAAAAGAGTTTTTAGAGGAGGCTGGTAGGTCAGTTAGGCTTGTTTTAGCGTTTCTCAGACAAAGTCCCCGCATAGCCCTCGGAAAATGGAAGGTTGAAAATGGAGACGCCCGTGATATTTCCACGATTTGGAAAGGCCATCGCGGTGGGATGTCGGCTGTGATAACCTCCCCTCCATATGCAACGGCACTTCCATACCTCGATACAGATCGGTTAAGCCTCATTTACCTTAAGCTTCTGCCCCGTAGTTCTCATAGGGAGACTGACACTAGAATGATCGGAAATAGAGAGATTTCAACGTTTGCGAGGAAATCGTTGCTTGCTGCGTATGAAAATAATCGGAAATTGCTGCCGTTAGAGGTTTGTCAACTTATAGACTGCATTGACTCGCTGAACAAAGACACGGATGCTGGCTTTAGACGACAAAATCTCCCTGCTTTACTTTCAAAATACTTTTTGGATATGCGGAGCGTGTTATGTGGTGTTCAAGCGAGTCTCAAGCGCGACGGGAAAGCCTATTTCGTTGTCGGAAATAACCACACAATTGCTGGTGGTGAACGTGTTGATATTTCTACGATAGATTTCTTACGTGCGATTGGAGAAAGCATAGGTCTTCACTGTGACAGCATTCTCCCGATGGAAGTATTGGTTTCCCGCGACATTTTTCGTCACAACGCAATTGACACCGAGGGTATTATCTTTTTCTCGAACAAAAGCCGTTGAATAGCGAACTACAATATTATATCCTTGTAGCGGCTGATATTCACCGCGCGCTCAAATTTAAGCCTTCCGCAATGGAGGTTGCCAGTTGTGTCTAAAGAAGAAACTTTTTTGGGGCCGGACTTCAAAGACTATGTCTCCGCAGCTAACAGAGGGTTGCCGAGTATTGATATACCTAGCGGGGCATTGAGAAATGCTCAATCGTTGTCGCGTCTGCGACAGTGGCGGATTCTCCGAGAGAGCAAAAACTCATCATTGATGAACGACAATGGAACAAGGTATTGCCTCTAAAAGAAATTAAAACGTTCCGAAAGCCGATCTTAATATGGCCTCTTTTGAAAAGCCTAGGTTTTTGTGCAAGAAGGGTCCTCTGAGCGATGGGGAGGTCGTCTTCAGGGAGGTATCCTGAAAATTGATAAGTCGCAGTTCGATATTATCCTGCAAGAGGATAAAAATTAATAGTATCCCCATCTTTTCTGAGAATTCCTCACGGGATGGATGCAAAGCCCTCTATATCTCGGATAGTCCGAGGTGCCTGCGGGGACAATTTCAGCATAATATGAATGCCCGATTGCGTCTGATATTCTTTCAATCCGCAGTACGTCTCCAACATTTCCAGCACTGCGTAATGCTTCGCTACGAAGCCGAAAATCGGACTTATCGGGCCACGTCATCATGTTTACTAAAATAATGCTCGTCCCGAGGCGCATTCTGACACCGTATCGATCCATTTTTCCTGCCTTTGCCGCATCAGGAGTAAACAGATTAGGCCAGCCCCAGAAAACCGAATCGTAATTTCTTGCAGCTAACGGGATGAAGATTTCGGGTGAGCGTCGCGAACTTCCCGAAGTAGTTTGCCCCGTTCCAACATCTGTCTTTTGTAGTAACATTACAAAGCCTAGATGGGAGCCATCTGGAGGTATTTTCGGAGTTAAGTCTTCGACCGTTCTTGTGCGAGTCTTATCAAGGTCACGCGGAACTTTTTTTACTGATTGCGTGCGAGGCGGAGCTTGTTTGACGGCTTTGCTTCCAAAAAGTCTTTCGCCTTTCTGCTTGCCCGTGGTCTCTGCGGTTGAAGAAGACGCCTGTAGTCGAGCCTGCAATTCTCTTTCGCCTAGAATAAGCCCCTCTGCAACCAACTGAGAGATAAGTTCCGCCGAAAGCGGCCTTACCAAACTAGTCGTTTCGTCCGTCCATTGGCTGAAAGCATTTTCCACTGACAGTGAAAGAGGGGAGGAGGTAGCTTCAGTGGCTTCGAAGAATGCCTCGTAGTTTGTATACAGGCCACCTTTTGTGAGATTCCCCGACCCTAGGAAGATTTTCATTTCAGCGGGGTTCGCGAATGCAAAAACCTTTGGATGAAAAGTCGATGGAACATTGTTATGAAATACGAAGGCTTCACCTTCCTTGCCAAGTGACGCTAGAAGCAACTCCAGTCCTTCCTTGCTGGTGCCTTGATGAGCAACGCCCACCGTGATCGAGGTGTGGTTATTCTCAGAAAAACTTTTCAACGACCCTGAGATGTATTCCATCCCCGAAAGTTTCAGAAATGCTACCGCCGCCTTGAATTGTTTCCATTTGGAAAGCTTCATTTCTTCGATAAGAGCGTCACCCAGTCGAAGGTCTGCGTCAGGGTGCGTAAAGAATCGCAACACGTTCGTTCGGGGTAATTCTTGCTGACCACTCGGTCAAGGCTTTATGCGAGCGGCCCTCGGAAATGGGATGGAGCGTTTCAGCTGTGCCTGTGGGCGATGATTGGCGGGTTGAATGCCATAGAGGGGCGGAAAGCATCGTCATTGCCATTCCAGATTATGGCCTTGAGGCGGCTATGGCGGAGGCAGAGCGGCAGGCGAAGAAGATGGAAAACGCCAAATCCTAGACTGACTTGGTCGGGTGAATTGCCGTGCGTGAATTTTCAATCGTTTTTTCAACCGCACGAGTCAAAATGGGATGAAATGCGGCCGAATGGGGAAACATTCAATCGCCCGCAGAGGCTGTGTTTATGAGGTAAGAGCACTCCTGAGCAGGTGGGGTGAATTGGGAAAAATATGGCAATAATGCTTTCCCGCGAAAATCCCTGCTGTTATACGCAGCGCCGTGTCGAGCAATCCCGTTTACGCCTTCTTCGCGACGCCGAAGAGCTTTGGCCCATTTATTTTGCGAATGTTGCTCGCGGCGGTCTTCGTTTACCACGGCGGCCAAAAAGCCTTTGGCTTGTTCGGCGGAGACGGCTGGTCGGCGACGCTCTTGAAATGGAGCGGGGAAAGCGGCATGGGCTTTCCGGTCGGCGTGACGGTGACCGTGATGCTCGTCGAGATTCTGGTCGCGATCACGATGTTTTTCGGGTTCCTCACGCGCTTGGCGGCCCTGGGCGTGATGGTCGTGATGACCGGTGCCCTGCATTACGTGCATGCCCCGCAAGGCATCGCCTCGAGCGAATTTCCCTTTTCGCTGCTGATGATCGCGATCGCGCTATTTTTCCTCGGCGGCGGACGTTTATCCGTGGACCGCGCGATCAGCGGCCAGCTCCTGCCGGGGCTCGGCGGATATTGATGCGATGAGCGGTCCGTCGGGTGCGGAAAGGAATTGGGCGGAATGGCAGCCCACGGAGCGCGCGACGTTGTGCTTCGTGGTGCGTGAAAACGAGATTTTGCTGATCCGGAAAAAGCGCGGTCTCGGCGCCGGGAAAGTGAATGGCCCGGGCGGCCGGATCGATCCCGGCGAGACGCCACGGCAATGCGCGATCCGCGAGACGCAGGAGGAACTCGGCGTCACGCCGCTCGATCCGGAATGGCGGGGCGAATTGTATTTCCAGTTCGTCGATGGCTACGGCTTGCAGTGTGCGGTCTTCACGGCGCGAGGCTGCGAGGGGAATGCCGTGGAAACCGACGAGGCCGCACCGCTGTGGACGCCGCTAAATGCAATTCCCTTTCATGAAATGTGGGCGGATGATATTCATTGGCTGCCGGGCGTGCTCGAAGGACGCAATTTCCGCGGCTATTTCGATTTCGACGGCGACACCATGCTTTCCCGTCGCATCGAGTGGCTGGAACGCGGAAGGACGCCCGACTGCGACGCTATTTAAATTGTTGATGGGTAGCATGTTGAAAAGTTATCAAAAAAAAGTGAAAAATTCCTTGCGCGGGAATCGGAGTTTGGTAACTTCTTCCCATCGAAAGATTGTTCTGGGGGGAACAACAGGCCGTCGCACCATTCGGTTGCGGCGGCCTGTATTTTTTTGCACGGATCGCACCTTCCCGGGTTTAATTCTGTGGAAGCCCGCCCGCCTCGCCTGATCGACCGTGGAAACCGCTCCTGTAGAAACCGCCCCGCCTGCCCGCCGCCGACGTCGGATCTGGCCGTGGCTGCTCGTCGCGCTGCTGGTCGCGTTTTGGTTCGCCCATGAGCCCGCGCTGACCTGGGGAGCGCGCAAGGCGATCGGTTATTTCGGTCCGCGCCTCGGTCTCCAGCTTGAGATTGGCTCCATGCGGCTGCATTTATTCCATCCGATCGAGTTTCACGATGTCCGCTTTCGCGTAACGAATCCCAGAGCATCCCGCACCGACGCCGGCGCCAGGCTCATCGCCCTCGGCACAAATTCGCTCTGGCAAATCCTGTTCGGCGACGGCCGCGTTCTCAGCTATCTGAGGCTCGAGGGACTTTCCGGCACCTTCGACTTCCGCCGCGCCGCGCTCATTCCGCAGCCCATGCCCTCTTTCACCCGCGCCCAGCAGGAGCAGGTCTCGGCGATCGTCCTGCGCTTTTTACCGCAGCGCTTGCGCATTGTTTCCAGCGGCGCCGTCTTCCTCGCGGACGATCAATCCTACGCGGTGACGGGGTTGAACGGTGATTTCGACGAAAATACGAGCGGGCGCCTGACGGTAAAATCCGTGCTGATCGAAGCGGGCTCCATCCGGCAGGAAATCTTGAACGGCAGCGCGGTCACGGCATGGAAGGACGGCGCGCTGTATCTTTCCGATCTCGGTTTGCGCGATGAAATCGTCCTGCGCGACTTCGTGGCGAATTTCGTAAACATCGGCGGCGTCTCGCTCGATTGGGACGTCGGTGCCTACGGCGGCACGCTGCGCGGCAATATCGTCTTCGGCGAGGAGGATCATCAGCTGCGGCTCGACGCGGCGTTATCCATCGTGAACCTGCCGGTGAAGCCGATTCCGGATTTGATCGCGCTGCCTGCAAAGGCCGACGGCATCATCCGCGACGCGCGCTTCACCTTTCGCGGCAATCCCGACCACCCCCTCGACAACGAAATTTCCCTTCGCATTTCCGCCGATAATTTCCGCTGGAACGAACGCGGCTGGCAGTCGCTCGTCGCGGGCGTGAACTACATCGGTCGCCGGCTCTACGTCACGAGCTTCGACCTTACCCAGGCCGACAATCGCATCTCCGCCAGCGGCGAGCTCGCCGTGCCCGAGCGGCTCGAGGATCTGCCCCGCGCGCATTACGTCGGGAATCTTTCCGCCGACGTGCGTGACCTCAGCGCGCTGGCCGCACTGGCCGGACCGACCTTCGAAAAAATCGGCGGGCAGCTTTATCTGCACGGCGCGCTGCAAGGCGACGACGGGCAGCTCCGCGGCTATCTCAACGGCGAGGCAAGCCGCATTCGTTACGAATCCCTGCCGCCCGCGTCGGCGCGGGTCTCCATCGTCGCGCGGAACGACGAGCTGCAAGTCCCCTACGCGGAGGTGTGGGCGGGCAATGACCGGCTCGAAGCCCATGGCTCCATCGGCATTCGCGAGCCGCATCGCTACGCCGGCGAGGTGAAAGGCCGCATCGACGATCTCGGCATTTACACGCCGTTCGGCGGCGCGACGGTGGCGGAAAATGTCTTCGCCGGCGCTGCGACGCTCGATTGGCAGGGCGACGGCGCGGTCGGCGCGCACTCCGGCGCCTTCACCATGAAGCTCGAGGACGTGATGACCAGCGTCACGCCCACCGGCCTTACCGGGGAGTTCATCGGCACCTACTCGCCGCAGAATATTTATTTCAAAACCGTGCGCCTCACCCACGGCACGCTCCAGCTCAACTCCCAGCTCACCATCTCCTCGAGCGGCGTCAACATCACCGGTCTCTCGCTCAAGCGCGCCAAGCTCGGCCTGCTCAACGGCGAAGGCTTCGTCCCGCTGGATCTTTTCTTGCTGAGTTCCGGCAAAACGCTCGCCCAGGCAATGTCGACCGACAAGCCGGTCTACGCGAATTTCACCTCCGGCGATCTGCCGGTGGCCGACCTCATCGAAATGGCCGGACAGAAGGCAAACTTCCGAGGCCAGCTTCGCCTGAATCTCGGGGCTTCCGGCACCCTCCCGCAGCTCAAGCTCGCCGGTCAGCTCACCGGCCGGGAGCTTTCGGCGACGATCGACAATTTCACGGTTCCGCAGACCACGGCCGACATCGCTCTCGGCACCGGCGACGGCGGGCTGTCCGTGAAAGGCTCCGTGCAGACGCGCGGGTTCCAGCCGCTCACCATCGAGGCGAGCATGCCTTTCGCCTACGAGGAAACCAAGGACGGCGGCGTGCGTCTCGTGCACGAAGACGCACCGATCAAGGCGCAGCTGACCTTCCCCCGCACCAGCCTGGAAATTTTTCGCCCCTTCGTGCCCGCGGCCCGTCGGCTGCAGGGCACGCTCGCCGGCAGCGTGAGCGTCGCCGGCCAGTTGAACGCTCCGAAGTTTCAAGGCGACGCCACGCTCGCCGATGGCGAAATCGAGCTCTCCACCGACCTGCCTCGCATCAACGCCCTCAGCGCCCATGTGCTCATGGATACGTCCCGGGTGACGCTCGAGTCCCTCCGCGGCGAAATAGGCGCAGGCCCCTTCGAAGTCACCGGCGGCGCGGACCTCACCGATCCGAAAAATCCCGCCATCCACCTCCAGCTCAAAGGCTCGAAAGTCCTCCTCGCGCGCGATCCCGGCCTGCGGCTGCGCGCCGATCTCGATCTCGCCGTCGATGGGCGCGGCGACTCCGGATCCGTCCGCGGCAGCGTCCTGCTCGTCGACGGCCGCATTTTCAAGAAACTCGAAGTCACGCCGCTGCTCGTGCCGAATCCCGTCGGCGGGCCGATGTTCGTTCCCCCGGTCTTCGCAGGCCTCGTGCCCGATCCCTGGGGCCGTTGGAAGCTCGACGTCACGATCAAGAACGGCATGCCCTTCCTGCTCATGGGCAATCTCGCCACCGGCGAGATCTCCCCCGATCTCGCCCTGCGCGGCCCGCTCGGCGCGCCTTACCTCGACGGCGTGGTGACGCTCAAGAATCTGCAAGCCTACCTTCCCGCCAGCACCTTGATCATTCCCGAGGGGAAAATTTATTTCGCGCAGCAGAGTCCCTTCATGCCCGTCGTGGACGTGCGCGCCACCACCGAAGTCTCCGGCTACAACATCCAGATGGTCGCCTTCGGCCCCATCAACGAGTCGAACCTCACGCTCCGCTCCGATCCCCCGCTCTCGCAGGAAAACCTCATCTTCCTGCTCACCACCGGCCTCACGCCCGCGGGCATGAGCGGCGCCGGGCTCGGCGAAGCCGCCGCGGGCCAGGGCGGCATCATTCTGCTGCGCAGCATCGCCCGGCAGCTCGAGCCGATGGGCCTCGATCTCAATGACTTCGTCAACCGCCTGAGCGTGCGCGTCGTTCCGCCGAAGGACACCTCGCACACCTCCTCGCTCTTGAGCGAGCTGCGCCTCACGGACAACTTCTCGCTCACGACCGGACGCGACGGCTACGGCTTTTACAACGCCGGCGTCCAATACACGATCCGCCTCCGGTAGCCATGCACGCGGCGTTCCTCACCGCCGTTGCGATACTTGGGCTTTGGGGGCCGCCGCGCCCGCCCGCGGGCGATATTCATTTCCAGGGCAACGACTCCTTCCCTGCCGGGCAGCTGCTCGCCATCCTGCAAAATCGCTATTACGTCTCGCTCAAGGGCGATTTCGAGGTCACGGACGCCGACGACGCCGCATATTTCCTGCGCACGTTTTATTTCTCGCGCGGATTTCGCGAGGCCAGCGTCGCCTACACCTACAAATCCACGCCGCCGCCCTCCGTGCTTTTTGTAATCGATGAAGGCGGGCGGGATTTGATCGGAAGCGTTTCGTTCGAGGGGGAATCCGAGATTCCGGTCGTGCGGCTGCGCGAGATTTTCGGCGCCGCCGTGCGCCAGGCCACGCTGCTGCCCTTCGGCCGCATGCGCTACGTCGCCAGCGCGGTCGAGGCGGGCCGCGTGGCCGTCGTCAACGCGCTCGCCCAGCACGGCTACCTCGTGGCCACGGCCGATGTCTCCGAGCCGGCCGCTCCGGTCGGTGGCATGGTGAATCTCCGCGTCCGCATCTATCAAGGCCTGCGCTATTTCGTCCGCGATGTCGTGTTCACCGGAGCGCCGGTCAGCGACACCACGCTGCGCGGCGTGTTGAACGAATATCTCAACGAGCCCTATCAGCGAAACCAGGAGGCGCTCATGCGCACCCGCGTGCAGGATTGGCTGCGCAACCACGGCTACCTCGAGGCCGATGTGCAGACCGCCGCCGCATTGGATCGCGCGACCGGAAATGTGTCCGTGGATTTCAAGGTGAATGCCGAACGCACCTACACGATCGGCGAAATTCGCATCGAAAATTCCACGTCGCGAGCCGGCACGGACGCGCCGCCGCCCGCGCTCGCCACGAGTCCGTCGGCCATCCTCGCCCGCTTCGCGATCAAGCCCGGCACGCCTTACGACGCGTCGAAAGTCGATGAAGCCGCCCGGCGCCTGTGGTTCAGCGGCGCGTTTGCCGAGGCGGACGTGCGGCGCGTGCCGCGGGCGGATGGCAAAGTCGATCT
Source organism: Chthoniobacterales bacterium (assembly GCA_015655545.1). Lineage (GTDB taxonomy): Bacteria > Verrucomicrobiota > Verrucomicrobiia > Chthoniobacterales > JAATET01 > JAATET01. The sequence goes on along the minus strand of JAATET010000003.1, from coordinate 24,426 downwards.
GGTCCTGAAACTCGAGGAAACGCGGCCGAAGCGCATCCAGTTCGGCATCGGCTACAGCGAATGGGACGGCGGCTTCGGCGAGATTCACTACATCGACCGGAATTTTTTCGGCACCCTCAACCGCTTCTCGATCGACGGCACGCTCTCCCAGCGCAGCTACGGCATCTCCAGCGCGCTCACGAATCCGTGGCTCTTCGGCACGGATTTCGAAGGCACGGTCGGCCTTTCCTACGCCCACCGCGAGCAGCCCGCCTATCGCTCCAACGAAGCCGGCGGCACGCTCACGCTCGCGCGAAATTTCAGCTCCACGAACCTCACCGGCTACCGTTTTCAATACGGCTACAAGAGCGTCACCGATGCCGTCATCTTCGGCGACGATCCGGACGACACCGATCCGAATTACACCCTCGGCAGCCTCACTTTCAGCCAAACCTACGACACGCGAAACAACATCCTGAGCCCGATGAAAGGCCTCTACCTCAACCACGAAGTCGAGCTCGCCAGCCCCGCGCTGCTCGGCAACGTTTCGTTCCTTCGGCTCGCCGCGCAATTCACGTATTATCTCCCGCTGCGCGAAATTACGACCGAGCATCCGTTCGTTCCCTTTTTCATCTTCAATCACCGCATCGGCGTCCTGCTCCCCTACGGCGACACGACCAGCGTCCCCGTGCAGGAGCGCTTCTTTCTCGGCGGGCCAAACACCGTCCGCAGCTACCAGCTCGACGGCCTCGGTCCCAAGGATCGCGGCGGAGATCCGCTCGGCGGCCTGGCGATGATCCTCTTTAATCTCGAAGTCCAATGGCCCGTCTATAACAACATCTACGTGGCCGCCTTCACCGACGCCGGCAATCTCTGGTCCGACGCCCGCGACATCCAGCCGACCGATCTCCAGGTCGCCGCCGGCCCCGGCCTCCGCCTCTACACACCGCTCGGCGCCGTGCGCATCGACTACGGCTATAACGTCAATCGCCAGTCCGGCGATCCCGTCGGCAACTGGCAGTTCGGCTTCGGCTTCACGTTCTGAAGTGAGAACTAAACAGGATTAACAGGATTAACAGGATTGACCGGATTGACCGGATTGACCGGATTGACCGGATTGACATGATGTAATTTTCAATCCTGTTAATCTTAGAAATCATGCAAAATCCTGTTTAGTTTTCACTAGTTCTGGTCGAGCTCGAACGCGATATTGATCGTGTAGGTGTCGCCTTTGGTGAGTCCGGCGGGGAGGGGAGCGATCTTTTTGGTGCGCTTCGCCGCCGCCAGCACGGACTCGTCCATCACCGGGTTGCCGCTCGATTTCATAATGCTCGCGTCTGAGACCGTGCCGTCCTGCGCGATCTTGATTTGCAGAACGCAGGAAAATTTATGTCCTTCGCCAAAAAGCGATGTGGGCTGATCCCACTGGCTGTAGAGCGAGTCGTGGATCATTTCGTGATACCAGCCGAAGTCGGAACTCCCTCCCCCGCCGCTTTTTTCCGCCGTGCCCGCGCCGGATTTCGCCGCGCCTTCCTTCGATTGCGCGGCTTTTTTGGTGCTCGTATTTTTTGGCTGGTCGTCCTTCGCCGAGTCTTCGTCCTCGCTATCCGGCTTCGGCGTGGCGGAAGGTTTCGGGGTGGCCTTTGGAGTGGCGGAGGGTTTTGGTTTGGGTTTTGGTGAAGGCTTGGGACTCGGCTTCGGGGAGGGGCGTGGAGTCGGCTTTGGCGTAGGCTTCGGAGTCGGCTTTGGCGTAGGCTTCGGAGTTGGCTTTGGCGTAGGCTTCGGAGTTGGCTTTGGTGTGGCCTTGGGAGTCGGTTTCGGCGTGGGTTTTGGAGTCGGAGTGGGAGTCGCGTCGGGGATGGAATCCTTCTCGGGCTCAGGCGTGGGTTCCGGGGTCGGAGGTGGAGTCGGCTCGGGAGTTTCTTCCGGCGTGGGCTCGGGAGTCGGAGCTGGCGTGGGCTCCGGAGTTTGCTCCGGCGTGGCGGCGGGCTCGGGAGTCTCGACAGGTTCGGGCGGCGCGGAAAGCGCGGCGGTAAATGCGCCCGCATCCAGCCACACCACGTCGCCGAGCGGTTTTTGGACTTCCGTGTTCCGCGAAAAATAAATCAACGCCGCGATGAGCAGCAGATGCACCAGCGCGACGAGCACGAACGACACCCGGTAGCCGCGGCGACTGTGCAGCCGCACGGAATCGTGCTCGCGGCGGGACATCAGGGGTTCTTCGTTGCGCCCGATCCTTGTTCGGACGGCCGCGTCATGATGCCGAGTTTCGTGATGCCGACACGCTTCAGGATATCCATCACCGCGACGAATTTCTGCACGGGCAGCTCGTTATGGGGACGCACCGCCACGGCGAGATTCGGATTCGCCGACTTGATCTCATTCAGTTTCTGCTCGAGCGCCTCGGCGGTCATTTCGATTTCGTTGAGCTTGAGCACGCCGTTGCGATCGATGGAGACGATCTGCACCTCGCCGGGCTTCACTTCGGACTTCGCGGTCGAGCTCGTGGGGACGACGAGGTCCATGCTGTTTTCGATGAGCGGCGTGGTGATCATGAAAATGATCAGCAGCACGAAGGCGAGATCGAGCAGCGGGGTGACGTTCAACTCCGCGAGCGCGGTGAGGCTGGTGCGATCGGAAAAGCGGCGCATGGCGGATCAGCCTCGGCGTGGGGAAGGCCCGTGGTGTTCGACGTAGCGGTGCTCGATCTCGCTCGCGAGCTCGGCGGCGAAGTTGTCGCATTCGACGATCACCGTGCGAATGCTGGTGACGAGAAAGTTGTATCCGAACATCGCGGGAATCGCCACGAGCAGGCCGGTAACGGTCGTGATGAGCGCGCCGGAAACGCCGGGCGCCATCGCCGCGAGATTCGCATTGCCCGCGGCCGCGATGCCGCCGAAGGCATCCATCACGCCCCAGACCGTGCCGAGCAGCCCGAGAAATGGCGCGCCGCTCACCGCCATCGTGAGCACATTCATCTGCCCCTCGAGGGCGAGCGCGCTCTCGCCGACGGCGCGCTCCATCGCGGCGATCACCGAGCGCATTTGCGCGGGCGTGATTTTCGGGGCGTCGCTCAAGCGCGAGCGGAAGGTTTCATCGACCTCGGTCGAGCCGAGCATCTGGAAGCAGAGTTCATTCGTGCCGGCTTCGTAAATGTGGAAAAGCGGCGAGCCCTCGAAACGCACGCCCGTCTCGAAAAGCCGCAGCGGCTGGCGGTCGAGATGGAAAACGGCGGAGAATCGCGCGGACTGCCGCTTCACGAAACGCAGCACGCGGAATTTCGTGACCATCACCGACCAGCTGAAGATCGAGGCGAAAAACAGCGCGAGCAGCACGGCCTTGCCTTCGCCCGTCGAATTCACGAAAGCGTAGTAAAGCCCGGTCCCCTGCTGTGCGATGAGCGGCATCGGCATAGCGAATCGAATAGGCTAACTCGCGGCGGGCGCAACGCAAAAAGGCGTTCTCTTTGCAAACCGCGCCAGTCCGGCTATGCATGAGGAACATGAAGCGTGTCTTTGCCGTCCTTGTTTTCGCCGCCGCCATCCGCTCCGCCACGGCGCAGGAGGCGCCGTCGGAAAATCGCTACGACATCGTTTTTAAAGTTTTCAAGCCCTTCTTCAGCGTCCTGCTCGCCGGCGGGCAGGACGCGAACCGGGCCGCCTCGTTTCACATGCGCATGAAGGACGTGACGGGCCGCCTGCCGAAGGACTTCAACGGCGCGACGCTCGACGCCGCGGTGCAGTTCCCCAACAAGGTGAAGCTCACCGCTCCCGTGCTCGGCGAGCAGGTCACCGTCTGTCGCGACGGCGACGACGTCTGGGCCATGCCGGGCGCGAAGATGGAATATTTGCTCAAGCAATTTGCCGGCAAGCTGCCCGCGCCGACGAAGAAAACCGACACGCCGATCTTCCTGCCGATCACCGCGCAGCAGGCGATCTTCCTTCCGGCGATGTTTACGCTCGAGGAGGGCAAGCAATTTGAGGATCTCAACGGCGAGCCGACGCGCGTCATTTCCGGCGGACTCATGCCCGAACTCGCCGAGGCGACGAAGGCCGCCGACTTCCGGGCCACGATGTGGATCGCCGCTGGCTATCTGCCGCGCCAAATCAAAATTACCCGCAGCACTTTCACCGCTACCGTCGTGATCGAGGATCTTCTCTTCGCGCCGAAGCTTCCCGGCAAAACCTGGAAGCCGCCGGAGGGAGTGACCGACATTTATCACACGACACCCGAGGTGCTCGAGCAGCTGCTTTTCGTCGTGATGAACTCGGTGAATCTCAAGTCGCCGGACGCCTCTGCCGCCACGCCGGCGCCGGCGGTCCGGCAGCCGTAGCGTCGGACCGGCGCACCCCTTGCCAAAGCCCCTGAACGGGCGTATGCATGGGGTCATGATCTTTTTCCGCCAGTCCCGGTGGATTTCCACGTTTCTTGTGGCGGTCATTGCGGTCACGTGGATCGCGGCGACGAACCATTGCGCGTTGGCCGCCCTGGAAGGCATCCGCCAGCCCTCTCATTCCTGCTGTCGCGAGGGCGGGGAAGGCCATCGGCAGCCGCCTGGGACGATGACGATGCAGTGCTGCGATACGTTTCGTCTCACCGTTCCCGCGCCGGTGGTCGTGCCTGCTGCTTCGATGCTCGAGCTTCCGTCGATTTCGCGGGAAATTCTCGTCCCGCGCGCGGTCGTTCGGAATCCGGAAAGCGTCGAGTTTCACGCCCACGGTCCGCCTCGAGCCCTCGGGTTTGCCGAGACAGTTTTGAATCGCAGCCTGCTCTCGCACGCTCCACCGGTTTTTGGTGCTTGATCCGGCCACCCTCACGGGTCGCGGCGCCTGTGTCATGGCGCGCACGAAATAAAAACTCAAACACCAAAAATGAAAAAACTATTACTCGCTCTCACCCTCGGAATCTTCGCCCTTGCCGCCACCTCCCAGGCCGCGGACCAGGTGAAGCCTTATGCCCTCGATTATTGCGTCTATTCCAAAGACAAACTCGGCGAAATGGGAAAGCCCCTCTCGGAAGTTTACGAAGGACAGGAAATCAAGTTCTGCTGCAAGGACTGCAAGACGTCTTTCGATAAGGATCCGGCCGCGGGCTTGAAAAAATACCACGCCGCCGTGGCGTCGAAGTCCTCGGGCGGCTCGAACGCGGCCCAGTAATCGCTCCGCAAATCCATCCACCCGTGGCGCGTTCCATTCGCGTCACGGGTCTTTTTTAAATCTCTTGCGGTTGACCGATCAGTCAAATATGTTTCCCCGACGATGAAGCCCGAATGCGAAACCAAGTGCAAGCTGCTGCGAGTGGCCATGCAGTTGATTTGGGAAAACAGCTATGGCGCGGTGAGCGTGGACGATATTTGCAAACGCGCCGACGTGAAAAAAGGCAGCTTTTACCATTTTTTTCCTTCGAAATCGGATCTCGCCGTCGCGGCCATGGAGGCCGATTGGCAAGTGAAGCGGCCTTGCCTCGATCAATGCTTTTCGCCGCAGACGCCGCCGTTGGAGCGAATTCAGCAATTTTGCGAGAGCGCGTTGAAAGCCCAGACGGATAAAAGCTCCGAATGTGGGAAGGTCTGCGGCTGCCCGGCGATTACACTGGCCGCCGAGCTCAGCACCCAGGACGAAAAAATTCGACTGAAAGCCGTCGAAATCATGGATCGCTACGTGAAATATCTGGACTCGGCGATCTCGGCCGCCGCCGCCGAGGGGTTGGTGGAAACAGGCGATTCCCGTGCCCTCGCGCTGCAGCTCTATTCCTATTTTCAAGGCCTGCTGATCCAAGCCAAAGTGCGAAACGATGTCGCGCCCCTGCTCACCGCAAAAGCGGGCATGCTGCGGCTGCTCGGCGGCGCCTCAAGGACGTTAAGTTCTTAAATTCACTCGAAAAATAAACTGACCAGTCAAATTAATACCAAACCGAAAATGAGCACCACCATCCCACATCCTGACCTCACCCAACGCCCGCCTCGCAGTTCGCGCGTCCGCCTTGGCGGCTACGCACTTTTGCCGCGCATGCTGGATAAAGGACGCGCCGCCCTCGCGGGGAAAAACGGACTTTATCACTACGCGTGTCCGCTCGATCAGCGCTTCCTGAGTTTTGCGGGCATCGATGCCGACGAATTGAAGGCGCAAATCGCGCTCGGCAAAGGCGATGGCGAGCTTCTCGACTGGATCACGGAAAACTCCACCACGAAGCCGAGCGAATGGGAAATCAAGCAATGGACCAGCTATGTCGAAAACCGCGTTCCTGGAGACGTGGAGACGAAGGAATATTTCACCGGCATGCTCGCGGAATTAAGCAAGACCCGGGAGGATATTCTCACCTGGCCCGATCTGCTCGATCTCGATGACTACGTCACATTCGGCGGCAAAGCCTGAGCGGCTCCACCTTCGAAAATCCAAAAAATATGAACATCACATTTGAAAATAAAGTCGTCCTGATCACTGGAGCGACCTCGGGCATCGGGAAGGTCTCGGCGCTCGCCTTTGCCGAATCCGGGGCGAAGGTCGTCATCAGCGGACGCCGGGAAATCGAGGGCCAGGCTGTCGTGGACGAGATCAAGGCAGCTGGAGGCGAGGCGACGTTCCTTCGCGCCGATGTCTCGAAGGAAGCCGATGTCGCGGCGCTTGTCGCGGGGACTGTGGCGGCGTATGGCCGCCTGGACGTCGCTTTTAACAATGCGGGCGTCGAGCTGACTGGTCCGACCGCGGAGGTCAGCGAGGCCGATTACCGCCGCGTCTTCGACATCAATGTGTGGGGAGTGCTTGTTTCCATGAAACATGAGATTCCCGCGATGCTAAAGAGCGGAGGCGGCTCGATCATCAATACGAGCAGCGTGGCCGGCCATGTCGGCATGGCGGGTGCCTCGGTTTATATCGCCAGCAAGCATGCCGTCGAAGGGTTGACCAAAGCCGTCGCCGTCGAGCTGGCTGCGCAGGGCATCCGGGTGAACGCGATTGCCCCGGGACCGATCGTGACCGACATGCTCGACCGGTTTGCCGGCGGTCGTGACAGCGATGGCGCGAAATATCTCGCCTCGCTGGTTCCGGCTGGTCGTCTCGGCCAATCGCGCGAGATTGCCGAGCCGGTCCTGTGGCTGGCCAGCGAGGCGGCGAGCTTCGTCAATGGCCAGAGCATCCTCGTCGATGGCGGACTGAGCGTTCCGTAACGATTCATTTGCGCCGCCGGTCCGTGCTCGCCAGCGGCGTGCTGTATCCGTTTTCCGGCGTATTGCTGAGGTGTCATGCCGGATGCGTCTGGGAGCGTAGGTCTCAGGGCTTCGCGGGAGTCGGTTGGCCGGGACCGAGTTGTTCTCGTTGCGCTGCCGCAGGAAAGTTTTGCGATTTTACGGAGCGGACTTGGGGACTCGCTTGCGGATCGCTTTGGAAAGTCCGGGGCGTCGTTGGCGGCGCGGGCGAGATCGTTGATCAGAGATCGGGATTTCAGCACCGCGAAGGAAAGGCCGCTGGTCCGGAGCGAGCCGCGCTCGACCGCGAAAAGCACGCCCGCCGTGCCAAGCCCGATTGCGGATAATCTTGCCACCTGGCTCGTCACGGAGCGGAAGAGCAGTGGATTGGTTGCGCCCACAGGAAGGGAATGGCGGACGGGATTTACTGCGCTGACCGAGGCGGCCAAGATCATGCCTTGGCCACGAAACGCTTTGCGTCACAGCTTCGGCAGCTATCACTATGCACAGCACAAAAACGAAAATCTCACCGCTGCCGAGATGGGTAACTCTCCCGAAATGATTTTCAAGCACTACCGAGCGGTCGTTTTGGGCGGCGACGAAGTGAGGTATTGGAATTTGCTGAACAAGCAGCCAAAGATCATTTCGATTGTTGCTGCTTCGGACAAGCTCCCGATAGGTAGAAACCGGAAAACGAAAAGCGCCGCATGACTCCGATTCAGGCCGTCATTGATACCAATGTCCTCATTGCGGCTTGGCAGTCTCGCAACGGAGCATCGTTCCGCTTGGTCGCCTCGTTCATTTCCGGTGACGATCGCTGGGAATGGAATGTCTCGACCGCGATGCTGATGGAATATGAGGAAGTCCTTTTGCGAAGGGGGTTCGATGCCGGACTGGTGGCCAGCTTTCTCGATGACCTTGCCGCTCGCGCCAATCGAACGACGATCTATTTTCTGACCCGCCCGGCATTGATAGATGCAGACGATGATTTCATCCTCGATCTTGCGGTGGCGAGTTCCAGTGATGCGATCGTGACCTACAATGCCAGGGATTTTGAAGCAGCGAAGAGGCTCGGCATCCGTGTTCTTGCTCCCAAGGAATTTTTCGATATGCTTCTCCCACAGCCATGAGCACTCTCACCATTGAGATCGAAGACGATGCGAAGCGGGTCGTCGAACAGGTTGCCAGCGAGCGCAACCTCTCTGCGGCTGATTTTGTCAAAGTGGCGATTGCTCAATCACTCGCGCATGCCATAAAGGACCCGTATCTGGAATCCCGAGCGGCCCGTTCCGATGGCAGGGGGTTTCGTGAGTTTTTGGCCAATGTGCCCAACTTGCCGCCGATTTTGGGCGACGAATTGCCGGGATAACGGGCCTTGGCCGCCCGATGTATCCCTGAGAGTATTTTAACTGCAAGCGCGTTAGCGTTGCTTTCGGTGAACTGCGGGAAGTTTCGCCGGTCCATAATACTCTGATACCATTGCTATTCCTCCCGTTTTCCAAACCCAGTATTCGCGAGTAATTTTGTTATAGTAAATTGGATCAGCAGAATCCGTCATCGGGTCCTTTTTGAAAGGGGCGAGTAGCGGGATTTCTGAGCCGATTGACGAAATACCCGCTCCGGAAAATCCACCACGACATTTTGAGGTCGTCCCGTAGAACTTGGATTTATCGAGTTCTAGTAGGATTTGGGCAGAAAGACTGTCGAAAAATGAGACGGATATTCCGTCAAAGCGAGCGACATGTTTTCTGTCACTCTACATGCGGCTTTCAGAAGAATTGCTCGAGGAGGGACTTGAACCCACACTCCTTGCGGAACCAGATCCTAAGTCTGGCGCGTCTGCCAATTTCGCCACTCGAGCGCGACGGTCATCGTCTATCTGCGGCCAGCGAGGTTCCTACCCGGTCTGGATTCCCGCAAGCGCAAAGATGATCGGAATTCTGTCTGAACGAAACAGGAGCGGGATTGTCGAACGCAGGACAATGCCGCGCCCATGAAAAAAGAAACCGTCCGAATCGTGTGGCAGGAGGGGCTTCACATGCGGCGCGCGGCGCGCCTCGCGCAACTGGCTGCGAAGTATGGATCGAGCATTCAGTTGAAGATGGGGAGCCGGGCCGCGGACGCGCGGAATATCCTGGGAGTGCTCATTCTCTGCGCGACGCTCAATTCCCCGGTGGCCATTGAGACCGTCGGCGACGACGAGCAAGCGGCGATGGAAGCCGTGACGACTTTTTTCAAGGAGCGGAGCGCTTAGGTTCCCGCCTCCGCGGGAAAATGCCTCCCGGCGGGAACGCAGCTGGCATCGCGCGGCCGCGCGAGGTAGTGCTTGTGGCATGAAATCGATTTTCCGTTTGTTTGCCGCGATTGGCGTGCTTGTGCTGGCTGCCTGCGCCACGACTCCTCCCGCGCCCAGCGGCCCTCCGCCTTATTTGCAACAGCTCGCGGCGATGCATGTCTCGCCCGCCACCTTGCAGCGCATCCAGTCGGGACGCGTGCTCACGTTTGCCGACGTGCTCGAGCTCGTGAACAAGGACGTGCCTGGCGAAAAGATCGTCGCGTATTTGAAGAGCACCCGCGCGCCTTACAACTACACGCAGAAGCAGGTGAATACTTTGACCGATGCCGGAGCCGACAGCACGCTCATCAACTACGTCGGACGCTCGGTCGGCGACTTCATGGTCGATGCCCAGGACGCGCAACAGCAGCAGGAACTCCGACAAAACGCGAAATGGCAAAAGGAAGCCTGGAACGATCCGTATTTCAACGACCCGGGGTATTGGGGGCCGGCTCCGTTCCCATACGTGTGGCCGGGCGGCTGGTATTGAGCGTCTCCGCTGCGGGCGGGCTGTAGTGGAATCCGGAAAGCGGCGTCGCGAGATCGAGGCCGCGGCTCAGGGCGAGATATTTGAATTGCGTTCCCATCATTTCGGGATGGAGCAGCGATTTGAACGCGCGCAGATCCGCGGCGTGCTGCGGTGAAGCGGGAGCGGCTTCCATCGAAAGAAGCAGCGCGGTGCCGGCTCCGACGAGGAAATGATATTGGTCCGTGAAGCCGGCGAGATCGAGTCCGGCATCGAGTCCGGCCTCGGCGAGTCCGGTAAAATCGACGTGTGTGGTGATGTCTTTTTCACCGGGAGATTCGAGCGGATTTTCGTCGCGTTTTTGCGCGCGGTAGCAGGCGAGCGTGCCGGTGCTGCGCCAGGGGGCGTAGAGCTGCTCGCGGGGGAATCCGTAGTCCACGGCGAGGATGACGCCGCGCGTGAGTTTCGCGGCGACGCCGGCCAGCCAGGGGGCGGCTTCCGGACAGAACTCCGCGAGAAATTCCCCGGGTGCGTCGAGAGGCAGGCTTTCCGGAATATCGGCGCAGACGAGATCCTCAAAAACCAGCTGCCCTTCGCGGAGGCCGACATGGCGCTCGAGCCATATTTCGTCCCGCCGCACGAAAAGCCGCACGGGCAGGGCGTCGGGATATTCGTTGGTGAAATGGACTCCGGTGAAGGAGGAAAGGGCCGGGAGCGATTCGGCCCATCGTGCCTTGTCGGGGAATAAATGGAGCGTGCGGCGCTGGGCGGCGGCGTTGCGCGAAAACGGCTCCACGAGCGTGTAACTCACGGCGGTGAAGCAGGGGGGATGCTCGTCGCGCAGGGCTTCGAGCACGTCCGCGGCGAAGCGGCCATCGTTGGCGCCTTGCTCGACGATGTCGAAGCGCTCGGGCCGGTCCAGGCGCTCCCAGATTTCCGCACATTGCGCGGCAATCACGCGACCGAATACCCGGCCGACGCTCACGTTGGTGTAGAAATCGCCTTCGCGTCCGATGCGCGCGCGGCCCGATGCGTAGTAACCGTGCTCGGGATCGAAAAGCGCGCGCGCCATGTAGCGGTCGAAGCGCATCGGGCCGTGCGCCGCGATCTCGGCGGCGAGCTGCTCCGCCAGTGGCGTCACTCGCTGGTGACCACCCGGGCCCAAATGTTTACCGTGCCGTCTTGCTTACGCTCGACCTTGGTGATCAAAAACGCGCGGTCGGCCTCGCGGCTCACGCTCGCGCCCTCTGCAGGCGCGCGTTGATCGGTGGGAAATTCCACGATTACACGAGATTTCGCGCCGTCGCTGCCTCGCGAGCGCATTACGGCGCGGGTCGGACCCGAGGCAGTGACGACGAAATTGCCTTTGAGATAAATCCGTTCGTTTGCCGAGCTATCGTCGAGAGAGGAAGCCTCGCTGGCTTCCACGAGTTTTCCGCGTGGCATTTGGCCAGGTTTGTAGGTTTGCCATTTGCCATTTGTGGTGCTCGCGACGGCGGCTGGCGCGCTGCCTATGAAAGGCTTGAGCGGCACATCGGTGCCGACGGCCGGTGCCGCGTCGACAGCCTGCGCGGGTTGAACGTTTACCGGGATGGCCGGCAGCACTCTCGGCTCCGGGGTGGCGGCGACGGCTGGCTCCTGGGCGATCGGAGCCGGGGTCGGCGCGATGTCTTTCGGATTCGCGGGCATCGCGCGCGCCACGGTCGGCGCCGGAGCCTGGCCACTGGAAGTGACGGCGGGCCGCACCGGCATCAAGGCATTTGTCGGAGCTGCGCTGGCGGCCTCGGGCCGGGCCAGCTTATGGCGGAAGCTCGCGTAGTGGCGGTCGGCTTCGACCACTTTGGCGTTCGAGAGAATGGGCAGCCCGGCCTCGACATTCAATGTCGTGGGGGGCTCGAGCGCGAAGCCGCCGGGGCCCTGCGGCGAGCTGTAATTTGGATATTGAATCGGGACGGTCGTGAACTTCAGCCGGCCGTCGGGAAGTCGCTCGATATGGATGATCGGCGAGAGATCCTGGCTGCGCCGAATCGGAATGCCCAATCCCGTGAGCAGGCTGCGATACAGGCTGGGCACGAGACGCTCGTCGGTCGTGTAGACATTTTCAATGAGCACGTTCGGCACTTCGGAATCCTGCGCGAGCGCGACGACGCCGGATTGAAAAAAGTCGTCCTTGGTCAGCTGGTAGGAATCGAGGATGGAATAGTTGCCGGTGATGTAGGGCACGAGGCCATCCGGGTTTTGGTAGTTGCGAATGTAGGCGCGCAGCAGGCGGTCGCTTTCGTTTTTCAACAAGCGTGGGGACATGGTATTGAAGCGGGCGAGCAGCTTCTTCGCGTCGAGGAACTCGCCTTTCGGCGCGGCGATTTCGGAGAAACGTTTCGGCGCCTCGAGTTTCTTGAATTTATGCAGGATCGAATATCCGGCCGGCAGCTCGGGATGCCCGAAAACATAGAGCGTTCCCATCCAGCAAACCGCGACGAGGCCCACGAGCAGCAGGATGAAGATCGTCCAGCCGAAGAGACCGCCGTCGCCCTTGGGCTTTGGCTCGCGTTCGTTGAAGCCGCCCCGCGCGGCGCGGCGCCGGGAGGTGGATCTTGAAAAAAGCTCGGACATCAGTGGTGCGCTTCCGCCGCCGGCTCGAAGGACGTGCCGCACCCGCAGCTGCGCACGGCCCGGGGGTTGACGATGCGAAATCCGGCGCCCGCGAGATCGTCGGTGAAATCGAGCGTGCAGCCGTCGAGATGCCCGAGGCTGGCGGCATCGACGAAGACGCGCGCCTCGTGCTCCTCGCAGATTTCGTCGCCCTCCTGTTTTTCGCCGAACTCCATGGCGTATTGCAAACCGGCGCAGCCGCCCCTGTCGACGGAGAGGCGCAAGGCCTGCGTGTCCGCCAGCGAACGCTCGGCTGCGAGGCTTCGCAGTTGTTCCGCGGCGCTTTCGGTTATATGGAGCATTGGTCAGTTTTATGGGCGCTCAGCCACGAAGTCAAATGATGCGAATAATTCCGCGAAACAGCCTGCCGCCGCCAATGCGGACGTTCCGCTCTCTCTGACGATGGGGAGCGTCCGATTGTTGTCCGACGCCGTGGCCAGCCAGGTCGCGGCCGGCGAGGTGGTGGAAAGGCCGGCTTCCGTGCTCAAGGAGCTCGTCGAGAACAGCCTCGACGCCGGCGCCACGCGCCTCGACATCGAGTATCACCGCGGCGGCGACAAATTTCTTTCCGTGACCGATGACGGCCGAGGAATGGACCGCGAGGACGCGTTGCTTTGCCTCGAGCGGCATGCCACGAGCAAAATCCGTACGGGTCGCGACCTCGCGACGGTGGGGACGTTCGGGTTTCGAGGCGAGGCATTGCCGAGCATCGCGAGTGTGTCGCGTTTTCGGCTCGTCACGCGCGAAGCCGGCGCGGATGCCGGCACCGAAGTGCTCGTGAATGGCGGAAAGATCGAGGAAGTGCGCGACAGCGGCGAGGCGCAGGGGACGCGGATCGAGGTGCGCTCGCTTTTTTTCAATCTGCCCGCGCGGCAAAAATTCCTGCGCGGCGAGCGCACGGAGGCCGCGCACATCGACCATCATTTTCAAGTCCTCGCGCTGTCGCATCCGAAGCTGCGCTTTTCGCTGACGCGAGACGGGCGCCAGATTCATCTGCTCGCGCCCGCCGCGGAGCTGATCGAGCGCGTGCGCGGGCTCTGTGGCGCGGAATTCGCAAGCCAGCTTTTTCCGATCGGGGAGGTCACGCATGGCGGTCTCACCTTGCGCGGACTGCTCGGCCGCCCGGGCCACGGGCGCGGCGATCGCACGCAACAATTCGTTTTTGTGAACGGCCGCGCGGTTCATAGCTCCGCGATCTCGCAGCCGCTGCGCGAGGCTTACGGAACCGCGATGCCAAAAGGGATGAATCCTCCCGCCGTGCTCTTCGTGTCGATCGATCCCGAGTGGGTCGATTGCAACGTGCATCCGGCCAAGCGCGAGGTGCGGTTTCGCGACGGGATCGCCGTGCGCGAAAGCGTCCGCAGCGCCGTGGAATCGGCCTTGGCGGCGCAACGGCGGGTTTCCGCCGTGCCGGCGGCGCGGGTGTTTTCCGAACCGGCGCGAGCGATCGCGCCGCCCACGCGCCTCGAGCCGGCGGCGGCGCCGATCGAGATCGTCGAGCGGGTGCGTTCGCGGCCGGCCGCCGCGCCGGTGATCGAGCTGCCCCTGCCGGATTTGCAGCCGGCGGCTCCGGAACGGTTTCGATTTATCGGCGCGCTGACGGACCGATATGCGCTGTTCGAGGATGAGGCCGGCCTCGTGCTGCTCGATCATCGCGCGGCGCGGGAGCGGATGCTTTTCGAGCAGCTGCTCCGCCGCTTCGACACGCATGAATCGGTCTCCCAAAGGCTGCTCATGCCGGCGATCGTCGAGCTGGCGCCGCGCGATCTGGTCTGGGTGCGCGAGCATGCCGCGCTGCTGGCCGGGGCCGGATTGCTGGTCGAGCCCTTCGGCGCGGGGGCGGTGAAGATCGATGGCGTGCCGCCGGTGCTCGCGCGGGGCGAGCCGAGGGAGGTGTTGCTGCGCATTGCGGACGATTGCCGGGCGGGGGGAGTGCGCGGCAGCACGCGGGCGGTCGAGGAATCGATCGCGCGATCGGTCTGCCGGTCAGCTTCGTTTGCCGGAGTGCCGGCGGATGCGGGGACGGCGAAAGTCCTGCTCGATGAATTGATGGCCTGCGAGCTGCCTTATGCCTGCCCGAACGGGCGCCCGACGATGATCCATTTCGCGCATTCGGAGCTGGATCGGAAGTTTGGGCGTCAGCGTTGAATTGCGGTGCGGGGCCGTTTGTGAAATAAAGGCCCATGCACGACAGCCTTCGCATCGAGCCGGCCACGCTGGACGACCTGCCTGAACTCGTCGAGTTGCTGCGCGATCTTTTCTCGATGGAGGCGGACTTCGTGCCCGACGAGGTGAAGCAGGAGCGGGGGCTGAAGCTCATTCTCGAGGAGCCGTCGCGGGGCCGCATTTTCGTGCTGCGCAACGACCATCAGATCATCGGCATGATCAATCTCCTCATCACGATCAGCACCGCCGAGGGCGGCTTCGTGCTGCTGCTCGAGGATGTGGTGATTCATCGGGAGCATCGCGGCCAGGGATACGGCTCGAAGCTGCTGGAGCATGCGGTGAAGTTCGCGAAGCAGAAAAATTTCCTGCGCATCACGCTGCTCACGGATCGCGACAACGAGGGGTCGAAGCGGTTCTACCTCGATCGCGGATTCGTGGAGAGCGACATGATTCCGCTGCGCATGCTCTTTCGCGGCTGATGAGGTCGGGCTTCGAGGATCTCGGGTTTGCGAAGGTCGATCACGGGCGGGATGCCCGCTGCGGCCGGCCGGAGGTGATTTTTTGCGAGGGGAAAACCGCGGGGGAAGTGGCGGCCATCGCGGGTCGCATCGTCGCGGTTTCAGGATATGTGCTCTGCACGCGCGCGAGTCGGGAGCAGTTCGACGCGGTGGCCGGGCAGTTGCCGACGGCGGAATATCACGAACGCGCGCGCTGCATCACCAGCGGCCAGGCTGCGCCGGCGGGTGGAGATTTCATTGTGGGAATTCTATCGGCGGGGACTTCCGATCTCGCCGTGGCCGAAGAGGCGGCGGTCACGCTGACCGCATTTGGCCAGCGCGTGGAACGGATTTACGATGTCGGGGTGGCCGGATTGCACCGGCTCATCGATCGACTCGACCGCGTGCGGGCCTGCGGCGTGCTCATCGTGGTGGCAGGCATGGAGGGCGCGTTACCCAGCGTGGTCTCCGGACTTGTGGACCGGCCGGTGATCGCCGTGCCGACGAGCATCGGCTATGGCGCGAGTTTCGGCGGCCTTGCCGCATTGCTGGGCATGCTGACGAGTTGCGGAAGCAAGGTGACGGTCGTGAATATCGACAACGGCTTCGGCGCGGCGTGCGCGGCGGACGCGATCCTGCGGCTGGCCGGGGAGGCGCGGAATTGAGCCGGATAAAAACGGCGTTCGTCCTCGGCGCAGGGCTGGGAACGCGGCTGCGGCCGCTGACGGATTCACGGCCGAAACCGCTCATCCCGATTTTCAACAAGCCGCTCGTGACTTTTGCGCTCGATCATTTGATCGCGGCGGGCGTGGAGAGGTTCGTGATCAACACGCACCATCTTCCGTTTCAGTTCGAGGAAATGTTCGCGACGGGACAGTATCGCGGCCGGCCGGTCACGCTCGTCTTCGAGCCCGAGCTGCTCGAGACCGGCGGCGGAATCAAGCATGCCGAGCAGTGGATCGGGCGGGAGCCGTTTTTGGTCTACAGCGGCGACATTTTTACCGATCTCGATCTCAAGGCGCTGATCGACGCTCATTTTCGCGATGGCCATGAAGTGACGATGGCGCTGCGCGATACGGGACTTTCCGCGGGAGTGACGCTCGCCGGCGGACGCGTGGTGGACATTCGCAATCGCTACGGCGCGGAGGGGACGCGGCATGACTTTGCCAACGTGTCCGTTTGGAACGCCGGGATTTACGAAAAGATTCCCGAGGTGCGGAAGATTTCCTTCGTGCCGGTGCTGTCCGATTGGATCGGCGAGGGCGGGCGAATCGGCGGCGTGCTGCTGAACGAGCGGCAGTGGTTCAATGTCGGCTCGCGCGACGAGTATCTCGCGGTGCATCGGTTCGTCCACGAAAGCGGATGGCGGCCGGATTATCTCGACGACACGGAATGGCCCGCGAGCGCGGAAGGAAGCTTCCATGCGGAAATGGCCGGGGCGTGCGCCATTGGCGCGGGCTCGAGGGTGGGGGATGATGTCTCACTCGAAGACACGATCGTGTGGGACGATGCAGAAATCGCTTCCGGCGCGCAGTTGCGCGGTTGTATCGTGCGCGACCGCTGCGTGGCCGAAGGCGTCCATGAGGGCACGGATTTTTAAGATGTTTCCAGACACCGTCATCGAGTTTACGCGCGCCCGTTTTCCGGATCTGGCGTCCGAGGATTTCGACGTGAGTCTCCTCGAGAAGGGAGGCTCGGGACGGAATTTCTATCGCATCCAGGCGCCGAGCGGACCGACGATGATCGCGGTCAAATACCATCCCGAGAAGGAGGAGAACCGGCACTACGCGGACATCGCGGACTACCTCGACAAATCCGACGTGAACGTGCCGCACATTTTCCTGCACGATCACGAGGAGGGTCTGATCTGGATGCAGGATCTGGGCGGGAAGGATCTGTGGAGTTTCCGGAATGAGCCGTGGACGACGCGGCGGCCGCTGTATGAACGCGCGCTCCGGCAGGGATTTCTGCTGCACACGAGCGCGACGGAGCAGTGGGATGGGATGCATCCGCGGTTCGAAATCGAGTTCAACGAGCAGCTCTATCTTTGGGAGCAGAATTATTTTCTCGAGCACTGCTTGTGCGGATTTTTCGGCTTGTCGCCCGAGGCCGGGGAGCAAGCGGTAAATATCCCGGCGGTGCGCGGTTTGGCGCTGCGCCTCGCGGGCGAGGCGCGCGTGCTGGTGCATCGCGATTTTCAATCGCAGAACGTGATCATTCACGGCGGCGAGGCGTGGGTCATCGATTTCCAAGGCATGCGCCCGGGGCTCGCGCAATACGATCTGGCCTCGCTGCTCTACGATCCCTACGTGGAGCTCTCGGACGCGGAGCGCGAGGAGCTGCTGGCCTTTTACAAGTCGCTGCTGCTCGCGGAGCGAGGCGTTACGGCCGGCGAGGCGTTCGACGACGTATTTTACATGTGCGCGGCGCAGCGGCTCATGCAGGCGCTGGGCGCCTATGGATTCCTTGGCATGAAGCGCGAAAAACCCGAGTTTTTGGAACACATTCCGGCTGCGCGGCGCTCGTTGCTGGAAGTGGCGGCTCGCGTCGACGGGCTCGAAGGAATCGTGAAGTTGCTGGAGGAGCTGCCTTCATGAGTCCGGGGACCGCGACGGTCGTCATCGAGGCGATCACGCCGAAGATCGAGGGCGGGAAATATCCGATCAAGCGCGCGGAGGGCGAGGATGTCGTCGTCGAGGCCGATATTTTCAAGGACGGACACGATATTGTCTCGGCGGTTTTGAAATGGCGTCGCGCAGGCGATACCGCGTGGCACGAGACGCCGATGACGCAGCTGCCTTTCGACGATCGCTGGCGCGGGGTTCTGACGGTAAGCGGCACGGGGCGCTACGAATACACCGTCGAGGCGTGGGGCGATGTCTTTCTCTCGTGGCGCGACGAAGTCTGCAAAAAAGTCGATGGCGGGCTGACGGAGCTGAAAGGCGAGGCGCTGGAAGGCGCGCGGATTTTACGAACGGCGGGAAAAACGGCTGCCAAAGCCGATGCCGCCACGCTTGAGGCTTTTGCGGTTTCGCTCGAGAGCGCGGAGCCGGCGCGGCTCAAGGAAATGGCCACCGATCCGAGCCTGGAAGGGGTGATGCGTTTTTACGCGGATCGGTCGCTTTCCACGACGTATGCCCCGGCGCTCGGCGTCTGGGTGGATCGCCGCGCGGCGGCATTCGCGGCGTGGTATGAATTTTTTCCGCGCTCGGCGGAAGGGAAGGCCGACCGCGGCTCGACGTTCCGAAATTGCCTGGGCCGCATCGATGACGCGAAGGCGATGGGCTTCGACGTGATTTATTTTCCGCCGATCCATCCGATCGGCGAGACGAACCGCAAGGGGCGCAACAACTCCCGCACGTGCGAACCCGGCGAGCCGGGCGTGCCTTACGCGATCGGCAATTTCCGCCACGGTGTGAATGGCGGCGGGCACAAGGACGTCGCGCCCGAGCTTGGCACCCTGGCCGATTTCGACTGGCTGGTCGGCGAAACGCACAAGCGCGGCATGGAGATCGCGCTGGATTTCGCGGTGAACTGCTCGCCCGACCATCCTTATGTGCGCGACCATCCCGATTGGTTTTTCCAGCGGCCGGACGGCACGATCAAATATGCCGAGAATCCGCCGAAAAAATACGAGGATGTTTATCCGCTGAACTACCATTGCGCGGACTGGAAGGCGCTTTGGGCCGAGCTGCGCGACGTGCTGCTTTTCTGGGCGGGGCATAAGGTGCGAATTTTCCGCGTGGATAATCCGCACACGAAGCCGGTGGCGTTCTGGGAATGGGTCATCGCCGAGGTGCAGGCGAAATTTCCGGATGTGATTTTCCTCAGCGAGGCGTTCACGAAGCCGAAAATGATGCGCGCGCTGGCGAAAGTCGGCTTCACGCAGAGCTACACGTATTTCACGTGGCGCACCGGGAAGGTCGAGCTTACCGAATATCTCGAAGAGCTCACGCAGGGCGAGATGGCCGACTATTTCCGGGGGAATTTTTTCACGAATACGCCGGATATTTTGCCCGAGCATTTGCAGACGGGCGGGCGGCCGGCATTCGTGGCGCGTGCGGTGCTCGCGGCCACGCTGATGCCGGTTTACGGCATTTACAGCGGCTTCGAGCTTTGCGAGGCGACGCCGGCCCAGCCGGGCAGGGAGGAATATCTCGATAGTGAGAAATACCAGTTCAAAGGCCGCGACTGGAATGCTCCCGGCAATATCAAGGACGTGATCGCGGCGCTGAACCGCGCTCGTCGCGAGCAGCGCGCTTTGCAGGAATATCGCAATTTGCGCTTCCATCCTTCGAGCAACGAGCGCGTGATTTTTTACAGCAAGATGACTGCGGCGCGGGACAGCATCGTGCTCGTGGCGGTAAATCTTGACCCGCATGGTTTCCAGTCCGCCTGGCTCGATGCGCCGGTCGCGGATTTCGGCTGGAACGAGAGCGACACCTACGAAGTGCGCGATCTGCTCACGGGCGAGGCATTTCTCTGGCACGGCGCGCGGAATTTCGTGGCGCTCGATCCGCGCACGCGCCCGGCGCATGTGCTGAAAGTGCGTCGCTGGCAGGGGCGGGAGCGAGGCGCGGACGTTTACGCATGAGCGAGAAGGCGTCGGCCATGGCTGCGAAATTGAGCGACGCGTTGGAGCGTGAGCCTTTTGCGCCCTTTGTCATCGAGACGATCGACGGCCGTCGAATCTTGGTCAAAAATCGGGGCAGCGCAGTGGTGAATACGCTGGCTGTTTCGGTGATCGAGGAAGCGTTCTCGATCACGGTCATCACGCTCTAGCAGGTGCGGGAAATTGTCGACGCGGAGTCGCGCGCTTGAGTCGCGCGACGGATTTCTCAGGGCGCGGGCACGGCCGGCGAGACGGTCGCGGGCGCGGCGGCGTAGAGCGTATTTAGAAAATTGGCCATGCGGTAGCCGGCGAGGACGATGCGTTTTTCCGCGGCGTTGCGGGCGTTGTCGACGTAGCTCTGGGTGAGTTTGATCGGTCCGCTGGTTTTTGGCAGGGCTTCGTAGCCCAGCGTGTAGCCGATGGAGTGGCTCTCTTTTGCCCAGCTGAGGCCGTCGCCTTGTTCCTTTAAAATCGATGGCGGGTATTTTTTTTCCAGTGCGGTGGCCTGCGTGCGGACGAGCGCGAGAGCCTGGTTGTGGCCGGCGACGGGGGCGGCGCGGTCGTGGAGCGGCGCCTCGAAGGAAACGGTGGCGTCGCCGTTTTTGTAGATGCGGCGGTAGGAGCTGTCCCAGAAGAAGTGCAGGTTTCCGCCTTTGCTGAAGATGAGATCCGCGAGCGGATCCTTGAGGTTGGCGAGCTTGACCTTGTTGCCGCCAGCGTCGTTGTCGCGGCTTGTGGTGTGCAGGGGTTGATGCACGTCTCCGGTGAAATGGAGCAGCATGACGAGCGCCTGGTCCTGGTCGATCGCTGGATCGGTGGTCTTGCCGGTGAGGATATCCTGCGTTTTTTGGACGCCGAAAATGACGTTCGGGCCCGCGCTGGGATTCGGAGCGGGCATGCCATCGGGGGTGAAGGGAAGATTCACGTAGTGCCAGACGGCGTATTGCTTGAATTCGGGCTCGGTGCGGGAGCGAATGTCATCCATCCAGCAGGCGGCGGTGACAAAGCTGTAGGGCGCATCGGGCCTGGCTTTCGGATTGAAGCGGGCGATGGCGGCATTGACGCCGGCCTTGGCGGCGGGGGTGAGATTGTCGTAGGCGATTTGGCCGACGAGCATGTGGCCAAGCGGATCCCAGGCGCGGGCCGGCGAGGCGGAAAATACGATGGCGGCAAGGCCGGCGGCGAAAAGGGTGGGGCGAATCATTGGAAAAAGGTAAAACCCCGCCATCAACGGCGGGTCGCGGTATAAATGGAGACGATGCCGGTCGTGAGCGGCTCGGCCCGTGCGAGGGTGAAGCCGTGCGCGTCGAGCAGGCGGGTCATGGCTTCACCGCGCGGGAAGCGCTCGATGGATTCGCCGAGATATTCGTAGGAACCGCGGTCGCCGGTGACGCATGCGGCCACGGAGGGAAGGATATGGTGCAGATAAAAACGATAGCCGGCGCGGAGCGGGGGAAACGCCGGCAACGAAAAATCCAGGACAAGCACATGCCCGCCGGGTCGCAGGACGCGTGCCATTCCGGCGATGGCGTCGGGCCACGAGGCCATATTCCGCAATCCGAAGGCGACGGTGACGGCGTCGAAGACGCCGTCGCGGAAGGGGAGGCTGGTGCCGTCGGCGTTCACCAGGCGGCGTAAGCCCTTTTTCTGGGCCTCGAGCATCATCGGCTGGCAAAAGTCGGCGCCCGTGATCTCCGCCTCCGGGCAGGCGCGGCCGAGCGCGAGCGCGAGATCGCCGCTGCCGGTGGCGAGGTCGAGCACGCGGTGCGGAGACCAGCTCTTCACGATCGCGGCGGCGCGGGCGCGCCAGAGAAAATCGATGCCGAAGCTGAGCGCGTGGTTCGCGAGATCGTAGCGCCGCGCGATGGTCGCGAAGGTGCGCCGGATGAAAGCCGGATCCTGCTGGCGGTTGGTGGACAATGCGAAATGCGAAATGGGAAATTCGAAATGCCCCACTCGAAATTCGACAGGAGGGAAGACAGGGCCCCTCCCCGTCTTGTCGAAAATCGAAAATAGGATGGTGCTCACGAGAGGACTTGAACCTCCACGAGTTTCCCCATGCGCTTCTGAGACGCACGCGTCTGCCAATTCCGCCACGTGAGCAATGGAAGGCGGACTATGCATCCATGAGGCTTCTTTGGCAACGGCGGAGTTTTTGCTTTGAACAAATTCGGCTGGCCATCGGTCTCAACCCGTGCGAAACGAAACATTCCCATATTTTCCATGAAACTAGTCTCTTCCTCCTCCCGTCTTGCTGCCGTCCTCTCCTGCACTGCGATGCTGGGTGCCGCGCACGCGCAGAATGCCGCCGATAAGGCCTCCGGCCAGACTCCAGCCGTTCCTCCGGCGCCCGCGGCCCAGCCCGTCGATCTGCCCGACACGGTCGCGGTGGTGAACGGAGAAAAGATTTCCAAGGCCGATCTGCAGGCGAAGTTCGACGAGGCCGTCAAGGCCAGCGGCATGGATGTCTCGAAGCTCAGCGACGACCAAAAGCTCGCCGGTTATCACAAGCTTCTCGACGACATGATCACCGAGAAGCTGCTCAAGGCCAAAGCGGCCGATATCAAGGTCACCGACGCCGACATCGACGCCGAGCTGGCCAAGATCAAAAAGAACTTCCCGGACGAAAACGCGTTCAAGGAGCAGCTCAAGCTGGCCGGCCTCGATGAGGCGAAACTGCGCGCGCAGATGAAGACCGGCCTGGCCGAGACCAAATGGATCAAGGCGCAGATCGAAGGAAAAGCCGAGGTTACCGACGCCGATGCCCAGGCCTTCTACAAGCAGAACCTCAAAGAATTCGAGCAGCCCGAGCAGCCTGCGAAAGTGCGGGCGAGCCACATTCTTTTCCTGGTGCCAAAGGACGCTCCGGAGAGCGAAGCGAAGAAAAAAGAGGCTGCTGCCCAGGCTGCCTATGCCCGCCTCAAGAAGGGCGAGGATTTTGCGAAATTGGCCGACGAGCTCACGGAGGATCCGAGCGGCAAAGGCAAGGGCGGCGATCTGGGTTTCTTCTCCGAAGGGCAGATGGTGCCGGAGTTCGACAAGGCGGTTTTCAGCATGAAGGTCGGCGACCTCAGCAAGCCCGTGAAGACCAGCTACGGCTACCACATCATCAAGCTCACCGAGACGAAGCCCGCCGAGAAGGCCAAGGGACCGATGCCTTTCGACCAGGTCAAGGAACAGCTCGTCGGCTACCTGAAAAACCAGAAACAGCAATCCGCTGTTCAAGGCGTGATCAGCACGGTGCGTAACGAAGCCAAGATCAAGAACAACCTGCCCGAGCTGAAGGATACGCCGGCTCCCGGTGCCGCCACTGACGACGGCGTGCCGCCTACTCCCGAGCCAAAAGGCTCGAACTAACCGCATGCCGGTCAAAAAGCAGGCGATCGGAGTCATCGGCCTCGGCATTATCGGCTCACGCGTGGCGGCGAATCTCCGCCGCGCGGGCTACGACGTGTGGGTCTGGAGCCGGTCCCCGAAGACCGAGCCGAATTTTCTCTCCTCCGCCGCCGAGGTCGCCGAGACCGCCGATATCCTGCTGGTCTTCGTCTCCGACGGTCCCGCACTCACCGAGGTGCTCCAGTCCATGGAGCCCGCGCTCGCGGCCCGGCACTTGATCGTGAATCATTCCACGATCGCTCCCGGTGAAGCGCGGGATGCCGCGCAGCTCGCGGCCAAATCCAGCGCCGGGTTCCTCGACGCGCCATTCACCGGCAGCCGCGATGCCGCCGCGGCGGCGCAGCTGGTTTATTACGTCGCTGGATCGAGCGAGTGGATCGAGCGCGCGCGCCCCGTTCTTTTCGCCTCCGCGAAGACGATCATCGAAATCGGCGCCGAGATCGGCCAGGCCAGCCTGGTAAAAATCGCGACCAATCTCATTGCCGCGGCGACCGTCGAAGCGCTGGCCGAGGCCATGGCGCTCGTCGATGCAAATGGGGTTTCGCCCGCGAAATTTCTCGACGCCTTCGCGGAGCACGGCACCCGGTCCGGCATCGCGGACATGAAACTTCCGGCGATGATCAATGGCGACTTCGAGCCGCGATTCGCGCTCAAGCACATGTTCAAAGATATCCAGCTCGCGCTCCAGGCCGGCCAGGCCGCCGGGTTGGAGCTGCCCGCCGCCGCCGCCGCCGCCGGTGCGCTGGTCGCTGGAATGCAGCGCGGCTGGAGCGATCTCGATTTTTCCGCCATCGCTCAGCACTACGCATTTCCCGGCCGCGATCCGCTCACCGCGAACGTGCTGGCCGCCGCCGCCGGCGACACCGGGCCGAAGCCGAAGCGATTCTCGCTTTTTGGCGGAGCGGCGCGCGAGGTGTGAGCGAAGCGGCTGACGGGCGGTTGGCCCGCTTGCGCGCCGAGGGTGGGTTTTTCGCCGTCCGCGATGTCGTGCGATTTTCCGTGAGCGGTGCGGATCGCCTGCGCTACCTCAACGGCCAGGTCTCGAACGACCTCCGGAAGCTTCTTCCCGATCGCGCCCTGCAGGCCTGCATTCTTTCCGCGAAGGGCAAGCTCGATGCCGTCGTCTGGATTTGGAGCGAG